>JAYKIG010000076.1:0-8822 GCA_035286045.1 Cyanobacteriota bacterium | reverse complement strand
CTGGGGAGATGGTGGATGGGGAGTGTTTGAAGGGGGATCTGAGAGCTCTGGTGGAGCAGCTGCCGGAGCTGCAGGGGCGGGTGTTGAAGATGCGGTATGGAATGGAGGGCGAGGAGCCCATGAGCCTCACCTCGATCGCCAAGGAACTCGGGATGAGCCGCGATAAGACGCGGAATCTCGAGCGCCGGGCCTTGGAGGGGATTCGCAGCCGTTCTCGGGATCTGCACAACTACCTGGTGGCCTGAGGGCGGTTCATTCCCCCTGTCTCGCAGGGCAACCCGAACGTCCCCCCCTGGCCCAGGGCTCCTAGGTTGCAACCCTTACGCCGTGAGTTGGGATGGGTGCAACCCGTTGGCTTCAATCCGTTGCTGGTTCCCTGGGCCGCACTGGGGCGGAGCGCGATCTGGAGGTGGCCCGCCGTCTGGGGTATTGGCATACCGAGGAGGATCGCCAGCTCCTGCGTGACCACCAGGCCCAGCTGGCCCTCGCCCGACGCACAGAGGTTCTCGAGCGGGCCGCCCGGGTGGGCACCGTCGGGATGCTGGCGGCCGCCTGGGCGATCCCACCCCTCTGGCCCGTGGCCGTTGTGGCGAGCTTCCGCGTGTTCCCTCGCACCAGCCGCCACCTGCTCCTGGGCGTGCTGGGCGTGACGGGGGCCACCTTGGTGGGGTCGGGCGTGGTGGTGCATCAGGTTCTGCAGTCAGCCATGCCCGATCCCCCGGCTGCCCTTCCGGCGGCCTCTCCGGCCGCTCCTGCCGCATCCACCCTGGCCCCCTGAGGTCTGGGAGCGTCCGCCCCCCCCGAGGCTCAGTCCACCGCTTCGGCTTTCTCTGCCTCGGCTCGCAGGCGCTGCAACCGCTCCAGCAGGGATTCGTTGCTCATCCGATTGGTCAGCCGCTCCGCCAACAGGGGGAAGCCCAGTGGGGTGGGTCGGGGTGGGTGTTCCACCTGAAGGTGGCAGCTGCGGAGCCGTTCCAGAGTGGCTTCCAGCCGATGCTTCTCCAGCTGCTCGCTGAGCACCTCGCGGCGGGCCTGGTCCAGCAGCAGGTTGGAGGGATCATGTCGCGTGAACACATCAAAGAGCAGGGCCGCGCTGATCTGCAGCTGGCCGCCGCTCTTGGCCGTGCCGGGATAGCCGTTGTGCACAAGCCCACTCACCTGCGCGATCCCCCGGAAGCGGCGCCGGCACAATTCGGAAAGGTTGATGGCCGCTTCCAGATCCCGCTCCAGCCCCTCCGTGCTGAGGAGCTCTGCGCCGTGATGGTCCACCAGGTCGGGGAAGGGATAGCCCCGCGGGGCCAGCAACTCAAAGCCGTAGTCGTTCACCGAGACGGTCAGGGTGCCCGGGTGCTCGCGGGCCAGCCGCCAGGCCCAGAGAAATCCCAGACCCTCATGCACAAAGCGCCCCTCAAAGGGATAGGCATAGAGATGGCATCCCTCTCGGGTGCGGCAGATCTCCACGAGAAACTCATCCCGTCTGGGGATCCGGGACAGTTCGGCCTGCCGTTGCAGCAGGGGAAGAAGGGCCTGCAGCTCCAGGGTGTCCAGTAAGGGGCTGCCCGCCCCCTCCTCCAGAGCCTGGCCGCAGCGATCCACCTCCTCCCGCAGATGGTGGCTGAGCAGGTCGGAGAGGGCCATCTGTCCCCCTGCCCAGGCGGGCACGGCCGTGGTGGTTCTGGTGGTGGTCTTCACATAGGCCGTCATCTCACGCAGACGCTGGAATTCCAGCTGGCGGCCGGCGAAGAAAAACACATCCCCGGGCCTCAGGCGACCGATGAAGGCCTCCTCCACATGGCCGATCACAGCCCCCCGCACAAAACGCACGCTGACGCTGCGATCGGCCGTGATCGTACCGATGTTGAGCCGGTGCAGCCTGGCGATCCCCTTGTCCTGCACCCGGAATCGAAACCCCCGGGAATCCCCAGGGTCCTGATGGTCGGTCTGGGCCTCCCGCTCCAACTTGCGGTAGCGGGGGTAAGCCGCCAGACAGCTCCCCCCGTGCTCGAGAAAGTTGAGGCACCACTGCCATGACTCGGGCTCCAGGTGCCGGAAACTCCAGGCGGTGCGAATGGTCTCCCATTCCTGGTGGGGACAGAACCCCGGGCCGCAGGCCAGGGTCACCAGATGCTGGAGCAGCACATCCAGGGGGGTATCTGGGGCCGACCGGTGTTCCACCACCCCCCGCCCCAGGGCGCGGCGCATGGCACTCACTTCCATCAATTCGAGGGCGTTGGTGGGCATGAAGAGCACCTGGGATGTGCGGCCAGGGGCATGGGCCGAGCGGCCCGCCCGTTGCAGGAGCCGGGCCAGATGCTTCGCTGAGCCGATCTGCACCACCTGCTCCACCGGCTGAAAATCCACGCCCAGGTCGAGGGAGCTGGTGCAGACCACCCAGCGGATCTCCCCGTTTTTCACGCCCGCTTCCACCCCTTCCCGGGTGGCCCGATCGAGGGAGCTGTGGTGGAGCGCCAGGGCGTCTTCCATTTCCGGACAGGTGTAGCGGAGGCATTGGTGCCAACGCTCGGCCTGGTTTCGGGTGTTGGTGAACAGCAGGGTGGAGGTGGATGGCTCCAGGGCTGCCACCAGGGTTTCGTGCATGCGCAATCCCAGGTGCCCTGCCCAGGGGAAACCATCGATGGAATCAGGTAGCAGGCTGCGGATGGCGGTGCCCCGCTGCAGAGGGGCCGTGATGATCACCGGTTTGATCGCGGCTCCCACCGCCGTTCGGGCCGCCTCCTCCAGATTGCCGATCGTGGCGCTGATGGCCCATCGGCGCAGGCTGGACTTATGGCGACTGAGCCAGCTCAGACAGAGCTCGGTCTGGCTGCCCCGCTTGCTGCCCATGAGCTCATGCCACTCATCAATCACCACCCCTTGCAGCGCAGCAAACAGCCCCTCGGCATCGGGGGAGGCCAGCAGCAACGCGAGGGATTCCGGCGTAGTGATGAGGATCTGGGGCGGCCGTTTGCGCTGGCGGGTCCGCTCGTTGCTGGGGGTGTCTCCGTTCCGCAGCCCCACCCGCACGGGCCAGCCCATGGCGGCGATCGGGGTTTCGATCGCCAGCTGGAGATCCCTGCTGAGGGCCCGCAGGGGCGTGATCACCAGCAGCCGCAATCCTGTCGGCTCCCCCTGATGGCGCAGGGCCTCCTCCACCATCTCCGCCATCGGACCCATCACGGCGGCATAGGTTTTCCCTGAGCCTGTGGGCACCTGGATGAGTCCGCTGTGGCCATCCAAGTAGGCCTGCCAGCATTGCCTCTGGAAGGGCTGCGGTTCCCAGCCCTGCCGGGCAAACCAGGCTTCGATCGGGGCCAGGATGTCACTGGCGCTTGCATCCGCCGCGGAAGTCCTGGCTCGCGCGCGGGAGGAGGCAGCAGGGGCCATCGCGCAAGCAAGAGTCGCCCGGCACCGCACCTTATCCGGTCTGATCTGGAGCCGCTGGCCCCCCCGGCACCGCTGGGGCCATCAAGGCCAGCGCCTCCTCCAGGCTGTCGGCCTCCCGGGCCGGCTTGTCTGTGCGCCAGCGGCTGATGCGCGGGAAGCGAACGGCCACCCCGCTGCGATGCCGGGAGGAAGGCTGGATTCCCTCGAAGGCCAGCTCGAACACCAGCTCCGGTTTCACCGCACGCACCGGGCCGAAGCGCTGCAGGGTGTGTCTGCGAATCCACTGATCGAGTCGCTGGATCTCCCCGTTATCCAATCCGGAATAGGCCTTGGCGAAGGTCACCAGCTGGGGCTGGGGTCCTCTGTCCTGGGTTGGGGTTGTCCCGTCTCGCCAGGGCCGATCCCAGAGCCCGAAGGTGTAGTCCGTCAACAGGTTGGCCCGTCGGCCGCTCCCGGCCTGGGCATAGAGCAGCACCGCATCCAGCCGGTACGGCTCCAGCTTGTGTTTCCACCAGTGCCCCCGCCGCCGGCCACTGAGATAGGGAGCTTCGCGGTGTTTCAGCATCACCCCTTCCGCTCCTTCCGAGCGGGCCCGGTCCCTCAAGAGATCGAGCTCCTTCCAGTGGGAGAGCGGCAAAACGGGTGCCAATCGCAGCGGAGCAGGAAGCCCTTCCCGCTGAAGCTGATGCAGGAGCGTTCGCCGCTCCTCCAGGGGCTTGCCCCGCTGGTCGCTCCCATCTTTTTCGAGCAAGTCATAAATCACATAGGCGGCGGGAGCCTGGGCCAGCAGGGTGCGCCCTGGAGCCAGCCGGCCCAGGCGCCGTTGGAGGGTGGCAAAGGGCCGGGGATGGGGTTCCCCATCTCCCCAGATCACCACCTCCCCGTCCAGCACCAACCCCTCAGGGAGGTGGGCGGCAGCGGAGGTGAGATCGGGAAAGCTGGCGTTGATCAGATCTTCTCCCCGGCTCCAGAGGAACACCTCCCCCCGGCGATGGATCAACTGGCAGCGAATGCCGTCGTATTTCCATTCCACCTGCCACTGGCTGGAGGGAGTGGTGTCGAGGATGGCTGAATCCAGGGGGGAGGCCAGAAAGAAGGGGTAGGGGCGGCTCGGGGGCATCTCCCCGGTGTCCAGGGGAGAGGTCAGTGCCTCCCAGGCTGCCGCCGTCGGTTCGCCCCGGCCCATCAGCCGATGTTTCAGTGTGGCGCTCTCCAGGCCGGTGAGGCGAGAGAGCGCCCGGATCACCAGCCCCTCGCTGACCCCCACCCGCAGGCCGCCGGTGAGGAGTTTGTTCACCACCAGAAGCTGGGGTTGGCTCAGTCGGTTCCAGCAAGCCTGAACCTCCTCGGCCTGATCCTCCCCCTGGAGGGCAGCCAGGGCTGGCAGACGCTGTTCCATCCATTCCTGCAACGACCCTTGTCCCAGAGTCTCCGAAGACCCGGGGGGTGCAGGAGGGGAGGGCGGGGCGTTCCACAGCAAGCTGATGGTTTCCGCCGAATCGCCCACATGCCGGTGGCACTCATCAAAGAGCCAGGGGGGCCAGGCCGTGCCGTTGAGACAGATCTCCCGCAGCCGGCGGCCCGTGATCAGCCGACGCTTCTGGCGGCCGAGGAGCACATGGAGCGACCAGGCTCCCTCCTCGGCGGAGCAGGCCTGGAAGAAGGCGAGGAGGGCGGCAACTTTTGCTTCGGTGCCTGGGGTTTGATCGAGGATCTGAAAGAGGTGGCAAAAGGCCTCCATCGTTCACCCGTCACGGCTGGGATCCTATTTTCGGGATTGACCGGTTCTGGAATTCATCTCCTTCTGCAGTTCCGTGTTTCTAGCTCGCACAAGGCGGCGCAGGGGTGTGGGCTGGCCAAATCTGTTGTAGCCCATGCCGGCAAAACCGATGGCGTAGGCGAGGCACATCAAGCCATCCCGCGAAAGGGGAAGGATGATCCGTTGGAGGGCTTTGCCCTGATTCTCCTTCAGTTCATTTTCGAGGCGGTTCACCGTTGATCGGATCCTTTCGAGCAGGAAGTTGCGCACCGCTGGCACCTCTCCACCGAGGGGGCGCCTGGCGAGCTGCTCGCCCCCTGGGATAGCAATGATCGCGCGACGGAGTTCCGTTTCTGTTTTGGCCTTTTGGATCTGGGGCACGGCGGCGAGCACCTTTTTCAATTCCGCTTGTCGCTCTTCCACCTGGGTGTTGATGACCTTCACCGTGCCGTAGGACTGGAGGGGGATCAGTAGGAGAAAGCCCAGGGCGGCGAGGGTGGCGAGGCGACGCATCAGATTGATCTGCTTCGAGGAAGGCAACACATCGCCATCCAACGTGTTAGCCACCATGAACAAGCCAAGGGCCAGAAGCGGCAGGCTGGCGGTGCCACGCAGAGCGGTACTGAAGCGAACCATCCACTCAGGTTGGAGCGCGGCAACGGGATAAATCGCGGTGATCACCTGGGCCAGAAAAACAAGGATCAGGGCGTAGGCGATCCATTGCAGGGAATCCGCGGCTTGACGCGAACTGACTCTTCCTTTCTCCACCAGGCAGCTCCTCTCGGAATGGCAGCATTATGCGCTTGCTGGCGGCATCTTGCCTCGCTTTGGTGGATCAGCACGGGAGAAGCGCTGCATCTGCACTGAAATCAGGGCTTGCTGAGGCCGTCTTGCTGTAATCCAGCCGATAGCTGTCCGCCAGGCTGGTGGCCAGATCGAATTGGGGTTGCCAGGCGAGCTCTCTCTGGAGCCGATGGATATCGGTGAGAAAATGGGACAGCCTCAGGGGGAAAGCCTTCCGGGCCTTGGGATCCAGACCAGCCGGGTCAAAGCTTCGAATGTCCACGGCGGCGGGATCTCTTCCACAGGCCCTGGCGGCCGCGGCTACCAGCCCTCTCAGGGTCACCCCCTGGAGCCCCGAGCAGTGATAGATGCGGTTGCAGGCGGTATCCACATCGATGCTGAGGGCTATCGCTCGAGCCAGATCCCGCACATCACCCAGCTGGGTGATCAGCCCCCCATCTCCTGGCAGGGGGATGGGGCGATCGTGGGTGAGGCGATCAAAAAACCATCGTTCAATGGGGTTGTAGTTTCCCGGTCCAATGATGTACGTCGGGCGGAAGCTGGTGAAGGGAATCCCTTCGGCCAACAGCCAGGCTTCCGTCTCCGCCTTCCCGGCGTGGCGGCTAGCAGGGTCGATGGGGGCATCCTCATCCAGGGGCCAGTAGTCGCTATCGGCATAGACCCCGGCGGAACTGACATAAACCAGCCGGTGACGGGGGGCGCCGGTGAAGGTCAGCACGCTTCGGGTGTCGGCCAGGGTTCGGCCCGAGCTGTCCACGATCACATCAAAATTCCGGCCCGAGAGTTGGCCCAGGTCCGTCTCCAGGGTGCGATCCCCTTTGAGGTGCTCCACCCCAGCAGGAACGGGTTGGCGACCTCGGGTGAAGACCGTGATGTCATGGCCTGCCTCCAGCAAGGAGGCCACCAGGGGCTTGCCGACGAAGCGGGTCCCTCCCATCACCAGAATCCGCATGGCGACCATCCCTCAAGTCGGGCTATTCAAGCGGCTCGTCGGGAGACTGTGGCTAGTTTTGGTCCTGAGCCTTGTCACCTGTGATGGTTCTTCCCTTTGTCCGTTCTCGGTCTGCTTGTCTTGTGCAGCGAGCCCTTGTCCTGGGGCTGCTGGCAGGGGGGCTGGCCCCTCTGGCCGCCCATGCTCAGGTTCAATCCCCGGCTTCGGGGGTGCTCTGCGATTCCCAGGCCCTGAGAGGCAGCGGGGTCTGCTACGACAGCCGGGGCGCATCGGAGTCCCTGACTGGTCAGTACCTGGGTCGCCGGGCTGAGGCCCAGCTTCGGACCTATCTGGCCACCAATCCTTCTCCCATGGAGTTTCGCCTCAGCAACGGCATTGTCTGCAGTGTGCCCGCCCGGACCTGTTGGGAGGATGGCTGGAAAAAGCGCAATGTGGCCCAGCGGGTCACGGGCCAGTTGTTTGCAGGCTCCAACTCCGGTCAGCAGGGACCAGGGTCGTCAGGGGATGGTTGGAATACCAGTCAGGCGGCCAGAGACACGGGCTTATGCAGCCTGAGCCGGGGAGGGCGCCCAGTGTTTGACGGCCGCTGTGATCTGCGCCAGATGAATCGCGGCGATGGTCAGACCCGCTATCGGGTAAGGCTCAACAACGGCACCACCTACATGTTCACCAACCGAGGTGGTTCGGTGAGCATTGCCGACGATTTTGGTTCCACCTGGCCCGTGAGCTACGTCAACCACGGCTCCACCGGTATTTTCCGCTGGGCCGACATGACCCTGGTGGCCACTCAGATGGCGGGTCGCAGCGGCGTTTCTTCGAGTGGCAATGAAGAACTTGGCAGGGCCATTGGCAGCTTGTTGAACACTCTTTTCCGCTGACCCGCAGAGGGGGGGCAGTCAAGGGAATGGCCCTGCACCAGGTAGGGGCTTTCCTTGACCACCAAGGCAGCAACCCCCCGGATGGAGGTGGGTGGGGCCCCGGTGCTGTCGATCGAAGGGGCGAGGGGATAACTCTTGCCGTTATGGCTCAGCCAGGTGGATCGTCCTCCCCCCGCCCCATCCGGTGCCGGCAGAATGAGATCGCGCCAGCCGTCCCTCTGCCGTTCGGCCACGATCAAGGCCGTGTGGAATCCCAGCAGCATCTGCAGAGGCCTGATCCTGGGGCCCACACCTTTAAAGAGCATGAGGGGGCAGCCACCCTTGGCACACCCCTGGCGTCCGAGCAGAGCCACCAGGGTTTCCGGAGCCCGATCCCCATCCAGATCCACCCGGTTGTAGATGTATCGGAGCCCACCTTGGCGCTGGCAGGCTTCCGGATTGGATCCCGCCGGGAACAGGTGGGCGCGTAACGCCTTCTCGATGGCTGGATCAGGGAAGGCGATCGGAGCAACCCACCGATCGATCTGGAGCGGGGGTGTGGGGAGGGCGGACGGCTCCATGGGGGCCTCGGTTCGGCCCCACTCTGCGGCCCGCGGGATGATGACACCAGTGGCTATCAGGACATGGACGTCATTCCAGCGATTGATCTGCTCGCGGGCCACTGCGTGCGGCTGCACCAGGGTGACTACAGCCAGGTCACCACCTTTTCCGAGGATCCCCTCACCCAGGCCCTGTCCTGGCAGAGCCAGGGGGCCACCCGACTCCATCTGGTGGATCTGGATGGGGCGCGGCTGGGGCAGACGGTGAATGATGCAGCCATCCGCGCCATCACGGCAGGCCTGTCCATCCCCGTGCAGCTCGGGGGAGGGGTGAGAACCCCTGAACGCGTGAAGCAGCTGCTGGAGCTCGGCCTGGATCGGGTGATCCTGGGCACGCTGGCGGTGGAAGAGCCAGATCTGGTGTGTCAGCTCGCAGCATCCCACCCCGGTCGCATCGTGGTGGGTATTGATGCCAGGGAGGGTCAGGTGGCCACCCGCGGCTGGCT
>JAYKIG010000075.1:0-21903 GCA_035286045.1 Cyanobacteriota bacterium | reverse complement strand
CCGCTGGTGCGATCCGTCCAGCGGTCGAGCTTGAAGGAGCCGATGATGCCGAGCAGGGAGCCTTTGCGCACATAATCGGCCGCTACCTGGGCCTGTTTGCCCCAGATTTCTAGGTTGAACCAATCGGGTTCGTCGTCGCGGCTGCGGCGGTTGACGGCAAGGGTGAGGTTGGCCACAACGCTGCCGGATTCGAAGTAGCGAACTTCTGGATCGCGGCCGGCACGGCCCACAAGGGTGATGGAGTTGACGCCCATGGCGAAGGTTTGGTGGATGAGGGATCAGTGGTGGGCCACCCTGTTTGGGGGCTTACTCCTCCAGTTCCACCACTGATCCAGGCTGTCACATTCTGCTGCACAGGAACTCTGGATTTCCTGCGGGCCAACCTTATGATCCGCCCTGACGCCTCTAGGTCGCGTGTTTTTCAGTCGCCTTCAGTTTTCCCGAGATATTGGAATCGATCTGGGAACCGCCAACACGCTGATCTGGATGGGTGGGAAAGACATCGTGCTGGAAGAGCCCTCCGTGGTGGCTGTGGATCTCAAACAGAACGGTGCGACCCTGGCCGTGGGCAAGGAAGCCAAGCCCATGCTCGGGCGCACGCCAGGAGACATCACGGCGGTGCGCCCCCTGAGCGATGGGGTGATCTCTGATTCGGAGGCCACCGCACGCATGCTCAAGGCCTTCCTGCTGAAGGTGCATGAAGGACGCGAGGTGATGGCTCCCCGGATGGTGATCGCCGTTCCCGGCGGGGTGACGGCAAGCGAACGCAGGGAGCTCAGGGCTGCGGCTGAAACCCATGCCCGCCAGGTGTTTCTTGTGGATGAAGCCGTGGCTTCCGCTCTCGGCGCGGGGATGCCTGTGATGGAACCCGTCGGCACCATGATCGTGGACATCGGTGGAGGAACCACCGAAGTGGCCTTGCTCAGCCTTGGGCGCACGGTGCTGAGTGAATCGATCCGGGTGGCAGGCGATGAGCTCACCGATGCCATCAGCATGCATCTGAAGAAAGTGCACAACCTCGTGGTGGGGGAGCAGACCGCAGAAGACATCAAGATCCGTCTGGGTTCTGCTTTTCCAGATGATGCCCACGACCAGGAGACCATGGATGTCCGGGGCCTGCACCTGCTCTCCGGTCTGCCCCGCACCATCAATGTGCGGGCGGGTGAAATCCGCGAAGCGATTGCCGAGCCCGTCAACGTCATCGTCGAAGCAGTCCGCAGAACCCTGGAGCGCACTCCCCCCGAGCTGGCCGCCGACATCGTGGATCGGGGCATCATGATCGCTGGTGGCGGTGCCAAGGTGAGAGGAATCTGCGATCTGGTCAGTCAGGAGACGGGAATCCTCAGCCATGTCGCCGAAGACCCCCTGCTCTGCGTTGTCCGTGGTTGCGGCATGATCCTTGACGATTTCAAGCAATACGAGTGGGTGGTTGAGGTTCCTGATTTCGCCAGGCAAGCCGCCTGATCCATGCCCCCCTTCCCCCGGCGACGCCCCGCAGCGCCCCGGGGGAAGCGGCCGTGGCCCCTGCTCCTTCTCTTCCTTCTCCTGCTTCTGGGGGTGCGTCTGAGCAAAGGCGCCCTGCTCACGGATGCCTTTGCCGCGCTGAGCCTTCCCTTCTGGCCTGGTCCGGCCCAATCGGAGTGGTTGCGTTCCGCTCGAACAACGGAGGATCGAGCCCGGATTGAGGCCCTCACCCGGGACAACGACCGCCTGCGGGAGATGCTCGCCCTCAAGCGATCCCGGGATGGTCAGAGTGTTGGGCAGACGGTTTCGGCTCCTGTGATCTCCAGGCAGACCGGTGGCTGGTGGCAGCAGCTGGTGATTGGGAAGGGTTCCTTGGCCGGGGTGCGGGCCGGTCAGCCGGTGCTCGCGCCCGGGGGGCTCATTGGCCTGGTGGCCAGTGTGACCCCAGCGACGGCCACGATCACCCTGGTCACAGACCCGTCCAGCCGGGTGGGGGTCTGGTTGGGTCGCACAAGGCACCATGGCCTTCTGACCGGGGTCGGGACGGCCCGGCCGGTGGTGAGATTTCTGGACAAGGATCCTGAGGCCCGCCCTGGGGATCTGGTGGTGACCTCCCCAGCCAGCACCCTGGTGCCCCCCAATCTGCCCGTGGGGGTGATTCAGAGTATCGATGCCTCCGCCGATCCCGCGCCTACAGCTGTGGTGCAGCTGATCGCCCCGGTGCAGGCGGTGGATTGGGTCCAGGTGCTCCGACCTTGATGGAGCTTCTCTACCGCCAGCCCCTCTGGGCCACCAGCCTGGTGGTTGTGCCCCTTCTCACCCTGGCAGCCCCACCCTGGTTGGCTCTGGGTGGCGTTCCGCCGTGCTGGCCCGTTCTCTGGCTGCTGCCCTGGGCCCTCGCCGATGGACGGCGTTCCGCCATGCTGCTGGCTGGCGTGCTTGGACTGCTCATGGACGCCGTGCACCATGGCCCCATCAGCTGGATTCCAGGCCTCCTCCTGCTCGCCTGGTGGTGGGGGCCCCTCAGCACGCGCCGCCCGGCTATCGAGGGATTGTTCAGCCTCGGCCTGCTCATCTTGATGGGAACCGTTTTGCTGAATGCCACGCTCATGCTCCAGTGGCTGGCCTGGAGCTGGCGCTTCCCCTTCGGCAGTGGGGAAGGGGGCCCCGATCCCTCCGACCTGGCCCAGCCCGGCTGGACCTGGCAGGATCTCTCCACCTCCGGTCTCCATGTGCTCCTGGCCCAGACCCTCCTCACGGCCGTTCTGGCTCCGTTGATCTGCATGCCCCTGTTGCGGTTGTGGCGACGGGCCCATCCCGGCTGGCGTGGTTGATTCCAGGCCCCTGCTGCAGCGCCGTGCGGTCCTGCATCACCTGCTCCTGGGTGGCCTGGCCCTGGGCAGTGCTGCCTGTGGGGTCGGCCGTTCCCGCGCGCCCCAACCTCCCTCCACCCTCCAGCTCTGGACGCTCGATCTCGCGCCCAAATTCTCGGCCTACATCCAGGCGGTCCTGGCGGCATGGGAGCGGGAGCGCCGTGGCGGGAGTCCCATGGGGGTGCGCTGGACCGATGTGCCCTGGAGTTCCGTCGAGCGCAAGTTACTGGCTTCGGTCTATGCGCGCACGGCTCCGGATCTGGTGAATCTCAACCCGATCTTTGCTGCCGGACTGGCCAGCAGGGGCGGCCTGGTGGATCTCGAGCCCCTGCTCCCCCCCGAGGCCGCCACGGCCTATCTGCCTGGGGTGTGGTCGTCCGGCCAGCTGGCCGGCCAGCAATTCGCCATCCCCTGGTATCTCACCACCCGGTTGACCATGGCCAACCGGGGGCTGTTGCGACAGGCCGGTTACGCAGCTCCGCCCCGGCGCTGGCAGGAGGTGCCGGCCTATGCCGAAGCCATCCGTCGCCGCACCGGCCGCTATGCCCTCTTTGTCACGGTCGTGCCGGAAGATTCGGCTGAGCTCCTGGAATCCATGGTCCAGATGGGTGTTCGCCTCCTGGACGATCAGCACCAGGCGGCTTTCCTCAGTCCCGCCGGTCGTGACGCCTTCACCTTCTGGACGGAGCTCTATCGCAAAGGGCTGCTTCCCCGTGAAGTGGTGAGCCAGGGCTACCGGCGGGCCATCGAGCTCTACCAGGCGGGTGATCTGGCCCAGGTGGCGACGGGGCCCGATTTTCTGCGCAATCTGCAGACCAATGCGCCGGGGGTGGCTTCCCTGAGTGAGCCCCACCCCCCCCTGCGGGGGCCTTCCGGACATACCAATGTGGCGGTGATGAACCTGGTTGTGCCGCGGGGCAGCGGCGCACCGGCGGCTGCGGTTGATCTGGCGCTGTTCCTCACCAATGCCAGCCACCAGCTGACGTTTGCGGAGGAGGCGAGGGTGTTGCCCTCTTCCCGGGCGGCTTTGGCGGCGCTGGAGCGCAGGCTGGGGGCGCAGAAGCCCGAATCCCCCCAGGAGCGGATGGTGCTGGAGGCCCGCCTGCTGGCCATTGCGTCACTGGCCGGAGCGCGGGTATTGGTGCCCCCCACCCCAGGGCTGAAGCGGCTTCAGACCATCCTCTACACCCACTTGCAGCAGGCCATGCTGGGTCAGATCTCCAGCGACCGGGCCCTGGAGGGTGCGGCCGGAGAATGGAACCGTTATGCCGCGTCGCGCTGGCCAGCCGGTCTTTCCTCGGGCTGAGGGTGATCCAGTAGCAGCCCTTCCCGCTGACGTCTGTTTCCATAGAAATGCTTAAAAATCCCCCCATGCCTGCCTGCGCACGGGATTGAGGGGATGACCCCAGGAACGGCTCGACGGTATGGTTGCGATTCTTCATCAGGCGTCCCGCCCATGAGTCTGGAGGATCGTCCCGAGCTGTCCTCTTCCCCTTCGGATGCCTTCCGACCGGATCCCATGGACCCATCCGAGGGGCTCCTGGAAACCGATCTGACGGGTGGGGATTCCGGCACGGCCCCCAAGCCCACCCTCCTGGTGGTGGATGACGAGCCTGCCGTTCGCAGGGTTTTGGTGATGCGGCTTCAGTTGGCGGGCTATCGGGTGGTCTGCGCAGAAGACGGCGAGCAGGCCTTGGAGCTCTTCCACAGCGAGCAACCGGATCTCGTGGTGCTCGACGTGATGCTCCCCAAGCTCGATGGCTTTGCGGTGTGCCGCAGGCTCCGGGCGGAATCCTGCGTGCCGATCATCTTTCTCTCTGCCCTGGATGCCATTGCCGAGCGGGTGGCTGGCCTGGATCTGGGAGCTGATGACTACCTGCCCAAACCCTTCAGCCCGAAGGAGTTGGAGGTTCGTATCGCTACAATCCTAAGGCGGGTCGGCAGGGGTTCTGCGGCCACCGAGCCCCGCGATGTGCCTGCTGGAAATGGTGTGCTCCGCCTCGGCGACCTGGTGGTGGACACCAACCGTCGCCAGGTGAGCCGGGAGGGTCAGCGCATCTCCCTGACCTACACCGAATTCAGCTTGCTCGAACTTCTGTTCCGGGATCCGGGCCGGGTGGTGCCTCGCGCGGAGATCCTGGAACAGCTCTGGGGCTATCCTCCCCGCCGGGCGGCCGATCTGCGGGTGGTGGATGTCTACGTGGCCAGGCTGCGGGGCAAGCTCGAACCTGATCCTCGCAATCCAGAGCTGATCCTGACGGTGCGAGGCACGGGCTACGCCTCCCAACGCATAGGGGAAGGCCCCCTGGCGGCGGCTGGTTGAGGGCTCAGCCCGACCAACGGTCCTTCAGGATGGCCTTCATCTTCTGAACCCCTGCCGCTTTGTCGGATCTGCGCGCGACCCGCCTGGAGAAGGCCCGAGCCCTGGAGGCCCATGGCCACCTCCCCTATGCCTTCAACTATGCCCCGAGCCACCGGGCGGCGGAGCTGCAGGTGGCCCATGCCGATCTGCCCAATGGAGAGGAGCGGCCTGAGCAGGTCTGCTTGGCGGGCCGGCTTCTGGCCCGGCGCGTGATGGGCAAACTGGCTTTCTTCACACTGGCGGATGAGAGCGGCCCGATTCAGCTCTTCATCGAGAAGGCTCATCTGGAGGCGCTTCACCCCGACCAACCGGATGCATTCGTGCATCTCACCACCCTCACCGATATCGGCGACTGGATCGGGGTGGAGGGAACCCTCAGGAGGACCGATCGGGGCGAGCTCTCCGTGAAGGTGACTGCATGGGAGATGCTCAGCAAGGCCCTCCAACCTCTCCCTGATAAATGGCATGGGTTGGCGGATGTGGAGAAGCGCTACCGGCAGCGCCATCTCGATCTGATCGTGTCCCCCCACACGCGCGACACGTTCCGGAAGCGGGCGGTGCTGGTGAGCACCTTGCGTCGCTGGTTGGATGACCGGGGGTTTCTGGAGATCGAGACCCCTGTTCTGCAGACCCAGGCGGGGGGAGCGGATGCCAGGCCCTTTGAAACCCATCACAACGCTCTGGATCTGCCCCTCACCCTGCGCATTGCCACCGAGCTCCATCTCAAACGCCTCCTGGTGGGGGGGTTTGAGCGGGTGTACGAGCTGGGCCGGATTTTCCGCAATGAAGGGGTCAGTACCCGCCACAATCCGGAGTTCACCTCCGTGGAGATCTACCAGGCCTACGCCGACTACCACACGATGATGGAGCTCACGGAGCAGTTGTTGGCGGAAGCGGCCCGGGTGGTCTGCGGCACCACGTCCCTCGTCTACCAGGGCACGCCGATCGATCTCACCCCCCCCTGGCGGCGGGAGACGATGCACACCCTGGTGCAGCAGGCCACCGGCCTTGATTTCAATGCCTTCACCAGTCGCGACGAGGCGGCGGCAGCCCTGCTGGCTGCCGGGCTGGAGGTGCCGGAGGCGGCGGACAGTGTGGGGCGGTTGCTGGTGGAGGCCTTTGAGCAGGCCGTGGAGGGCTCCCTCATTCAGCCCACGTTCGTGCTGGATTACCCCGTGGAAACCTCTCCCCTGGCCCGCACCCATCGCTCCAAACCGGGCCTGGTGGAGCGCTTCGAACTGTTCATCGCCGGTCGGGAGACCGCCAATGCCTTCTCCGAGCTCATCGATCCGGTGGATCAGCGCAGCCGGCTGGAGAAGCAGCAGGAACGGCGCCGGGCGGGGGATCCGGAAGCCCAGACTGTGGATGAGGACTTTCTCGATGCCCTGGAGGTGGGCATGCCTCCCACGGGTGGCCTGGGGATCGGCATTGATCGGCTGGCCATGCTCCTCACCGACAGCCCATCGATCCGGGACGTGATTGCCTTCCCCCTCCTCCGCCCCGAATCGACCCATCAGGAGGTGGGCGGTGCAATGGGATAATGGTGTGTAGTAAGTTCTTTGCCCCAGAATGAGTGGTGAGCGGGTCGGTTTTCGCTTCAAGCACGCCGATGCGGTTGTGAAGCGCAACCCCCAGGGGCGATCCCGTCGCGGCTGGGTGATGGAGCCCGTGGAGCAGACCACGAGCCGGGGCACCAAGATGCCTGCCTACCGCATTCGCTGGCGCGACAGTGAGCGGCCGGAGATCGTCCTGCAGCACATGCTCATTGCCGATCCCGACCCCACTCCCCCTCCGGAGGGTGTGAGCCTGGTTCCTCCGGCTCCCAAGGGGTAAAGGGCCCTTCGCCCCGTCACCCCTTCACTTTCCGTCGCAGGGCGTCCAGGTCCTGCTGGGTTTCGAAAGCCTCCCAGTCCGCCTCCAGGTCGGGGCCTGAATGTCTCTCTCCGGATGGGCCTTCCTGCGCCCTTGCCGCTCCAGAGGAAGGGCCCCCTGGCTTGCCACCCAGGTGCTGAAGCTCCCGTTCCACCGCCGCAAACCGTTCCCCCAGCTCATCGAGGGTTTGCCACCGGGCCCGCCCCTGCTCCATCAGGGTGGCGATATGGGCTTCCGCCCGCCCTGCCAGATCGAGGGCTCCGGCCCCTTTGGCCCGATCCACCCGCTCCTGCCAGCAGCGAATGTCCTCCGCCAGCCGCAGGAGGCCCTGGCGCTGGAGTTCCGCTTCCGCTTTCAGGGCCAGTCGATCCCTGCGCAGCTGTTGCTGCCGATCCCTGGCCTCCTGTTCCGCCAGCAGGCTGTCCTGTTGGGGATTGGCCTGGAGAAAGTTTTCCAGAGTCTGTTCCAGACGGGCTTCCAGCTGGTCGAGCCAGTTTCCTGATCCCGCCATCAGGCCCCCTCCGTCGGACGGCTGCCCGGTGCATAAGTGATCAAGGGCGCTTCAATCTCCTCCTCCAACGGCGTGATGGCCGCCTCTCTGGAGCGCAGGAGCAACTGGGTGAGGCGAGCGATGGCCCCCTCCCCCAGGTCCATATCACTGAGGCGATCAAAGGCCTGGCGGTACAGCAACTCGAGCTCCTGGATCAGACCTTCGCGCACCTGGCGCACGGCCTCCCGTTGTTCTTCGCGGCTCATGGGTGAATCCTTTGGCCTGCACTCGGCATGGACAGCCCTCAGTCTGCCCGTTCCAGCAGGTGCAGGGAGAGATCGTCGGCGTCATCACTCCATCGCGCGAGAGGTCGCCAGCCCGTTTCCCTGGCCAGGGCGATGAACCGCTCCGGGGAGTATTTGACGCTGTATTCGGTGATCAAAGGCTCACCGGCAGCGAAGGCATGGGTCTGTCCCGCCAGCGTCACCTCCTGGGCAACCTGGCTCACCAGAGCCATTGCAATGCGACTGTTGGCGGCGTCCCACTGAGCCCGGTAGGCAAAGCTCCCGGGAGCGAACGTTCCCCCAAGCTCCCGATTGAGGCGATGGAGAAGGTTCATGGCGAAGGCGGCCGACCACCCTGCCGCGTCGTTATAGGCCGCCTCCAGTCGGTCCACTGCCTTGGGCTGATCAAGCCCGATCAGCAGTCGGCTCCCTTTCCCCAGCAGCCTGGCGAATTGCTGGAGGAGTTGGCCGGCTGCTGCCGGATCAAAATTGCCCAGGGAGCTCCCGGGGTAAAACCCGATCAGGGGTTGCTGGATCAGGGGATGGGGGGGCAGGGCGGCCAGGGAGCTGTAATCGCAGCAGATGCCCAGCACCGGGATCCAGGGATGGCGCTGCTGGAGCCGTTCACAGGCGTTGGCCAGGTGTTCGGCGCTGATGTCCAGCGCCACATAGGCCTGTTGGTGTCTCGCTTCGAGCAGCGGGCTCACCTTGCGGGCGCTGCCAGCGCCGAATTCCACCAGAGTCCCGCCGCCGAGGGCCGCGGCCAGTTCAGGCCCCAGCCGTTGCAGCAGTTCGGTTTCGGTGCGGGTGAGAGAGTATTCCGGCTGCTGGCAGATCAGTTCAAACAGGCGGGAGCCTTCCTCGTCGTAGAGAAACCAGGCGGGGAGTTGTTTGGGTGTCCGCCCCATGCCCTCCCGCACCAGCCTGGCCATGTCGGCGGGCTCCGGGTGGAGATCGAGCAGTTCGCTTTGGCGGAGGGCAACCTCGCCTGGGGAGGAGGGACTCATGGGGTGTCGGAGGCCAGGCGCAGCCCGCTGGCCATCCAGCGGCTGGCTGGGCTGAAGAAGTTGCGGTATGTGAGTCGGGCGTGGCCAGGGGGCGTGAGGGTGGCGCTGCCGCGCAGCACGAATTGGGAACTCATGAACTTGCCGTTGTACTCCCCCACGGCTCCAGAGGCCGCCTGGAATCCTGGATAGGGCCGATAGGGGGTCCCTGTCCACTGCCAAAGGCTTCCGAAGGCCCCATGAAGCAACCCACTGCCGGCCGCCACCTCCCATTCCGCCTCACTCGGCAGCCTGGCTCCCGCCCAGCGGGCGTAGGCATCGGCTTCAAACCAGCTGAGGTGGCGTACGGGTCCGTCCCCCCGCAGGGGCTGGCGTCCCTCCAAGGTGAATTCCCAGTCGCCATCGCGCCAATAGCGGGGCGCGCTCCAGCCCCGCTCTTGCACGACGGCCCAGCCCTCACTCATCCACAGCTCAGGCCTGGCATACCCCCCATCGGCGATGAAGGCCGCGTAGTCGGCATTGCTCACGAGCCGGCGGGCGATCGAAAAAGGTTCCAGCCACTGCCGGTGACGCGGCCCCTCGTTGTCGAAGGCGAAGGCCTGGGACTCTCCATGGCCCACCTCCAGCAGGCCGCCGGGATGGTCCAGCCACAGGGGCCCTTCCTCCCTGAACAGGGGCGGATCCAGGGGGCCCTCTGGGCCCGGCCCGTAGGCCGGCTCCAGAGGGTTGCGACTGAAGCCATCGAGCAGGTCCATGAGCAGGAGCTCCTGGTGTTGCTGCTCGTGGTGCAGGCCCAGCTCAAGGAGCTGGAGCGGTCGGATCACCTCTTTCGCGGAGGGCTCCTCCATCTGGCTCAGCAGATCTCCAAGCCCCCTGTCCACCCGCTGGCGCCAGGCCAGCACGGCCTCCATGGCCGGCCGGGTGAGCAGACCCCTCTGGGGCCGCGGATGGCGGGCGCCGACGGCGTCGTAATAAGAGTTGAACAGGAAACTCCAATGCCGATCCAGGGGCTGCCAGCCCTCCAGGTAGGGGGTCAGAACGAAGGTGTCGAAGAACCAGGTGGTGTGACCCAAGTGCCATTTGGGCGGACTCGCATCCGCCATCCCCTGCAGGCACAGATCTTCCGGCTCCAAGGGGGCGATCAGGGCCTCACTGCGTTGGCGCACCGCGTTCAGCCGTGCCCTTAGGCTCGAGGCGACCATCGTCGGGGTGGCAGGGCTGATCGCTGGCACCATTGTTTCTGAAGAGCCTAGGGACAGTCCCTACGATCCTCCGCATGCACATGCCAGGCACGGCCAACGGAATGGGGGGGATCACCGAAGGTTTTTCCGGCGCTGTGGGCCGCACCCCACTCATCCGGCTGCGCGCTCTGAGCGACCTCACGGGTTGCGAGATCCTGGGGAAGGCGGAATTCATGAACCCTGGCGGCTCCGTCAAAGACAGAGCGGCGCTTGGGATCCTGCAGGAGGCCGAGGCCAGTGGCCTCCTGCAACCCGGGGGCACCGTGGTGGAAGGCACGGCGGGCAACACGGGGATCGGCCTCACCCATCTGTGCAATGCGCGGGGGTACCGGGCCCTGATTGTGATCCCGGAAACCCAGTCGGCCGAGAAGATTGGCCTGTTGCGCAGCCTCGGGGCGGAGGTCCGCACCGTGCCCGCGGTTCCCTACGCCGATCCCAACAACTATGTGAAACTCTCCGGCCGCCTGGCCGAGGAGATTCCCGGAGCCCTCTGGGCCAACCAGTTCGACAACCTCGCCAACCGACGGGCCCACTACGCCACCACAGGCCCCGAGATCTGGGAGCAGTGCGAAGGGCGGCTGGATGCCTGGGTAGCCGCCACGGGCACCGGTGGCACCTACGCCGGAGTGGCTCTTTTTCTGAAGGAGCGCAATCCCGCCCTGCGCTGTGTGCTGGCTGACCCCTATGGCAGCGCGCTTTACCACTGGGCCACCTCGGGGGAGCTGCGCAGTGAGGGCAACTCGGTCACCGAGGGCATCGGCAACAGCCGCATCACCGCCAATCTGCAGGGAGCGCCCATCGATGATGCGGTGCGGGTGGTGGATCAGGACGCTTTGCAAACCATCTATCGCCTTCTCTGGCAGGAAGGGTTGTTCATGGGTGGCTCCGTGGGGATCAATGTGGCCGCGGCGGTGGAAACAGCCCGTCGCCTCGGCCCAGGCCACCGCATCGTCACCGTTCTCTGCGACAGCGGGGATCGCTACCGCTCTCGCCTTTATGACGCTGAATGGCTCGCCTCTCGGGGCCTGAGCCAACCCCACCGCGACGTCCTGCCGGTGGCTTACTGATGGGCACTTCACCCTCTGCGGGTCAGCTGATCGGCGGCCGTTACCGCCTGGAACAACCCCTCAGCGAGGGCGGTGGCCCCCAGGGCGATCTCTGGCAGGCCAGGGACACCCTTGCCGCCGATGCCCCAGTGGCGATGCGGCGGCTGGGGCCCGGCAGCCACCAGCACCAGGCCCGCCAACTCTGGGCCCAGCTCCAGGGGGTGCTCCATCCCCAGGTGCCCAGGGTGGGTGCGGCGATCAGCGAAGGCGATGATCTGTGGCTCGTGCGGGACTGGCAAGCGGGCCGCACCTACCAGGAGTTGCTGGCCACCCGTCAGGAGCGCCAGTTGGTGTTTGGGGCCGGGGAAGTGTTGCTGCTCCTCAGGCAGCTTCTCCCTGTGTTGGTGGCGCTCCACAGCCAGCATCTGTTCCATGGGGATCTGACACCCGCCAATCTCCTGCGGCGGGATCAGGATGGCCAGCCGGTGCTCCTGGATTTCGGCCTTCTGGGCGGGGCGGAAGGGGGCCTGGTGGGGGCGACCCCGGGCTTTGCGCCGCCCGAGCTTCTCCGGGGCGTCTCCCCCCAGCCCTGGATGGATCTCCATGCCCTGGGCGTGACGGCCTTGGTGCTCCTCAGCGGAGATGGCCCGGAACGGCTGATCGATCCCCAAACCCTCGAATGGCGTTGGCCTTCCGCCCTGGATTCAGAGCCGGCCTTTCACCACCAGCTGGCGCGGATGGTGAGCCCGGATCCGGCCCAACGGTTCGCCAGTGCGGCCGAAGCGCTGAGGGCCCTCCAGGAGCTGCCCATGCCGGAGACCACGGGGCCCGTGCCCCGAGCCGACCGCACACTGGTTCTGGTGCCCACCTCCCCGCCTCCCCCCGAGGACCCTCTCGAGGCCCACCCTTCCGCTGCCATCCCCACCCCGCCCGGCGAGACGTCCAGGGCCCAAGCTGACGATGGGTCTGGGGAAGACGACCAGGTGGAGGGGGATCGGATGCCGGTGGGCCTGCAACCTTCCCAGGACTCCTCCAGACGACGGCGGTCCGCCCCACCGCCCACCCCTGCCCGGGCCCGCCAGCTGGAGCGGGAGGAACAGGCCGAGGGCGGACTCTGGCCCGTGCTTCTGGCCCTGATCGTTTCCGCCGTGGCAGGCACGGCCCTCGGTTGGTGGTGGCTGAGTCGTGGCGCCGGAACGCCCACCAGCTCCACGGGCGCCCCCTCCCTCACGGAGGCCGCACCCAGCCTCCCCCCCGGAGAAGTGGATCAGCGGGAGCAACTCATCAGTCGCCTGCGGGCCCTGCAGATTGATCGCCGCTGGTTCCTCGACCTGGTGAATGCCAGCCTCCTGGCCCAATACCCGGAACGGCGCGGCCGCCTTCCCAGTGATTCCCTGGAGGATGCTCCCCTCCGGAAGGCCTGGAGCGGCCTGGCGGAGGATTGGCTGGCCCGGGTGGAGCAGCTGCCCATGGCCCTCCGTCGACGTTTGGGCAGTTTCTCTGCCGCTGATTGGGATCAGCGGCAGAAGAGTCTGTCCCAACAGGGACTGAGCTCTGAGGTGTTGCAGCAACTGATCTCCGGCAGTGCCCAGAACCTCCTGCCCGGCCGCTCCGGCGGTGGAATTCCCGAAGAGCCCTACCGACAACTTTGGTACGCCGCAGCCATCCAGATCCTGGAAAACCTCTCGATTGAGCCGATTGAGGCCCGTCCCCAGGTCACCCAGCTGCTGGCCGCCGATGTGCCGGCCAGTGGGGCCCGCCTGTTTCCCATTCGCCTTCCCCAGGGCCATGCCCTGGTGCTGGGGGTGAATGGAACCCCCTTGCTGCAGATGAGTGTCTTTGCAGCTGATGGGCGCTCCCTGGCCCCCCGGGGTCCCTTGCGGGTGGTGAATCTTGGGGTTCAGGACAGCTCACCCGTCCAACTCATCGTCACCAACGAAGGGGTCGCGCCATCCAGGATCAGCCTGTCGTTACGGGCCGATCCCACGGTGGCCCCCCCCCCCACTCCCTCCCAGACCGCTCCGGGGGTGCCGGGAGTCCCGGGAACGCCGGGCAACAGCGATGGGGCAGGTCCCGGTGCTGGTTCCCTCCCAGTCCCGGATGTTCCGGGCGCCGCCCCATCCCCCAGACCCACGGCCCCTGAGGAACCTTCGCCTTCCTCACCGGCCCCGGAGCCTGCCCGCCCCACCAGCCCGTCGCCCGTTCCACCCTCCAGCCCTGCCAACCCTCCATCCCCCCAGACGGAGCCCTGAAGCCGGCCCCGTTGGGCGGCCGGCTTGTCAGCTTGTCAGATCCGGGCGATGGCTGCCCGCGTCTCCTTGGCCTCCTGACGCCGTTTCTCTTCGTGGCGTTTGTCATGGAGCTTGCGCCCCCTGGCCAGCCCCAGCGTCACCTTGATCCAGGAACCCTTGAGGTGAAGGTTGAGGGGGATCAAGGTCAGGCCTTTCTGGTCGAGGGCGATGCGCAATTTGTCAATTTCCCGCCGATGTGCCAGGAGCTTTCGCACCCGCAGGGGTTCGTGGTTGAAGAACCGACCCGCGTGGCTGTGGGGAGAGATGTGTACGTTATGCAGCTGCAGTTCGCCGTTGCGGATCAGGCAGAACCCATCCCGCAGGTTGCATTGCCCGGCCCGGATGGATTTCACCTCCGTTCCCAGCAGTTCGATGCCCGTCTCCAGGGTTTCGAGAATCTCGTACTGGTGGCGGGCCAGGCGGTTGTCTGCCAGCAGACGCTGGGAGGGATCTCCCTTGGCGGTGCCACCCCGCCTGCCGGGCCCCTTGGCCATCGTGCCTCCATGGATGGTTTGACGTTAAGTGAGCCCTGTGGGGGGGCAGGGCTCTGGCCGGGCCCGTTACCCTCCCCCCATGGCCATCGTTTCCTCCCAAGCCAGCCCATCGCCCCCCTCCAGGGGGCCGATTGGGGGACCCTCCCGCTCCGTTGGGGCCCCACCCCGGCTGGTGGATCCTCTCGAGCGCAGGGAGGATCAGGAGGGGGATGGGCAGCGACGGGAAGATGGCCTGCGTCCCAAGCGCCTGGCGGATTACATCGGTCAGGTGGAGCTCAAGCAGGTGCTGGAGATCGCTGTGGCGGCGACCCGGGGCCGGGGTGAGGCCCTCGATCATGTGCTCCTCCATGGCCCGCCGGGACTGGGCAAGACCACCATGGCCCTGGTGCTGGCCGAGGAGCTGGGGGTGCAGTGCCGCATCACCAGTGCGCCGGCCCTGGAGCGCCCACGCGACATCGTGGGGCTGCTGGTGAATCTGCAACCCAACGACCTGCTGTTCATCGATGAGATCCATCGGCTCAACAGGGTTGCGGAGGAGATCCTCTATCCGGCCATGGAGGATTTCCGGCTCGATCTCACCGTGGGCAAGGGCACCACTGCCCGCACCCGCAGCCTGCCGCTCGCGCCCTTCACCCTGGTGGGCGCCACCACCCGGGCGGGGGCCCTGAGTTCCCCGTTACGGGATCGCTTCGGTTTGATTCAACGCCTGGAGTTCTATGGATTGGAGGATCTCCAGGCGATCGTGGAGCGGGCCGCCCGGCTCCTGGCCATGGATCTGGAGGTGGCAGCAGCCCGGGAGGTAGCCCGCCGATGTCGGGGGACGCCTCGCATTGCCAACCGGCTGCTCCGTCGGGTGAGGGATTACGCCGCCGTGCAGGGGCTGCCATTGATTGGGCCGGAGGTGGTGGCCACGGCGCTCCAGCTCCACCGGGTGGATGCCAAGGGATTGGATGCCAGCGATCGACAGCTGCTGCGCCAGCTTGTGGAGAGTCACGGCGGTGGACCCGCCGGACTCGATACCCTGGCGGCGGGTCTGGGCGAAGATCCCACCACCCTGGAAACCGTCGTGGAGCCTTTCTTGTTGCAGTTGGGTTTTTTGCAGCGCACCCCTAGGGGCCGGGTGATCACGGACGCGGGGCGCACTTACCTCACGGAATCCGGAGGAGGGTGGGCATGAGCCCACGCCTCGCCCTGATGGGGCTGTTGGTGCTGTGGCTTGCCCTGGCTTCGCCCGTTTCGGCGCTCCATCAGGAGCCTGGGGCGGGTGGAGCTGCCCAGCGGTTTGAGCGGGCCTTGGCGGCCACCCGGGAGGGACGGCTTGACGAGGCCCTGACCCTCTGGACCGACGTGGTGGAGGCCACGCCAGGAGATGCGGCGGCATGGAGCAACCTGGGCAACGTGCGTCTGCTGCTCGGGGATCCGGAGGGTGCGATCGCGGATCAGACCGTGGCCATGGAGATCGACCCGGCCCATCTGGATCCCCACCTCAATCGGGGCACGGCCGAAGAGGCTCTTGGGCGCTGGGAAGAGGCGGCTGCAGATTATCGCTGGATCCTGGCCCGGGACCCCCAGGAAGCGGCAGCCCTTTACAACCTGGGCAATGTGCAGGGCTCCCTGGGCGACTGGGAGCAGGCCCGCGCCTGTTTCAATGCCGCTGCGGAGGCCCGCCCCGGCATGGCCATGGCCCGCTCCAGCGCTGCACTGGCCGCCTTTCAGATGGGCGACCTCTCCACTGCTGAACAGGACCTGCGTTCCCTGATCCGCCGCCATCCCCTCTTTGCCGATGCCCGGGCGGCACTCACCGCGGTGCTGTGGCAGCGGGGAGCCCGTGGAGAAGCCGAAAGCAACTGGGCCGCGGCGTCCGGGCTCGACCCCCGCTACCGCCAGCCGGAATGGCTGCGGCAGATACGGCGGTGGCCCCCAGAGGCGGTTCAGTCTCTGCAGCAGTTCCTCTCCCTTTCGGCCTGATGGTGCAGCGTTCTGCTCTGCCGGATTGGTTCAGTCTGGGGTTGGAAACCAACCTTCAAGAGGCCCTGCCCGAGCTGGTTCAGGTGCGGCGCCATCTCCATCGCCATCCTGAGCTGAGCGGCCATGAACAGCAAACCGCTGCCCTGGTGGCCGGTGAGCTGCGCCGCTGGGGTTGGGAGGTGCGCGAAGGTGTGGGCCGCACGGGGGTGACCGCGGAGCTCGGCCCTCAAGAGGCCCCCCTCGTGGCCCTTCGCACCGATATGGATGCCCTCCCCATCGAGGAGCGCACGGGGCTGTCCTACGCCTCCAGCCAGCAAGGGTTGATGCATGCCTGCGGCCATGACATCCACACCACGATCGGTCTGGGGGTGGCCCAGCTCCTGGCCCGCCGGCAGGAGCTGCTGCGCTCCCGCGTGCGCCTCCTGTTCCAGCCGGCGGAGGAGACGGCCCAGGGTGCCCGCTGGATGCGGGAGGCGGGAGCCATGGACCGGGTGGAAGCCCTGTTTGGGGTGCATGTGTTTCCCAGCCTGCCGGTGGGCACCATCGGGGTGCGCACGGGAAGCCTCACTGCAGCGGCCGGCGAACTGGAGATCGAGGTGCTCGGGGAGAGCGGCCATGGCGCCCGGCCCCACCAGAGCACCGATGCGATCTGGATTGCGGCCCGGGTGGTGAGCGGCCTGCAGGAGGCGATCAGCCGCAGGCTCGATCCGCTCCATCCGGTGGTGGTGAGCTTTGGCAGGATCGAGGGGGGCAAGGCCTTCAATGTCATCGCCGACCACGTGCGGTTGCTCGGCACGGTGCGCTGCCTCGACCTCGAGGTGCACGATCGGCTCCCGGGCTGGATCGAGGACACGGTGCATGCGCTCTGCCGGGGCCATGGCGGTGAAGCCCGCGTCCATTACCGCTGCATCTCGCCCCCCGTTCACAACGAAGGCGGACTCACCCAGCTGGTGGCCGATGCCGCCGAAGAACTCCTGGGCCGTCAACAGGTGCTCTGGCTCGAGCAGCCCTCCCTGGGTGCGGAAGATTTCGCTGAGCTCCTGCAGAGCACCAATGGAACGATGTTCCGACTCGGTGTGGCCGGTCCCCAGGGGTGCACGCCGCTCCACAGCAACACCTTTGCGCCGGATGAAGGGTGCCTTCCGGTGGGGGTGAAGGTGCTCACCCTCAGCCTTTTGCGCTGGGGATGCCTTCAGATGGCTGCCCGCCAGGAGGGTCGCTCCTTGGAGCTGCTCTCATGAAGCCGTCCTCAGGTCCAGCGAATCTGTTGGCGCTCTCCTCTCCTCTGCTGATTCTGCTGGCCCTCGCGGCCATGCTCTATCGGAGCCCTTCAGCCCGACCCCAGGCCCTTCCAGCCCTGTTGATTGGTGGTGGATTGCTCGTCTTCAGCTGGTGGCGCCGCCGTCGCCGGCGCTCCATGCTCCTGCGGGTGCTGCGGGAGCCCGGGCCGGCCGGCCAGGAATGACAGGGGTAAACTCCTGATCCCACCCCTGGCTTCCCATTGGCGCCTGACCTTGAAGCCATTCGTGAAGCCATTTCTTCGGCGGACCCGTCCCGAGCCATGCCCGCCCTGGTGGGTCTGAGGGAGTGCACGGTGGAGGAGGCCACACCCCTGTTCCTGTTGGGCCTGGAGCAGAGCGCCTTCGTGATTCGCTCCATGAGCTGTGCTGGCCTGGGAGTCAAGCGCAGTGCCGAGGGGCAGCAGGCCCTGGAGCGGGTGCTTCAAGCGGATGGGGATGCCAATGTGCGGGCGGAGGCGGCCAATGCCCTGGCCAGCTATGGGGTGGATGACACCTGGCCCCTGTTGCGCCAGGTGTTTGCTGCCGACACCCAGTGGCTGGTCCGCTGCAGCATTCTGGCGGCTCTGGCGGAACAATCGGCGATGAACCCGAGCCGCCTTTTGGAGCTCGCGCTTCTTGCCCTGGAGGATGGGGATGGCACCGTGCGGGTGGGGGGCGCCGAACTGCTGGGGCGCATCCTCAAGGAAGCTCAGGACCCCAATGATCCGATCGTCCGAGAGGCCAGGGAGGCGATGCACACCCTTCAGACGGATGGGGATCACCGGGTTGTGGGGGTGGCGTTCAACGCGCTTACCGCCTTCTGATCCCAGGGCCCACCCAGTGCCTCGGGATCCCCGTCAGGTGGATTCCATGGCGGTGGGCGCCACGTCCGGTTCCATGTCCCCAAAGGGCCGGCCAAAGGCGAGTTTGGGATACACAGTGCTGGTCATGGGCAAGGGCACGTCCAAGAGGGCCGGCCCATCCCTGGATAGGAGCGCCCGGAGCACGGCGGTGGTGTCCGCACCAGGCGATAACCGGCTGGAGGGAATGGCGTAAGCCTGGCCAACGGCCACAAAATCTGGCGCGCTATACCCCTTGGCCGAGGATTGCAGGTTGCCATCGAAATAGGTCTCCTGAAATTGGCGCACCATGCCGTGGCACTGGTTGTTGAAGAGAAGGATCTTCAGCGGCAGATGGTTGCGGCGCACCGTTTCCAGTTCCTGGATGTTCACCTGGAAGCCGCCATCGCCGCTGATCAGCACGGTGGTGGCATCGGGCCGGGCCAAAGCCGCGCCGATGGCGGCCGGGAGCCCGAAACCCATGGCGCCCATGCCACCGGAGGTGAGAAAACGATCCTCTTTGGCCAAGGCCAGGCTCTGGGCAGCCCACATCTGGTGCTGCCCCACATCGGTGATGTATTGGCAGGGGCCGGACGTCAGCTCACTGAGCTCCTGGAGCACGGCCACCGGGTTCGGCTCCCCAGCTTCGCCGACATATTCCCTCTCTGCGGGGAACTGGCTGCGCAGGTTTGCAATGTCCTCGCTCCAGCGGGGATGATCCAGGCGCCGACCGTTGTCCGTGGCGGCCAGCACCCGGGCCGCCTCTGGGATCGAGCAGCAGATGGTTTGGTGAGGCTGGAGGCGAACGCTCATTTCGGCCGGGTCGATATCGATTTGCCAGATCTGTTTGCCGGCGCAGAAGCTGGGTAGATCGGCTCCCGTCTGGCGGATGTCCAGCCGGCTGCCCACCACCACCAGGAGATCCGCCCGGCCGAGAACCTTGTTGGCCCAGCGATTGCCATAGGAGCCGATGAACCCCACCCGCTGGGGATGGCAGTCCGGCAGCACATCCACTCCCATCAGCGAGAGCACGGTGGGAAGGTGGAGGATCTCCGCGATCTGCAGGGAAGCGGATCGGTTGGGCACGGCGGCGCATCCCCCCCCCAGGAGCAGCAAAGGCCTTTGGGCCTCGCGGATGGCCTGAAACAGCTGCCCAAAGGTCAGCGTCAGGCCAGGTCTCCCCGCCTCCAGAGTCTCCTCAGGGAGAGGCGCCGCCAGGCCCAGCGCTGCCGCCTCTTGCAAGGCCGCCTGGGCCACCGCTTCTGGAAGGCTTTCGGCCTGCACATTCATCGGCAAATCCACCAGGCAGGGGCCCGGCCTGCCCTCGAGAGCCAGCCGAAAGGCTTCTTTGAGCACCGCCGGCAGCTCTTCCGCCCGTGACACCTGCACGGCCAATTTGCAGATGGGCCTGGCCATCGCGACGATATCCGTTTCCTGGAACCCCAGCTGACGGATTCCCCGTTCTCCCTTCAGTTCGTGGGTGTTCACCTGTCCGGTGAGGAAGACGGCGGGCGTGGAGTCGAAAAAACAGCTGCCGATTCCTGTGAGCAAGTTCGTCGCCCCGGGCCCGCTGGTGGCCAAGGCCACCCCTGGAAGGCCTGTGATTCGGCCATACCCCTCGGCGGCGAAGGCCGCCCCCTGCTCATGGTGGCAGGACACGATGCGGATCTGGGTCTGGCGGCTCAGGGAGTCGAGCAGGTGGGTGATCATGCCCCCCACCAGTTCAAAGGTGTGGGTGACGCCACGGGCTTCCAGATACCGGGCGACGAAGTCGGAGGCTTTCATGCGTCTGCGCAGCGGCGGATGGCATCTGCTAGCGACACCGTGGCGCTCAGGCCAAACGCGCTCTTGGCTTTCTGGATCTCTGGCACGTAACGATGACGCGGTGCCCCAGGGCTGGGTTGGCCCAGGATGCGCACCGGCTTGTTGGGGGCCAGGATGCCGCCCACCAGGTGGGCCAGATCAGCGATGCTGATCACCTCATCGGAGCCCACGTTGTAAGCCTGGCCGCCGCAGCCCTGATCCAGAAGGGTGAAGAGCCAATGGGCCAGATCGGTCTGATCGAGGTAGGTGCGCAGGGGCGTGCCATCGCCGAAGACCGTGATGGCGTCAGCTGTGCGGGCATCCCGGATGAAATTGCCGATGGCGAAGTGCACATCAAGAGGCAGATCGGGGCCAACGAAGGCAAAGCAACGGGCGACCACCGTTTCCAATCCATATTGCGCGCCAAACAGGGCGCAGAGGTGTTCGGCGGCACGCTTGGCCTGGCCATAAGTCGTGCTGGGTTCGGCCAAGGGCGGACTCCCGGGCCAGCCTTCTGGAAGGGCGTCCAGATCCGCAGGCTGGGGGCCGTAGATCGCGCCGGAGCTGGTGAGCAAAAACCGGCGGGCGCCCGTGGCCACGGCCAGATCCAGGATGTTTCGGGTGCCATCCACAATCTGGTCGTAGCGCTGCAGGGGCGTGAGGCTGGGCCCGATGGTGGAATCGGTGGCGGCGTGCAGCACATGGCTGAAGGCATGGCCCCACGGGAGAGACGCACGATTCAGGATGTCTCCTTTGAAAAATGTGATCGGCCCGTCCGCGGCAAATGCCGGATAGGTCGACAGGAAGCGTTCTGGGTTGCGGCTGAGCACGACCACGGATGCCTCGGCAGGGAGGCCAGCGGCCAAGACATGCCGCAACAGAGCTTTGCCGAAGAATCCCGTACCACCCGTGAGGAGCAGGCGCATCTATCGCTCCACGAAAGCATCGATCACCAGGATTTCTTGAGCCAGCATCGCCTCAGTCAGCCCCGGATAGGTGCCCAGAAACAGCATGCTGGCCATGATTTCATCCGATCCTTTCATCTCTCCCACCACCCGCAGCGCCTCCGGACGCTCCCGCCGATATTGCACAAACGCTGGCTGACGCAACAGATTTCCCCCAAACAACATCCGATTGCCAATCATGTTCCGATCCAGCTCCTGGGCCAAATCGGTGCGTGAGAAGGGGGCATCCAGCTTGACGCCAATCTTGAAGCCAAACCAGCTGCAATCGCTGCGGCAACCGCTCTCGTCCCAGGAAAAGCCCTGCTCCGGATCCCACCCCGTGGCATGGGTGGGCAGGGCAAACTCCAGTACGTCCTCATGGGCAGCTAAACCCCGGCGCAGTGTTTCCCAGTTCCTCTTCCTTGCCTCGATGAACTCCGGCAGCCGCTTGAGCTGCACCCGCCCAATCGCCGCCTGGGGATCCAGGGGCTTGAGGTTGTAGCCCAGGTGGCTATACGTGTACTTGTGGTCGTAGCCCTCGGGCAACTCGCCCAGCTGCCAGCCAAAGCGCTTGCCACAGGTGTTGTCGATCCCGCTGGGGCACCAGCAGTCGCGGCCCCAGTCGCGGAAGCTCTCAGCGATCACCTTCAGCTTGGCGTCCCGCACGATGTTCACCGCTCCCCCCTCCCCCATCGTGAGGTGGTGGGGCGGGTAGAAGCTCTGGGTGCTCAGATCCCCCCAGGTGCCCGTCCAGCGCACCACCCGATCCGGGCCCTCATCCAGGCGCGGGCTGTTTTCCCTGAACCCCAAGCTCTCGGCCAGCACCCGCGGCATGGAGTAGCTGCAGCCCAGGGCATCGCAGTTGTCCTCCACCAGCCAAAGATCGTATTTGCGGCAGAAGGCCAGGGTGGTGGCCAGATCAAAGGGATTGCCCAGCGCATGGGCCATCATCACGGCCTTCGTTTTGCCCGCTCGGTAGGCCAGCTCCAGCTGCTCGCAGCGGGCATTGCCGGTGATCGGATCGGCATCGATGAACACCGGCACCGCCCCCACCTGCACGATCGGCGCCACCGTGGTGGGGAAGCCCGCCGCCACCGTGATCACCTCATCACCGGGCTTGATCCGCCGCTCTTCCGGCAGCTTGGGCG
>JAYKIG010000074.1:0-6045 GCA_035286045.1 Cyanobacteriota bacterium | reverse complement strand
CTGGGGAGATGGTGGATGGGGAGTGTTTGAAGGGGGATCTGAGAGCTCTGGTGGAGCAGCTGCCGGAGCTGCAGGGGCGGGTGTTGAAGATGCGGTATGGAATGGAGGGCGAGGAGCCCATGAGCCTGACGGGCATCGGCAGGGTTCTGGGCATCAGCCGGGATCGGGTGCGCAATCTGGAGCGGGATGCCCTGGCCGGACTCAGACGGCGCAGCTCGGCGATCGAGGCCTACATGGCCAGCTGAAGCGGACCCTGCCTGAGGGGTCCTACCCTCTCGTGATGGTGCCCCCTGCCCATGGCTTCAGAGCCAGACTCGAGCATGGAGATGCTCACCCTGTTCCCCCGCTATGTGCTGAAGGGGAACCTTCCCGCCGAGCTCTTGGGGGCACTCAACGGTGTGGCTGGAGAGGTTGTGACGTCTCCGGAGGCCAGTCCGGATGCCTCCCTCAAGCTGGCGGGCCAACTCTCCCAGCAACGGGAGCTCAATCCTCAGCACCCTGTCGTTCAGGAGCTCTGCCAGCAGGTCATTCTGCCCGGCTGTGAACGCTGGATTCGTCATGTCATCGATCTGCAGCCCCCCCAGGGCCGGGGACCCTGGATTCCGGGCCGCTACGGCCTCAGGTTGATTGACCTCTGGCTGAATGTGCAGCGGTCGGGGGATTACAACCCCACCCATACCCACGGGGGCAGTTTTTCGGGGGTGTTGTTCCTCAAGGTGCCTCCCCAGATCACCGGCGAACGGTTTGATGGCCAGCTCTGCTTCCATGGTCCCGAGGAATGGCAGATCCAGTCCTTCCGCACCGGGATGGCTCACTACGTGCTTCCGATCCCAGGGGAGTACTACGTGTTCCCCGCCTGGCAGCCCCATTCGGTGGCGCCCTTCCGCGGGGAAGGGGAACGCTGGTCGATCGCGTTCAATGTGATCGCCCAGCCGGGAGCATCCGCCTCTGGAACGGCGCTTCCATCTATCCCTGCCAATGTGTCGCTCTCCAGTGCGCGCCCTCGACCGGGGGGCTTCGGGTGAACCCACCCTGGGAGGGTGGGGCCGCCATCTCCCTGCGGGCGCCGCTGCTGAGCTGGTGGCAGCAAAACGGCCGCCACGCCATTCCCTGGAAGCTCCGTCCGGACGGCAGCCCTCCGGCTGAAGGGGAGGAGCTCGATCCCTACGGCGTGTTCGTGGCGGAGGTGATGCTTCAGCAGACCCAGCTCCAGGTTGTGCTGCCCTATTGGCATCGCTGGATGGGGAGATTGCCCGATCTGGCGTCTCTCGCTGCGGCCGATGGCCAGACCCTTCTTCAGCTCTGGCAGGGCCTGGGCTACTACAACCGGGCCAGGCGCCTTCAGCAGGGAGCAAGGCTGCTGTTGGAGCGACAGCAGGCCGGGCCTCGCGGCGCCGATCCCTGGCCCCGCACCGTTGAAGGATGGTTGGCGCTGCCAGGCATCGGCCGCAGCACGGCCGGCAGCATCCTCTCTTCCGCCTTCGACCTTCCCGCTCCCCTGCTGGATGGCAACGTGCGGCGGGTGTTGGCCAGGCTGATGGCCCATCCCCGCCCTCCCCGGCAAGATGAGCAACTGTTCTGGAGCTGGAGCGCCAGCCTCCTCGATCCCCACCATCCGAGGGCCTTCAACCAGGCCCTGATGGATCTGGGGGCCACCGTCTGCACCCCCCGCCGTCCCCTCTGCTCCGTCTGTCCCTGGCAGGAATGCTGTGGTGCCTATGCTTCGGCGGATTCCGGCCTGTTTCCGGTGAGGGAGCCTTCCCGTGCGGTGCCATTCCAGGTGATCGGTGTGGGTGTGGTATTCGACCCCTCAGGCCGGGTGCTGATCGATCAGCGGCTGGAGGAGGGCCTGCTGGGTGGTCTCTGGGAATTCCCTGGGGGCAAGCAGGAGCCGGAGGAACCCATCACCGAAACCATTCGTCGGGAGTTGCGGGAGGAGCTGGCCATCGAAGCCGAGGTGGGTGAGGAGCTCATCACCCTCGATCACGCCTACAGCCACAAGCGTCTCCGCTTTGTGGTGCACCTCTGCCGCTGGCGCTTCGGCGAACCCCAGCCCCTGGCTTCCCAGCAGGTGCGGTGGGTGGAGCCAGCAGATCTGGAGACCTACCCGTTTCCCGCCGCCAACGCCCGGATCATCGCGGCGCTGCTGCGGCGCCTGGAGGCCGGTGACGGCTAGGTCGGGTCGGCCTCCGCCCACTCTTCAGAATGGAACGATGTGGCTGTTGAGCCCTGCAACCATCCACCTCAACGGGACCCCAACGATGCAACGTTCATCCTTCTACGGGCGTCTTCTGATGTCCTGCATCGCCCTGATGGTTTGCTTTGGTCTTCCCCAGCCCTGGAGTCGCCTGGCGTCGCTGGGTTATCTGGTGCTGGGAGTGGTGCTGATCCAGGGATTGGGTCGGGACACCCTGAATGCGGCCCATCAGGGGAGGCTCTCGAGGGCCTATCAGATGCTGGGCGTCGCTGCCATTGCCTTCTGGCTGTTCTGGATCCTTACACCGCTGCAGATGCGCAACACCGGTGTTCCGGTCATCCTGCTCTGGACGCTGTTTGGTGGCTGGAGCGCTGTTCGCCTGATCAGACGACTCGCCCGCGAGCATCAGGTGAACAGTGGAGTGCTGCAGGGGGCTGTGGCGGGCTACCTGATGCTCGGGCTGGCCAGCGGCCTGCTGCTCAGTGGACTGGAGACCATCCATCCGGACAGCTTCCGAGGGGTTGACATCGGCCACCAGAGTGGCGATGCAGCCCCTTCGGTGTGGGGCCTGAACTTTGCCCAGCTCAATTATTTCGCGTTCGTGAGCCTCACCACCATGGGGTATGGGGATGTGATTCCACTCACTCCCGCAGCGAGCATGATCTGCGTGATGGTCGCCATCACTGGCACCTTCTATATCGCCTCTGTGATGGGTGTGTTGATCAGCCGTCTCACCGTTCAGGAAGCCGAGCACGCGCGCCGTTCCTAGCCCAGGGGAATCTTTCAGCCCGCCCCGGCTTCCACCACCAGGGCCCGCCGCTCCTCCCCCGCGAAGGCCAGCTCCACCCGCCAACAGGGTTCCGGCACGAAACTGAGCCGCTCCGGCCACTCCACCGCAAGCACTGCTCCGAGGGAACGGGCTTCTTCGTCTTCCTGGGCAAACAGCTCTGCGGCGGCGCGAGGTTGCTCCAGGCGGTAAAGATCCAGGTGTACAAGAGCCGTGGGTCTGTCGGCCACCTTCCCCTTGTAGTGATGGGCCAGGGCAAAGGTTGGGCTGGTGATCGGTTCGCTGATGCCCAAACCATCCGCCAGTCCCTGCACCAGGCAGGTTTTGCCTGCCCCCAGATCCCCCTTCAGCAGAAGGATCTGATGCTGATCTGGAGCGCTCTCCTCCAGCAGCCGCATGGCCAGTGTTCGACCCAGAGCGTGCGTGGCGTCCGCATCGGCAAGTTGGCACACCTCCATCACGGCCCTTGGACACCTGGCTCTAGATTCTCCCGAAGCGAGCCCGAAGCCTCGGCGTCTCTGCAGATATTTCACGTCCCTTTTCCGGAGATCTTCCATGGTTGCGACGCCTGTGGCGCCCGCAGAGGCCTTTCCCCATCTGCAGGCCACCAGTTCCTATGTGATCGCCGATATCGGTCTTGCCGATTTCGGCCGTAAGGAGCTCAACATCGCCGAGACCGAAATGCCCGGTCTGATGGCCCTGCGCGACAAATACGGCGCTGAAAAGCCCCTCAAGGGAGCCCGCATCTGTGGTTCTCTCCATATGACCGTTCAGACGGCGGTTCTGATTGAAACCTTGGCGGCCCTCGGAGCTGAAGTGCGTTGGGCGAGCTGCAACATCTTCTCCACCCAGGATCACGCGGCTGCAGCCATCGCCGCTGCAGGCATTCCGGTGTTTGCCTACAAGGGCGAAACCCTTGATGAATACTGGGCCTTCACCCATCGCATCCTGGAGTGGGGTGATGGCGGCACCCCCAATATGATCCTGGACGATGGTGGGGATGCTACCGGCCTCGTGATCCTGGGCAGCAAGGCCGAGCAGGATCTTTCCGTGCTCGACAATCCCGGGAGCGAAGAAGAGATTGCCCTCTTCAAGTCCATCCGCGCCAAGCTGGCCGTGGATTCCACCTTCTATTCACGCATCAAGGCCAACATTCAAGGGGTCACCGAGGAGACCACCACCGGCGTGGCCCGTCTCTATCAGCTTCAGAAGAGCGGCGAGCTGCCCTTTCCGGCGATCAACGTCAACGACTCTGTCACCAAGAGCAAGTTCGACAACCTCTACGGGTGCCGCGAGTCCCTTGTGGACAGCATCAAGCGCGCGACCGATGTGATGGTGGCCGGCAAGGTCGCCCTGGTGATGGGTTACGGGGATGTGGGCAAGGGTTCAGCCCAGTCCCTCCGTGGCCTAGGCGCCACAGTCATGATCGCTGAGATCGACCCCATCTGCGCCCTTCAGGCCGCGATGGAGGGGTATCGCGTCGTCCGTCTGGATGATGTGGTGAAGGACGTCGACATCTTCGTGACGGCCACCGGCAATTTCCAGGTGATCCGCCATGAGCACCTGATTCAGATGAAGGATCAGGCGATTGTCTGCAACATTGGTCATTTTGACAATGAAATCGATGTGGCCTCCCTGAAGCAGTACACCTGGGAAAACATCAAGCCCCAGGTGGATCATGTGATCCTGCCCAGTGGCAATCGCATCCTGCTTCTCGCCGAGGGGCGTCTGGTGAACCTGGGCTGTGCTACAGGCCATCCCAGCTTTGTGATGAGCAACTCCTTCACGAACCAGGTGCTGGCTCAGATTGAGCTCTTCACCAAGGGTGCTCAGTATGCAAAAGAGGTGTATGTGTTGCCCAAGCACCTCGATGAGATGGTGGCTCGTCTCCACCTGGACAAGATCGGCGCCAAGCTTACCGAGCTCACCCCAGAGCAAGCGGCCTATATCAATGTGCCCGTAGAGGGCCCCTACAAGCTAGAGCACTATCGCTACTGATTGTCCAAGCGTTTCTCCTCGGGGGCTGGGCCTGAAAGGCCAGTCCCCTTTTTCTTTCCCATTGATCTGTGGCTATTGAATTTGTCCAGCAACTCCCTGTTTACATTGGCAGGGCAGTGGAATCGAATCCGTGGGCGGGATATGCATCCATCTTGGCGGCAATGTTCCTTGAAAATCTCTTTCCCCCCATCCCCTCTGAACTGATCATGCCCCTCGGGGGCTTTTACGTCCAACAGGGAAAGCTGTCCTTGATTCCTGTTGTTCTTGCCGGCCTGGTGGGGACTGTTCTCGGTGCCCTGCCCTGGTATGGGATTGGCCGTCTGGTGAATGAGGAGCGCATTGAAGACTGGCTCTCTCGTCGCGGCCGGTGGATCGGCATCAGCCCCCAGGATCTGCGGCGATCGCGCACCTGGTTCAATCGGCATGGAACCGCTCTGGTGTTCTGGGGACGTCTGGTTCCAGGCATTCGCACCTTGATCTCGGTTCCGGCCGGGATCGAGATGATGCCAATGGTTCCCTTCCTGCTTTGGACAACTGCCGGCAGCCTGATCTGGACCCTGCTGCTCACTCTGGCCGGCTTGCTTCTCGGGGAGGGCTATACCCGGGTTGAGCTCTGGATCGAGCCGGTGGCCAAGGTGGTGAAGGTCCTGCTCCTCCTGGCGGCCTTATCTTCCCTGGCCTGGCTGGGCCTTCGCATCTGGAAGAAACAACAATCCCGTTGATTCCCGATCTGGCACGCCAAGAAAAAAGCGCCCCTCAGGGGCGCTCTTGATCGATCCGCCTTTTTAAGGCGGATGCGGGGATGGATTTCAGAACGGCACTTCCTCCTCACTGGGCTCTCCACCGCCAAACCCCCCATCACCCGATTCGGCGTCGCGCCGGCTCCCCAGAAGCTCCAGCCGATCCACTCGGATCACGGGCTTGCTGCGCTCCTCGCCGCTGGTGCGATCCGTCCAGCGGTCGAGCTTGAAGGAGCCGATGATGCCGAGCAGGGAGCCTTTGCGCACATAATCGGCCGCTACCTGGGCCTGTTTGCCCCAGATTTCTAGGTTGAACCAATCGG
>JAYKIG010000073.1:0-12281 GCA_035286045.1 Cyanobacteriota bacterium | reverse complement strand
ATCTGGCCGGAATTGAGGAATTCGCCGCGGGCATCTGCCTGGGCTACAACCTTGGTGAAGGCGTCGAACATGTGTAAGGCTCCTGGTCTCGACGTTCTCCGTCGGGAGTGGGGTGGGTAAGGGAGTGGGAACGCGCTGGCTGGTGCCGATAGAGCAAGAGAGCAGCGGGTCCCTTGTTGTCGCCGACAGCGCTGGTGACCAGTGCTCAAAAGCGACATGACTATTGTTGTCTGGACTCTGTTCCAGTCGCGAGCCCCGTAACAAATGGTCACTGCGGCTGTGGTAGCAGGCCAGGAAATTCAACATCGCCTGCAGAAGAAGCCCCGGACCTCCTTGGAGGCCCAGGGCTGGAACGGGTAGGACAAGGCTGAAGCGAGGGTCAACCCTTGCCCTGACGAGTTACTTCTTGGACTTGCCCTTGCGGGCTGGTGCGGGGGCCGCCTCACCCGAGGCGGAGACACCGGTGACGCTCACCTTGGTGATCTTCCCACCCATACGTTGCACGAGGCGGAGGGTTTCATTCATGCGGGTGTAAGGGACCTGCATGACGCAGTCGGAACTGCGAACGAAGTCGTTGCGTGAGAGCCCAGTGACCTCAATGGTCACTTGCCTGTCGTTGCTGGCAGAGGTGTTGCGGGTTCCTGCAGATACCTTCATGTCTGGTTAGGGGTAAAAGACGAGGGAGCAAATAAGGAAGGATCTTCAATTCACTGGAGTGATGCTGGCAATGCGTCCACCCTCACGATGAATCTGCTGCTGATATTCAAGAAGTTTGTTGAAGGGAATGAAGCGCACCCGATTGCTGCGCTTGTGACGCTGATAGTTATTGAAACCACTGATTTCCACCCGGAAGGTGCGGCCTTCCTCCCCGGCGCCCACACCCTGCCGCGTCACCCCATCGGTGGGCACCTTGCGGAAGGTGCTGCCCTTGGCATTCGGGCTCACCACAGGCAGGGGCATCTCTGCGTGCACGGCCGGGTTGAGGCGCGACTGATTTTTGGACAGGTCTCCCTTGATGGAGGCCGCCGCACCCCGGGTGAGCTGAAGCATGTAGGAGAACTGTAGGCCTTGCTGACCTGCGGAATAGTCCCACCCATGCAGATAGGGCACCGTTTCCTCACCGAAGCGGGTTTGGTATTCAGCGCTGTCAATATAGGAATCGATTTCAGCGTCGTAACCCTGCTCCTGGAGGATGGTGAAGTGGTGGAGCATTTCCGCCTTGTTCTGGGGAGCGCGACCCAGCAGATGCTTGAAGTTGAGCTCGATGAAGCAATAGGGATTGGTGTTGGTGAAGAAACGGTCTTTATAGAGGCTGCTCTTGGCCACCTGACGCACAAATTCCCTCACGCTCAGGTAGCCGCGACGAAAGAGAGATTCCGGCCCATCCAGCCGCTCACTGGTCATCACATACTGGCGACCCAGCACCTGCTGATAGACGGCCCTGATCAGATTCGCCTTGTCAACGTCGGATCCGGTTGCCCAGTTTTCTTTGTTGCGGTCGTTGGCAAATCGTGTGATGCCCAGATAGGCGGCGTTGGCAAGGGTCATGGGAAGCGTGCGTGGAGGGCCGAGAGGAGGGGGGAACTTGCAGCGAATCCATCAGGCGTGATCCAGAGAAAAGGCCGACCGAGGGCTCTCTTCCCCTGAAGACCTCCCATCGATGATCTGGGAGATCTCCAGAGATCTGGATGCTGGGCCTGAAGCCGCAGGCTGCAGGCGGATCCTATGGTTGACTCCGCACGTCTCAACACAGCGTTCAGAAACGTTACAAATTCAACGATCCCCTGGCCCCAGGACCGCCCGGAGCAACTCGGAGCTGTAGCACCGAAAGCACCCCCTGGCAACAATGTTTCCTCCCGTTACCATCCGGCCAACATTTTTCTTTTGTATGGCTTCCGTTGGTTCCGAGCTGGAATGGGCGGCTCGGCTGAGCGTCCAGCTCCAAACCCTCTCCGAATTGGCTGAAAGCCTCACCTTCAGAGTGCTCGAACTGGAGGAGCGCCTGAGCGCACAGGACCACCAGCTCGTCTCGCTGCAGATGGCCTCCGACGAGCTGACCGATGGCATCACCCGCGCCATGGAGGAACGCATGGTGGAGACGGAGGACCGGTTGGTTCGGATCGAGGGCCTGCTGCAGAGGGGAGGGCAAAGGACCTCCCCGGCCCGATCCCTACGGGCCCTTCCCAAGACGACTTCCCGGAACAATCTGCCAGACCCCTATGAGGACGACGACTCCTTGCCAGAGGAGGAGGCCTTCCTGGAGGAAACCCATGGGGATCCCGCAGAGATCGGGGGCGAAGAAGAGGTCGCGTTCATGGAGGATCCTCCGTTTCTGGAGGATCTCCACGATGCGTCGCTGGCAAGCTAGTTGGCTTAGGCCTCAGCCGGCACGGCCCGTGCTGAGCATCACGGCAGCTACATACAGAACAAAGGCCGTGAGCCCAAATCCGCCTGCCGTCACCAGGCCCTGCCAGATCTTTCTTGCCAGCGGCGAGGGGGCATCCGCCAACCAGGCCGGTGCAGGCATGGTGGCAAACCCAGCACCGGAAGGGCTCCAGGCCGTACCTCGGCCCGCTGGAGCCCGGCGAACTGTCATGTCGCGCCAGTAGGCGTTGTAGCGGGGAGCCTGCTGATTGAAGGGAATCACGCCCTGGGCCTGCCCCGGCAAGACGCGGGACCGTTGGTGCGGCACCTGGTCGGTGCCGAAGGCCTCCCGATACTCATCCGACTCCAGCAGGTGATCCACAAGCCCGGGAAGACCCTTTTGGGCAATCAGAATCGAGAGGGCAATGCGTTCCTGATCCCCATGAACAGGGCGGCCAAGAACACGGCCGACAATCTGATCAACCATGCGGTAGTTGCTATTGCAACGATAAAAGTCGTTGCGGAATTTCTCAGAGAGAAGTAAACCACGCACAAAATCCTTCACCGTGATCTGACCGCTCCTCAGCTGGGATTCCAGCACGGAATCACGATCCACCTTGAAGGCATGAAAGAAGATCTGGCGATAGGCCTGAGCAATTGTCACGTCCGTTGCTGCCTTGCTCCGAACCAGGTCAAAGGGTGAAAGGCGAGGGCTTTCATCTCCTCCCACAGGGAAAGACTTGACCCGCGCGTTTTGCGTCACTGGTGCAATCTTGAGGAGGGGAAGAGCCATGACAGGGCGAAAGGGCCCCGCACACTAGGGTTTGTTCGCCCCTGGGGTCCAGGGTTGGTAGAAATGCTTAGGTTCCTTTACAAATAAACAGGAACAAGTTCTCACCCCTGGAGCCAGGCTTCAGGGATCTCCCCACTGTGGTCCTGGATACGGTCAAACTCAAAGGGTCCGGCAAGGGCACCCCAGAGTTGTTCATGGGTTTCGGGATGGTGTCCCCGGTCGATGGTGCACATCCGCCCCGCGGACAGCTGCAGCTGACTCACCAGATAGGCGGGCTGGCCCTTGCGCTCCACAAGACAGCGGCATCCAGGTTCCACCTCCCCGACAAACCCCTCACCCTGTTCACGCACCCAGTAGTTGCATCCAGGGAGGTGCTGAAGATCCTCCTCCCGGAGGGTGGCCCGCAGGGAAGGGTCTGCCGTGGCCCCCCAGAAACGCTTCTCCTCCAGCAACGACAGGTTGTGGATGATCAGCTGACCCTCGACCCGCTCCGGGCGCAAGACACGGATGCGGTATGGGGTGGAGGGGGTGATGGCATAAGCCTGCTCGAGCAGCAAGGACCCTCGGGAGAGTTGGGGGATGGGGCGTGTGGTGACCAGGATGTGGGCAAAGAGGGGAGGATTCTCAAAGGCCTGGTTCTGATTGCTGAAGCTGCCGCAGAGTTGGCGCAGCAGGCGGGCATAGGCGGAAGCGGCCATGGGGAGCTACACACCGTGGAGGCGAAGACGAAACTCTCCCACCTCACGGGCTGTAGTCGCATCCTTCTGGGCAAAGGGATGATCGGCCAGTTGGGCGAGGATCCGCTCCAAGGATTCGGAGCGACTGAGGGGGGGGATCTCTGGCTGGCTGGTCTGGAGGCGCCAGGCATCGTCAAAGGCCATGGCAAAGCTGTCCGCGTTGCCGTACTGCTTCTGCGATTCAGAGGGGTTGGCTGAGGGGAGAGGCATGACGCAAATCCTGCAGAGCGCTGAGGGAACGATCGGCGTGGGATCGAAAACGGAACGGACGCAGGCTCCGAAGAGGAACTGCCCTAATGCCAGGACCCAGATTTGAACTGGGGACACGGCGATTTTCAGTCGCCTGCTCTACCAACTGAGCTATCCCGGCTTGTCGCTCTCGCGACAGTGGGATCTTAAATCACCGCTGAATGCCCGACGGTCTCCAGGGGTGCGGGCCAGACAGATCAACCCCTGCACCCGCCAGCCGGCCCCTTGCAGCGCCAGGGAGGCATTGAGGGCAGTGGCGCCGGTGGTCAGGATGTCGTCCACCAGATACACCGGGTGCACTCTGGCCTCCTTCGGATCGGGCCTGCGGGCGCAGGTGAAGGCCCCCCGTTGGTTCTCCTGGCGCATGGCCCGATGGAGATGGTGTTGGCCCAGAACAGGCCGGGAGCGTTCGAGGAGGGCTGCGCTTCTGAAGCCCCATTCCGCTCTCCCGAGTTGGCAGATCAGGGGAGGCAGGGGATTGGCCTGCCGTTTCCAACTGGGCACCGGCACCAACAGGGGGGAGAGGTGGGACGGCAAGGCGGGAAGCCCCACGGCCTTGAGCAGGACGACAAGGCTCTCTGGATGGGGTCGCTGGCGCAGCCCTAACAGCATCCGGCGATAAGCCCCCGTGTAGGGTCCGGCAGCCCACCAGGCGAGGGGACTGGTGCCTGCCACGCCCCCGGGGGGCAACAGCAGGGCCTGGGTGCAGGAGGGGCAGAACCTGGCCACCAGAACAGGGGCCGGCAGGGGTTGTCGGCAGAGGGGACAGGGCTTGCTGACAAACCACGCAACGGGCGATGGCCAGGAGCCCATGGGCGGGACAGCAGGGGAAACCTCTTAAGCCTTCCCAGGGATCGACCGCAGCATGGACACGAGGGTGCGATGGGCATCCTCGCTGTCCGTCAGAGGATGGTCAAAAGCAACCTCTACGGCCGCCCCATCCACCTCCAGGGTCATGGCCTGGGGCGCCACTGCCACCATGCGGGCCGACAGGGCGCTGGGCAGACCCGCGAAGTGGTGGGCAAAGGCCAGCACGGCGGAAGCATGGTCGTCATTCATATGGCGACAGATCCGATCACTCACGGCTGGGGTCAACGGATCGGCACTCATGGCAACTGCGGGCAATGCATCAATTCTGCCGGGTCTCACGCGGGAGCGAACCGCTGCCATAGCAGCAGAGCCAGGCGCAGCCCACTCCAGCCCACGTATCCCGCCAGCACCACAAAGAGGGCCATGGCCAAAAACGAGCGGATGCGGTCGGTCATCGTGCTGGCGTGGGGCTGATCAGCTCCATCTTGCCTTGGGCCAGCAGGGCCATCCCACGGGCCGCCGACAGGTTGGGTCGGTTCAGGATGGGAAGGCCCAACACCCGTTGCCGCAGCCGTCTCCACTGGGCGTTCCGCGCTCCTCCACCCAGGGTGATGATGCGCCGGATGGGAGGGGCACCCAGCTCCAGAAAGTGTTGCCAGCCCTGCTGTTCGATGGCGGTGATGCCCTCCAGCAGCGCCTGGAGAAACCTGGCGTCACTCACGGGTCTGGGCTCCAGGATGGGCTCGAGCTGGGGATCCTCCACGGGGAAGCGCTCCCCCCGTCCCAACAGCGGCCGCAGCTGAAGACCCGTGCCGACATCCGGATGGATCTGGCGGCTCAGCTCTTCAAGCATGGCGGAGCTGAAATACCGGCTCAGGAGTGCCGCGCCCGTGTTGGAGGCCCCGCCCACAAGCCAGCGGCCATTCACCCGATGACAGCTCAATCCCGCCCCCTGGAGCGGCTCGGGAACAAACTGTTTCAGCACGAGGGTGGACCCCAGCACGGTGATGCCCTCCTCCATGGCAGGGTCTGCCGCGAGAACGGCTGCATTGGCATCGGTAGTGCCGGCCACCACCTTGCAATCCGGAGACAAGCCCAGGGCTTCCGCCACCTCAGGAGCCACGGGCCCGAGCACGGACCCACTGGGAACAATCTCCGGCAACGCCGAAGACCATGGGGCCTGAGCCAGGAAACCCAACCAGGTTCCACTGATCAGATCCCAACCCAGGCGAAGATTGTTGCCTTCCTCCCCCCAGCACCAGCACCCCAGCATCCAGCCCATGAGCCAATCCGCCTGGTGGCGGATCAGCAGAGGCCCGGGGATGGCAAGCTCTCGAACCTGATCGAGAAGGGTAAGGGCGCGGGCCAGGCTGCCACTGGCCTGGGCCGCCGGGTGGTGTTCCAGGCCGCCCAGAAGTCGCTTGACCTCAGGGAGCTGGCTGGCATAGGCCTGGTGGTAGGGCAGGGCTTGGCCAGGGGCACCGGCGAGGAGGCGTCCATCGTGACGACAGAGCAACAGGGTGCCGGAGGTGCCTGCGAGGGCAACGGCCCGAATCTGCTGCTTGATCCCCGGGGGAACCTGGAGGAGAAGCTTGAGAAAGCCCTGTCTCCAGGCCTCAGGATGCTCAAAGGGTCCTGGGTAGGGGGTGGCCTGCTCTTGGAGGGTGTCCCCTGAGGGATTCACGATCGCAAGGCGCACCCCACTGGTGCCGAAATCAACCCCGAGAGCCAGAGCGGGCAAGATCGGCAGTGGCTTGTTTGAGGGTTTGGGCAATCGCGGTCACCTCTTCCCAAGGAAGATTCAGATCGCTGCGCCCGAAATGACCGTAGGCCGCCACATCCCGGTAGAACCGACCACCCCGCTGCTGGGGCAAGGTGCGCAGGCCGAAGGTTTCGATGATGGCCCCGGGGCGTAGGTCGAAATGTTCCTGCACAAGGGCTGTGAGATCACTGTTGCTGAGGCTGCTGGTGCCGAAACTCTCCACCAGGATGCTCACGGGCTTGGCCACACCGATGGCATAGCTCAGCTGCACCTCAGCCTTCCGAGCGAGGCCAGCGGCCACGATGGCTTTAGCCACATAGCGGGCTGCATAGGCGGCGGAGCGATCCACCTTGGTGGGGTCCTTGCCGGAAAAGGCTCCACCACCATGGCGGGCATAACCGCCATAGGTGTCGACGATGATCTTGCGCCCGGTCAGCCCGGCGTCACCTTGAGGCCCGCCCACCACGAATTTCCCCGTGGGGTTCACCAGAAAACGGGTGGTGGCCCGATCCGGCTTCAGGCGCAGATCGGCGGTGGCGGGTTCCACCACATGGGCCCAGAGGTCGGCTGAGATCCGCTCCCGCAAGGCTTTTTCATCGCTGATGCCATCGATCTCCGCTTCGTGCTGGGTGGAGATCAGGAGAGTGTCGATAGCCACGGGCCGATCGTCCTCGTAGACCACGCTCACCTGGGTTTTGCCGTCGGGGAGAAGGTAGGGGAGGGTGCCGCGGTGGCGAACTTCGGCCAGGCCCCTGGCCAGGCGGTGGGCCAGGCTGATGGGCAGAGGCATCAGCTCGGGCGTTTCATCACAAGCAAAACCGAACATGATGCCTTGATCCCCCGCGCCAACCTTGTCGAGGGGGTCCCCCGCATGGTCGTCCGCCTCATCGACTCCCTGGGCGATGTCGGGCGACTGCTGGTCGAGGGCGATCAGCACGGCACAACTCCGGGCATCAAAGCCTCCGGCTCTGTAGCCCCGATAGCCGATGCCATCGATCACCTCCCGCACGAGGTGGTTGAAGTCCACCTTGGCCGCCGTGGTGACCTCCCCGGTGATCAGGCAAAGGCCAGTGTTCACAACGGTTTCACAGGCCACCCTGCTGGCCGGATCCTGGTTCAGCAGGGCATCCAGAACGGCGTCGCTGATTTGATCGCAGATTTTGTCGGGATGGCCTTCCGTCACGGATTCAGAGGTGAAGACGTAACGGCTCATGGGATCGGTAGAGATGGTGAGCAATCCTATGTTTTGGCCCCCTCGCTGCAGGTTGCCGTGGACACGCCCTGATCCGGAACGACGGCCAGATCTTGCCAGTGATCCAACAGGACATAGCCGGCTTCCAGCTGCACCGGCTGCTGCCAGCCCCCGCGATACCCAAGCATCACGGCCACTCCGGCCTTTCGAGCCATGCCCAGATCGCTGTTGGCATCTCCGATCAAGGCACAGTGGGCCGGGGGGATCCCCAGGGTTGAGCAGAGGTGATGGATGGCCAGGGGATCGGGTTTGCGGGGGTGATGGTCAGCGCTCCAGATAGCGGAAATCTGAGGGGAAAGGCCGTGCCTGTCGAGGAAGCGCTGGATGCCAGGGCAATCGTCGTTGCTGATCACAGCGCATTGCACATCGCTGCGGTGCAACGTGTGCAAAAAATCCAGGAAACCCTCCGTTGTCTCCTCGGCCTGCAGGGCGGGAGGATGGTCGTGATCGGCCAGGCGAAAGGTTTCCTGGGCCAGGGCCAGGGATTCGGGCCAACCATGGCCCACAAGGGTGAGGGCCACCGCGGTGCCGATCAGGTTGTGGTCTCGGGCTGCCACAGCCGTGATGCCCGCAGGATCCAGAATGGTTCCTTCACCATGGAGGCCGTAGGCCTTCATCAACAGGTCTGCGAGAGGGGTCTGCGCGCTTTGCCCCACCAAGGAGAGGCAATGGCGGAGGCGTGAGGTGGCGAGAGCCAGAAGCTTGGGTTCGCTCCGGCTCATGGTTCCATCCTTGTCAAAGAGCACAGCCCGAATATCTGCCGGCTGCCCCGCAAAGAAGAGCGGTTCACCGCGCAGCAGAAGTTGGGCCATGCACCTGTGAACCGATCAGTCAGCCAAGGGAACCATGGGTTCTCCATCCTCAGCCTGCTCCAACAGCATCTGCTTATAGCGGGCTGCCATTTCTTCAGCCTTATCGAACACTTTCTGGGGATCTGTGAGCATGTCCCCGGGCTCCGGCTCGAGGGCCTTGGTAGAGAGCGAGATCCGGCCACGCTCCGCGTCGAGGTCGATGATCATGACCTTCATCTGGTCGTTCACATTGAGAACGGTGTGGGGCGTTTCAATGTGTTCATGGCTGATTTCGGAAATATGCAACAGACCACTGACGCCCCCGATATCGATGAAAGCGCCATAGGGTTTGATGCCCCGAACCGTGCCCAGCACCACCTCGCCAACCTCGAGGCGATTCATCTTGCGCTCCACCAGAGCCCTTCGATGGCTGAGAACAAGGCGATTTCTCTCTTCATCCACCTCGAGGAATTTGAGAGGAAGAAAGTCGGCTACCAATTCTTCCTTCGCCTTTCGCGTACTGATGTGGCTGCCGGGGATGAAGCCCCTCAGGCCTTCCACCCGAACCAGGGCACCACCTCGGTTGGTAGCAAAAACTTCACTGTAGATCGTGGCATCTTCCTTCTGCAATTGGCGCACACGCTCCCAGGCCCGTTGATATTCGATCCTCCGGATCGAAAGGGTGAGCTGACCATCCTCATTTTCTTCGCTGAGAATGAAAAATTCCCTTACCTCTCCTGGTTCAAGCACGTCGGAGAGATGCTCCACTCTATTGATGGACACCTCCTGCAGGGGCATGAAGGCCGCCGTTTTGGCGCCGATATCGATCATCGCCCCTTTGGATTCAAGGGCAAACACCGTGCCATTCACCACATCTCCAGGCTTGAAGTTGTAGTCGTACTTGGCCAGCAGGGATGCAAATTCATCCAGGGTGAATCCAACGCCGTCGACCTCTCTTGAACCCGCCCCACGGCTACTGGAGCTATCTGCTGCAGGAATCTCCGCAGGAAGGCCCAGTTCGGACAGCTCTTCCAGTTCGAAGTCTGTGTCGAGGGCCTGCAGCTCTTGGGAGGGGGTAACGGTCATACGGGTCAGGCGGTCTGCCTGGAGCAGTGGGAAGGAACAGCCCACTTCGCCGCCGCGAGATGGACCAATTTCTGATCCTAGCTCTTGACGCTGCGCTCAGTTCAAGACAGTGAGCGTTTGTTTCGCATGGCTGGCTCGACCGATCTGTCCGAGACCCTCCAGGGTCGCCACGAAGTCGGACACGCTGCGGAACTGCCGATACACCGATGCAAACCGCACATAGGCCACCTCGCTCATGGTTTTCAGCTGTTCCAGCACCAACTCCCCGATCTCATTGCTGGACACCTCCCGTTTGGCCCGTTGCTGCAACACCAGTTCGATATCGTCCACAAGGCTCTCTAGCAGAGAAGGCTCCAGGCCGGTTTTTTCGCAGGCCCGGAGCAAGCCGTGAAGAAGCTTGGCTCGATTGAAGGTCTCTCGATTGCCATTCCGTTTCACCACGGTGATGGGAATGGTCTCCACACGCTCGTAAGTGGTGAAGCGAAAATCGCAGTTGAGGCATTCCCGGCGTCGCCGCACGCTTCTGCCCGAGTCTGCAGCTCGAGACTCGAGGACCCGGCTATCCGTGTGTTGACAGGACGGGCATTGCATGCCCAAAAACCACGTTTGTACTTAATTGTACGCATTGGGGGTGTTTTGAAAAGTGCCGCCCATAAAAAAAGCCCCTCGGGTGAGGGGCCCTCGGCGAGTGAGGAAGATTATTTGCCGATTTTGGGGGGATCGCGGAAGGCAATCGCGAAAAACAACGTGGAGATGGCAAGGGCCAAGATGAGGATGTAGGCGAAGCTCTCCATGGGGAGTTCGAGGGGTGAAGGGCAGGGAGCCGGAGATCAGCTGAGGGGAGTTCCAGCAGGGGGAACGTAACCCTGGGGCAGGCGTCGGGTGGAACGGTCGCCCAGCTTCTGGAACAGACCGAATTCAACTTGTTCGCCAAGGTCTGGGTCGATACCAGCGAAGACATCCCGGAAGAGGGTGCGTGCGCCGTGCCAGATGTGGCCAAAGAAGAAGAGGAGCGCAAAGGAGGCGTGGCCGAAGGTGAACCAACCCCTGGGCGAGCTGCGGAAGGTTCCGTCGGAGTGATAGGTCTCCCGATCGAACTCAAAGGCTTCCCCAAGCTGCGCTTTTCGGGCCAGGCGCTTCACGTCTGCGGGATCGGTGAAGGTCTGACCGTTGAGAGCACCCCCGTAAACGGTGGCGGTGACGCCTTGCTGTTCGAATGAATACTTGGCCTCTGCCCGGCGGAAGGGGATATCCCCTCGAACCACTCCATCCTCGTCCTGGAGGACGACGGGGAAGTTCTCAAAGAAGTTGGGGAGACGGCGCACCTCGAGGTTGCGGCCCTCTTTGTCAGTGAAGGAAATGTGGCCAATCCAGCCGGTGGGCAGACCATCGCCGTTCACCATGGGACCAACCCGGAAGAGGCCTCCCTTGGCAGGACTGTTGCCCACGTAGTCGTAGAAGGCAAGCTTTTCAGGAATGGCTGCCCAGGCCTGTTCCTTGGTGGCCCCTTCATCGAGAGCCGTTTGCACACGACGGTTGATTTCCGTCTTGAAATAGTTCTGATCCCACTGGTAGCGGGTTGGGCCAAACAGCTCGATTGGGGTGGCTGCCGCGCCGTACCACATGGTGCCGGCCACCACGAACGCCGCAAAGAACACTGCTGCGATGGCGCTGGCCAACACCGTCTCGATGTTTCCCATCCTCAGGGCTTTATAGAGCCGCTCGGGGGGACGCGTAGTGATGTGGAAAATCCCGGCAATGATGCCCACAATTCCGGCAGCGATGTGGTGAGCAACGATGCCACCTGGATTGAAGGGATTGAAACCATCCGCCCCCCAGGAGGGTTGCACCTTCTCAAGGTGGCCCGTCAGTCCGTAGGGATCGGAGACCCACATGCCTGGACCGAACACGCCCGTGAGGTGAAAGGCGCCAAAACCGAAGCAGCCCAGACCGGCAAGGAGAAGGTGGATGCCGAAAATCTTGGGGAGATCGAGAGCAGGTTCACCGGTGCGAGGGTCCTGCCAGATCTCCAGATCCCAGTAGGTCCAGTGCCAGATCGCTGCCAGGAAAAGGAGCCCACTGAACACGATATGGGCAGCGGCTACCCCCTCGAAACTCCAGAAACCAGGGTCAACCCCTGTTTCACCGGTAATGCTCCAGCCACTCCAGCTCCCAGTGACTCCCAGACGGGCCATGAAGGGCATGACGAACATGCCTTGGCGCCACATCGGATTGAGAACCGGATCTGAAGGATCAAAGATGGCGAGCTCGTAAAGCGCCATTGAGCCGGCCCAGCCGGCGACGAGTGCGGTGTGCATGAGGTGCACGGCGAGCAAGCGGCCCGGGTCGTTGATCACGACCGTGTGCACCCGATACCAGGGCAATCCCATTGGGGTCAGAACTGGGTGTCTGGAGATGGTAGTGGGTGCGGATGGCC
>JAYKIG010000072.1:0-27271 GCA_035286045.1 Cyanobacteriota bacterium | reverse complement strand
GCCCCCATGACCCGTGTCTCTGTTTCCGACCTTCGCCAGCATCTCCCCGCTTATCTCAAGCGCGTTCAGGCGGGTGAGGAGCTACAGGTGACCTCCAGGGGGCGAGTGATTGCCCGCATCGAGCCGGAGCGGGACCCCTCTGAGGAAGCTCGCGCGTGGCTTGAGGGCTTGCGCGGCAAGGTGGTGCTCACAGATGTGGTGGCACCGTTCACTGATGTGACCTGGAGCGCTGATGCGGATCATCTGTGACACCCATATCCTGCTCTTTTGGGCCCAGGCGCCATCGCGCCTCTCCCCGCGCGCCTCTGCCGCCCTGGAGCAAGGCCGCTCCGAGGGGCTCCTGGCCATTGCCGATATTTCCCTATGGGAGCTGGCCCTGCTTGAGGAGCGCGGGCGGCTACAGCTTCCAGCAGACGCACCGCTTGTGATCTACGTGAGGCGCCTATTGGAAGCGCTGCGGCTGGAGGTGTTGCCGATTACTGCGGAGATCGCGCAGATCTCTCGGGGATCGTTCTTTGAACATGGTGATCCAGCGGATCGTCTCATTGCCGCCACCGCGCTGGCGGGGCCCTGTCCATTGATCACGGCGGATGAGAAGTTGCATCTGGTTCCTCAGTTGAATGTTGTTTGGTAGGGGGTTGCCACTCAACTCGTGAGCACGATGTCTGTGGCCAGAAGGGAGGGATGGGTGCTGGAGCCAAGAAGGGCAACCAGAAGAGGAGCGCTGGCGCCATTTCCATCTCTGTCGAACCGGAGGAGGCCGGAAGTGGTGTCGTAGAGGAAGCGTTGGCTGGGACTGCTGGCGGCGGTGATGCCGGCACCGGTGAGGAACTGGTCGGCCCTGAGCACGTTTTGACCACCGAAGCCGGTAAAGACTGCACGGCTGATGGAGAGCCTGTCGGTGCCGCTGCTGAAATCGGTGATCAGATCCCAGGCCGTGTTGCCTGCAAGGGTGAAGTGGAAGGTGTCATTCCCAGCACCACCGATGAGGGTGTCATTGCCTCCGCCACCAGTGAGCGTGTCGTTGCCGGTGCCTCCGGAAAGCCCATTGTTGGCGCTGTTGCCAGTGAGCGTGTTGTTGAGGTCATTGCCGGTGGCATTGATGGCAGTGCTGGTGACAAGGCGAAGGTCTTCCAGGAAGGGGAGAGGGGCAAGCGAGAAGGAGACGGAGCTTTGCACCGTGTCAAAGCCATCGCTATCACTGATCACATCGCTGGTTGAGGTCACGATATAAGTGTCATCGCCGGCGCCACCATTGAGGATATCGGTGCCGTCGCCCCCGATGAGGGTGTCATTGCCGTCGCCCCCGATGAGAATGTCATCGCCATTGAAGCCAGACAAGGAGTCGTTGCCTGCACCACCAAGAAGGCGATCATTGCCTTCATTGGAGATGAGGCGATCATTGCCCGCGCCACCATCCAGGAGGTCGTCACCACTGCCAGTGACAATCACGTCATTTCCATCGCCAGCGGAAATGAAGAGGGGTCCGTTGTTTTCCAGAGTTCCATCCGGACCCCATCGCATGAGAAGCGAATCCACCTGGGCCGAGCAGAGCACAGGATTTCTGAGCGCGGGAAGATAGCTGGCAAGTTCACTGCCCAGTGCCTGTTGAAGCGCTGTTGTGATGGCTGCAGCGTCAAGACCAAGGGTCTCACCAAAGGCATCGATGGCACCGATGAGGTGGCTCCAGTAGATCAGCTGATCACTGGCGCTGGAAGGAAGATTGGCCTGAGCAGATGCGAGGATGGCCTCCAGATGGCCCACTGGCGAGGATAGGGAGGGATCGGGCGTGCTGATCAACTGATCTGTGGACAGCTCATAGGTGGTTTGATATCCCGCCGGATTGAGAATGGGTCGAAGGAAGCTCTGCGCAGCGAGCCTGGAGGAGAAGTGGGCAACGATCTGGGCCCAGGAATGGCGCAGGCCCGACGCCTGCCCCCAGCTGGCGATGGTGAAACCAGTAGGAGATTGACGAATCTTCTCCAGGAAGGCTTCTTTGCGGGCATCAAAGAAGTTGGAGCGGCTCTTGGGATCCATGCCATCCACGCCAGCCCAGCGGAAGAGGATCGCTTCAATCGTGGTGTTGATCTGATCCAGTTGGCTGGCCTCCAGCTGCACGAAATCGCGCATCAGCCCGAGCAGGGTGGGGTCCTGGCTCATGGCCACATCCAGATCAGGGAGGGCGCCAAAGCCATGCAACCCAGGCAGGAAGAAGGTTTCGAACTTGAGCTCCACCTCTTCTGTGGGGCGAGTGGAGAGCGGATCGATGGTCAGATCAATGGCGGCGATGGTGGCGGTGGTGTCGTCGGCGAAGGTGAAGGTGCCGGTGGAGCGGATGCCATTGGGATCGTTGGTTCGATCGGCGCGGGCCAGCCCGATCGATTGGATGGAGAGATCCGCCAGGGTGCGCAGCTCGCCGGTGTCGGTGAAGCCATCGCTGTTGCGATCGATCCAGATGCGCAGGCTGCTGAAGGCGGCGTCACTGGCATCGATGCGGTTGTCGCCGTTGCTGTCGAGGGCGGCCAGGGCGGTGAAGCCATTGACGAGGGTATCGCCAAACAGTTCGCCGAGATGGTCGATGCGGCCGTTGTTGTTGAGATCCCGCACCAGCAGGCCTTCGCCGCTGCCAATCCAGCTGACGCGCTCCCGGAAGCCATTCTTATCAAGATCGAAGAGGGCTGAGGATTGGGCCAGGGAGATGAAGGTGAGCCCGTTTCTGCCTAGATCCAGAACCAATGGGTCGACTGGGATCGGGGATTCTGGGGGCAGGGGGGGCGGGGGAGGGGGTGTTGGGGGCAGGGGGGGCGGTATGTCGTCTGGAGCTGGAGCTTGAGCAGTATTTGCCCATAACCAGATTAAGCCCACAATCGTCCAAACCAGTATCCAATATTTACCCGAAGGGTCAGTTTTGCTTAAAGGATCATTTAGTCCGTATTGATAAAGATTCTGGCTTCCACCATTCACTCCAAGCGGATCCGTCGCCGTGAATCGCCCCGCCAATGGGTCATATTGCCGTGCCCGCATGTGGACCAATCCTGATGCCTCCTGCTCCACCCCCCAGCCGCCCACAAACCCAAAACGGCTCTGCGCCACGGTCAAGCCGGAGCCGCCGCCCAGTTGCGCGCCGAAGGGGTCAAATACCAGCCCCGAGGTGAGAGCAGCGCCACTGCCATTGGTGAGCGAACGCGTGCTGCCGATCGGATCCGCTTCGTAATACCAACTGTCACTGCTATTAAAGCCCGCTACCAGGCCATTGCCATGCACATAGCGGGCCTGCAGGCTGCCATCGCCGTTGTAGGTGCCCACCACATCGCCGAAGCCGGCGAAGGGATCCACCAAATAGGAGGTGCGCTGGCCGTTGTGGATCACCGCTGAGCGGTTGCCCAGCAGGTCATACTCGTAGTTCCACACATCCGCACCGGCCGTGGCGCGAATCATGCGGTTTTCGCTGTTGTATTGATAGCTGCGCACTCCATCGCTCAGCAGATTGCCATCCGCGTCGTAGCTGTAGGCCGCTCCGCCCACGGCGCTGTATTGGTTGAGGGCATTGCTGCTGTAGCTGGTGGCCACCCCGTTCACCAGGGTGCTGATGCGGTTGCCGGCGGCGTCGTACACGTACTGCCGGCTCTGGTTGGCAATCATAGCTGGATTACTGGAGGTGAAATCAGCCCCAACCAGTTGGCCGATGGCGTCGTAGCTATAGCTCCAGATGCCCTGGCTGCTGGTTTCACTGGTGCGCCGGCCCAGTAGATCGTAGGTGTACAACAGCGACGACACGATCGCGCCGGCGGGATTGGCGTTGTCGATGCGGAGCAGCTGGCCGGCGGCGTCGTAGCTGTAGCTGCTGCTGGTGCCGTTGCCCTTGTTTTCCTGGATCAAGCGGCCATCGCCATCGTAGAGATAGCTCACCAGGCTCTGGTTGCTGCCATCCCGCAGCCCTTTCAGCCGGCCGGCGCTGTCGTAGCTATAACGCACCGTGGCCCCATCGCTGGTGGTGTAACTCGCGCGCCGCCCTTCGCTGTCGTAGGTGTAGCTGATGCTTTTGCCGCCCTGGCTGATCTGGCTCACGTTGCCGGCGCTGTCGTAGCTGTAGCTCACGCTTTGGCTGCCACCGCCGGGCACGCTGCGCGTGACGCCGATCAGTCGATCCTGGCTGTCGTAGCTGTAGGTTTCGCTGAAATCCCTGCCGCCACGGCTTGCCAGCAGGCCACGGGGGGTGTAGCTGTAGGTGAAGGTGTCGCCGCTGCGCTCCACCTTCTGGATCAGTTGGTTGGTGCTGTTGTAGGTGAAGGTTTCCCTGCTGCCATCGGCATAGCCAATGCTGCTCACCTTGCCCTGGCTGTCGTAGCTGTAGGTGAGCGGATTGCCCTTGCCATCCACCAGGCTGCTGGGCTGGTCTGAGCCCGGCGCATAGCTGTAGGTTTCCACCTGGTTCAGGGCATTGGTCTGGCTGATCAGCCGTCCCGCCGCGTCGTAGCTGAAGCGGGTGACGCTGCTGTCCGCCGCGATCGCCTCTACTGCGCGCCCGTTGCTGTCGTAAGTGAACCGGCTCGTCCTGCCCAGGGGATCGGTGGCCTGTTGCAGCGAGCCATCGGCCGTAAATCGCAGCTCAGTGGTGCCACCCCGCTTGTCAGTGACACGGATCACACCAGGGCTGACATAGGCAATGGGAGAAGAAGGGCTTGCCGGCATGATGATCGACCTGGTGCCTTGATTTATAATCCTTCTACCTGTTTTTGAACATGCGCGTAGTGCTCTGCCCTCTATCTTGAAGTCAACGTATTATAAGCTATGGCAATAGTAAGCTATACTTACTCAGGCAGGTCTTGCTGGCTGGCGCCGTCCTCTGGCCATCACGCCGCCAGCATCCGCTCCCCGTGGTAGCGGCGCCGCTCCGCCTGCACCGCCAGCTCATCGCTGTCGGCCTCCTCCAGAGGCAGGTCGAACCAGAAGGTGGTGCCCACCCCGAGCTCGCTCACCATGTGCACCTGGCAGCCGTGCTTCTCGAGGATGCCGCGCACGATGGAGAGGCCCAGCCCCGTGCCCACCTCGGTGTGCACCGCATTCTCCACCCGGTAGAAGCGCTCGAAGATCCGCTCCTGATCCGCATTGCTGATGCCCGATCCCGTGTCGGCGATCTCGATGCGCACCTTCGGCAGGGGGGAGCTCAACGGGCAGCTCGGTGCCTGCGTAGGCCCCGCGCTGGGATCAATAGCGCAGTGATCCGGCCAGGGATAGGCCCGCAGGGTGAGCTGGCCGCCAGGGGGGGTGAACTTGAGGCCATTGCCCACCAGGTTGTCGAACACCTGGAGCAGCAGATCCCAGTTGCCCCGCACCCGCGGCAGCTGGGCTTCGCTCACCAGTTCCAGCCCCACCCCCTTGTCCTGGGCATTGAGCCGATAGGTGCGCAGGGTCTGCTCCATGGCCACCTCCACCTCCACGGGCTCCAGCTGCCACTCCCGATCCGATTCGAGACGGGAGAGGTCGAGCACGTCATTCACCAGGCGGGTGAGACGATCGGTTTCGTCGTTGGCGATGCCCAGAAACTCCTTCTTCTGCTCCTCGCTCAGCTGATCCCCCAGATCGTGGAGGGTTTCCACATAGCTCTTGATGTTGAACAGGGGTGTGCGCAGCTCGTGCGACACATTGCTGATGAAACGGCTCTGGGCAGCATTGAGCTCCACCTCCCGGGTGAGGTCCTGCACGGTCATGGCGATGCCCTTGAGGCTTTCGCCGCTGGCATCGCGCACGGCCTGCAGCACGATCCGCAGGGTGCGCGCAGGATCGCCCACGCTGCAGCGCAGATCCGCCGATTCCTTCTCGCCGATGATCAGCGATGTGAGGGGTCCATGGAGCTCCATCGCCAGCCGCTCCGGCAGCTCGCTCTCCAGATCGTTCCCTTCCAGATTGCGCCCCTCCCAGCGGAACAGGCGGCGGGAGGTGGGGTTGGCCAGCACGATCCGCCCTTCCTCATCCAGCAGCACAGCCCCATCGGCCATGGTGGCGATCAGGGATTGCTGCTTCACCTGGGCGGCGGTGAGTTCCTCGATGTTGGCCTCGTTGTACGCCTCCAGCTGGGAAGCCATGGTGTTGAAGCCCTCCAGCAACTCCCCCAGCTCTCCCCCCACGGGCAGGGCCAGCCGAGTCTGGAAATTGCCTCCCGCAATCGAGCGCACGCCCCGCAGCAGCTCTTTCACCGGCTGGGTGATCGTGAGGGCGTTGAACACCGAGCCGAGGATCACCAGCACCCAGATGGAGATGAACACCGCCACCGTCACCTCCCGGGTGAGGGCAGCACTAGCCAGAAGGGTTTCGTTGGGATTGATGCCCAGGGCCACCACCCCCAGGAAACGGCCATCGTCGAGCAATGGGACGAACACATCCGTCACCTGGCCATCGGGGGTGAGGTGCTGGCGGATCAGGGGGTTGTCCGGCCGCTGGGGCAGATCGGGGGGCAGCTCCAGGCGCCGGCTCAGCAGCTCGTTGGCCGGCGCCGAGCCATCTCCCCCGGCCCCCATCGGGATGCCGAGATAGATCGCTCCTTCTTCATCGGCAAACACGATGTAGCGGAGGCTGCGGCTGGTCTGCCAGAACCGCTCAGCCACGTTCGCCAGCTCCCCCTTCGTGCCCTGGCTCACCAGAGGTTTCACATTGGCCGCCAGCAGCAGCCCCAGATCCCGCGCATAACGGGTGTCGCTCATGCGGGCATCCTTCTGGATGCCGTTGAGAGCGAAGAAGGTGATGCCCGTCATCAGCAGGCTCACCACCAGGGTGGCCACCGCCAGCAGCTTGGTCTGCAGGCTGAATTCCGCCCACCACCGCGCCAGCCGTTCCTGCCAGGTGCGTTCGCTGGTCATTGCCCCCGGCTCCGCACCTGGTGGCCAATGTCGCGCCGGAATTGCATGCCCTCGAACTGAACCTGGGCCAGGCCCTCGTAGGCCCGGGCGAAGGCCCCATCAAAATCCTCCGCCTGGGCCACCAGGGCCAGCACCCGGCCGCCGCTGGTTTCACAGGCCCCATCGGCCCGGCGCCTGGTGCCGGCATGAAAGAGCTGGCGTTGGGGATGGGGCTCCGGCCGGCCCACCACGGCATCGCCACTGCGCACCGTCCCCGGATAGCCCGCCGCCGCCGCGATCACGCAGGCGCTGCAACCCGGCTGAATCGTGAGGGGGGGCGCCTCCGCCAGGCGGCCGGTGGCACAGGCCAGCAGAACGGCCGCCAGCTCAGGTCCCAGCAGGGGCATGAGGGTTTCACACTCCGGGTCGCCGAAGCGGCAGTTGAACTCGATCACCTGCAGGCCGCGTTCGGTGAGCATCAGGCCCGCGTAGATCACGCCCCGGTAGTCGATGCCCCGGGCCCGGAGGGCTGCCAGGGTGGGTTCGACCACCCGCCGGCGCGCCTCCTCCAGCCCCTCCCGGTCGAGCAGGGGGGCGGGCGCATAGGCCCCCATGCCGCCGGTGTTGGGGCCCGTGTCGCCTTCGCCGATGCGCTTGTGGTCCTGGGCCGGGGGCAGGAGCACCGCCTGCTTGCCGTCGGTGAGGGCAAACACCGACACCTCGGGACCTTCCATCCGCTCCTCCAGCACCACCGTGGCGCCCGCCGCCCCGAAGCGGCCATCAAACACCTCCCGGATGGCCTGGCGGCACTCCTCCAGGGTGGCGGGCACGGCAACCCCCTTGCCCGCGGCCAGCCCATCAGCCTTCACCACCAGGGGGGTGCCCTGCCGCTCCAGCACGGCCAGGGCCTCGTCCTCGCTGCTGGCGCACCAGTGGCCCGCGGTGGGCACGCCGGCTTCCGCCATCAGGGCCTTGGCCCACTGCTTGCTGGCCTCGAGCAGAGCCCCCTCGGCCCCAGGGCCGAACACCGCCAGGCCAGCCCGGCGCAGGTCGTCCGCCAGGCCGGCCGCCAGGGGCGCCTCCGGGCCCACCACCACAAGCTCGATCTTCTGGGCGAGGCAGGCCTGCCGCAGGCCCTCGGCGTCGGTGTCCGCGATCGCCAGCTGCTGGCAACCCTCCACCTCCGCCGTGCCGCCGTTCCCCGGAGCCACCCACACCCCCTCCACCCCATGGCTGCGGCCCAGGGCCCAGGCCAGGGCGTTTTCCCGCGCCCCCCCGCCCACCACCAGAATCCGGGCCGGAGCCTGGGGCAACGCCTCGGAAGCCAGGGCAAGAACCGGAGACACCATGGGGAAGAGGCAGGGAAGGGGAGAGCAGGGACGCCGGGATGGCAGCTGCCGATAGGTTGGGCGAAGCGCAGCCTCGCTCGTGGCCACCCTGCCATTCTCCGTCCCCGCGACCGCGCTTGTGAGATCCACCGTGGGGGGCTTGCTGGCCCTCGCGTGTCTGTTCCCCACGGCGGCATCGAGTCAGCCGGAGCCGGGCCCGGTGCCCCGCTCCCAGCGCCTGAGTGGACCGGGCCTGGCGGTTCCGGCCCTGACGGAGCCCGTAGCCCCTGCCCCCCCCGGGCCGCCCGCACCCCTCAGTGAGGAGGCCTTCGCTGCCCTGCTCAAGCAGGATGACCTCGACGCCCTCAACCTGGCCTGCGTCCAGATCCTGCAGGAAGACAACCTGCTGCGCCTGCGCCTGCTGCGGGAGAGGCTCCTGGAGGTGCGGCCAGCCCCCCAGCCGTTGCCCGTGGTGCTGGCTAACGCGGAGGTGCTCCTCACCTGCCGGGCGCCCCATGGGGCCCTGGAGGTGCTGGATCGCTACGGCCCTGGCCCTGGTGCGGAGCGGGTGCAATGGCTTCTGCTCCAATGGCGAGCCGCCACAGCAGCCCTGGATCATCGCCGGGCAGCGCTGGCTCTGGATCGTCTCACCGGTGGGACAGAGCTGCGCCTGAGCCAGCTCACCCTGCCGATCCGTCGGCGGGACGATGGCACGGTGGTGGGCCGTTCCGCCGTGGAGGTGTTGGCGGGCCACCTGGAAGCCCGGGGCTATCCGGAGGCTGCAGGCCAGTTGTTGCTCCGCCAGCGCACCCCAGGCGCCCCGGGGGCCCGGCTGATGGGCTGGGCCGCGGCCCTTCTGCTGGATCTGCCGTTGGAGGAGCGGGAGGCCATCCTGGAAACCGCCCTTGATCAGGCCGCGGCGGCCGGGGCCTGGAGCCTGGTGAGCGACCTTCTCGATGCCCAGGCGGCCCTGCCCAGTCCCCGGGCCCGGACGCGCCGGCTGCGGCTGAGCCCCCGGTTGGATGATGCCTATGGGGAGTGGCTGCTGCGGCAGGACGATCCCACCGCCCAGCAGCGGGTGCGCCAGCTGGAACAACAGCTTCGCTCCCCCCGGGCCCCCGGAGGCCATGCCCACCCGGCCCCCACCGCCCCTCCCTCTCCTGCCCAACCCTCGCCCATGCCCCCATCCCCATGAGCTTTCCCTTTTCCCTGGGCGCCCTGCTCTACGAGGGCAAGGCCAAGCGGATCCATGCCACCGATCGGCCGTCTGTGCTGGCGGTGGAATTCAAGGACGACGCCACAGCCTTCAATGCGGCGAAGAAGGCCTCCCTTGCTGGCAAGGGGGAGATGAACTGCCGGATCTCGGCCCTGATCTTTGAACATCTGGCCTCCCGCGGCATCCCCAGCCATTACCTGGGCATGCTCCAGCCCAGCTGGATGGCGGTGCAGGCGGTGAAGATCCTCCCCCTGGAGGTGGTGATCCGCAACGTGGCGGCTGGATCCCTGTGTCGGCAGCTTCCCGTGCCCCCCGGCACCCCCCTGGAGCCACCCCTGCTCGACTTGTATTACAAAGACGATGCCCTCGGCGATCCCTTGCTCACGGAGGCGCGCCTCGAGCGTCTGGCTCTGGTGAGCCCCGGGGAACGGGGGGAGATCGAGGCCATGGCGCGCCGGATCAATGGAGAGCTCCAGAGCCTTCTGGCGGGGGTGGGGCTGGAGCTTGTGGATTTCAAGATCGAGCTGGGCCATGGCCCGGAGGGCCAGTTGCTCCTGGCGGATGAGATCAGTCCCGACACCTGCAGGCTCTGGGACAGGGCGATCAACGATGCCCAGGACAGGATTCTGGACAAGGACCGGTTCCGCCAGGATCTCGGCGGAGTGGTCGAGGCCTACGGGGAGGTCCTCAAACGGGTCGAAGGGGTCTGTCCTGAACCCGGGGTTTATCGGTAAGGTCTGCCGGAATTGCGGCCTTGCCGCGCAGCAGAGGAGTCATGCCTGGCGATCGCCCCCGAAGGACGCCCCTTAAGCCGTCCCGATCGCCCGGGGTGGCAGCAGCGCTCCCCGTTCTCTCCCTGGTGCTTCTCGGCCAGGGGAGCGCCCTGGCCGAGGACCGCGCCCTCCCCGTGGCGCCGCCCCCCATTCCCGACCAGCCCACGCTGGTGGCCCAGGCCACCCCTGGGGACGCTCCGGCCGATAGCGCCCCGGAGGGCACCCGCTTCGACGGTCTGGAGGGCACCCCATTTGGTACGCCGCCGGCTCCGGCCCCCGGTGAAACCCCTGAAGCGGCACCAGAGCCCGCCGCGCCCGCTGCGCCGCCGGGCAGCGCCCTCGAGCCCCCGGGTGGCCCTCCGGTAGCCAGGCCTGAACCCGCCGCCCCCAGCAATGAACCGCGAGTGTTGCTCAGTGAGGTGGTGATCCAGGGTCTGGATGGCCATCCCGAGAAGGATCGGATCGAACGGGCCACCTATGCCGCCATGGCCGTCACCCCCGGAACGGAGGTGACCCGCAGCGACCTGCGGAAGGACCTCTCCGCCATCTACGCCACCGGATGGTTTTCCGATGTGCGCCTCGAACCGGTGGATTCGGCCCTGGGGGTGCGGTTGCTGGTGAAGGTGGTGCCCAACCCCGTGCTCACCAAGGTGACCCTGGATCCCCAGGATGCCAAGTTGCCCGCCACCGTGGTGCAGGACACCTTCGCTGCGGATTTCGGCAAGACCATCAACCTCAACACCCTCCAGGGACGGATCCAGGAACTGCAGAAGTGGTATGCCGATCAGGGCTACTCCCTGGCCCGGGTCACGGGGCCCAACCGGGTGAGTCCGGAAGGGGAGCTTGTGCTGGGCGTGCGGCAGGGCCAGGTGAACGGGGTGGAGGTGCAGTTCCTCAACAAAGAAGGATCCGCCACCAATGACAAGGGCCAGCCCATCCGAGGCAAGACCAAGTCCTGGGTCATCACCCGGGAGATCTCCATGAAGCCGGGCGAGATCTTCAACCGCCGCAATCTGGAGGAAGACATCAAGCGCCTATACGGAACGGGTCTCTTCAGCGATGTGAAAGTGACCCTGCGTCCCGAGGCGTCCGATCCGGGCCGCATCACCATCGTGCTGGGCATCGTGGAGCAGTCCACCGGCTCCCTCTCCGGCGGCCTCGGCTACAGCCAGAGCCAGGGGGTGTTCGGCCAGGTGCAGGTGCAGGACAGCAACCTGCTGGGGCGGGCCTGGGACGTGGCCACCAGCTTCACCTATGGCCAGTTCGGGGGGCTGGCGGATGTGAGCTTCACCGATCCCTGGATCAAGGGCGATCCCTTCCGCACGGCCCTTCGCGTCCGGGGCTTCATCAGCCGCGATGTGCCCCAGATCTTCCAGAGCCAGGACAACGGCAGCATCTACACCGCCTCCGATTTCTATGAGGCGCCGGGCACTTCGGTGGCCTACAACATCAACAACAAAAACAACCCGGAGGGCAAGGTCTTCGGCTCCGTTCAGGAGGCCCAGGACGCTGATTCCGACACCAGCTGGTACGACTTTGATGGCAACTCCATCGTCATCCAGCGGATTGGTGGCAACCTCCAGCTCGTGCGACCCCTCAACGGGGGCAACCCCTTCAAGCGGGCCAAGTGGAACATGATCCTGGGCCTCAGTGCCCAGCAGGTCACCCCCATCAACTACTCCGGGGCCAACATGCCCTATGGGGTGTCCACGAACGCCTTCACCGACAACTACGGCGGTAAGGCTGAGAACGACGGCATCATTTGCATCGCTTACAACTGCGCGGAGAACAACCAGTTGTTGGGGGTGCGCCTGGCCGCCACCATGAACACCCTCAACGACCCCCGCAATCCCACCAAAGGCAATTTCCTGAGCATCGGCACGGAGCAGTTCATCTCCGTTGGCCCCGATTCCCCCACCTTCAACCGCCTGCGGGCCGGTTTCACCCACTACATCCCGGTGAACTGGCTGAAGTTCTACAAGGGCTGCCGCGCCAAACCCGGGGAAACACCGGATTGCAAGCAGGCCCTGGCCTTCCAGCTCACCGGCGGCACGAACATCGGCAGCCTGCCTCCCTATGAAGCGTTCTGCCTGGGGGGTGGCAACTCCGTGCGTGGTTACTACGACTGCGATCTCGGGGTGGGCCGGAGCTTCGGAGAAGCCACCATCGAATACCGCTTCCCCCTGTTCAAGATCGTCAGTGGAGAGCTGTTCGTGGATGGGGGCACGGCCTTCGGCACCCAGAAGAATGTGCCAGGCCAGCCAGGGGAGCTTCTGGGCAAGCCGGGCCAAGGTTTTTCCGTGGGCACCGGTCTGATCGTCACCACCCCCGTGGGCCCCCTTCGGCTGGAGGTGGCCAGCCAGGACTTCACCGGGGACTGGCGCTTCAACCTCGGTGTGGGCTGGAAGTTCTAGTGAGCACCTGGCCTTCGGACTATGCCACTGCCTTCACCCTGGCCGCTCCTGTGGAGCGTCGGGGGATTGGCCTCCATAGCGGGGCCACCTGTCGGGTGCGCCTCCAACCCGGCACCAGGGAGGGCTACTGGCTGGGTTGGCTGGCCGCACCGGCCGAGGGCCTGCACCATCTCTCCCCCAGCCAGGTGGTCGACACCCGGCTGTGCACGGCCCTGAGGGTGGGGCAGCGCCACCTCGCCACGGTGGAACACCTGCTGGCCGCCCTGGCGGGCACCGGCGTGAGCCATGCCGAACTCTGGGTGGACGGTGGCGAGATTCCCCTGCTCGATGGATCCGCCCTGCCCTGGGTGGACGCCATCGGAGAGGCGGGTCTGGCGCCCCTGGGCCCACGCCGGCTGAGGCCCCTGATCGCCCCGATCACCCGCCAGCAGGGGCAGAGCTTTGCGGTGGCCCTCCCCTCTTCGCACCTCCATCTCTCCGCCGCGGTGGAGTATCCCCAGGCGGCCATCGGCCGCCAGCTGTTCAGCCTCGCCCTCACCCCGGAAGCCTTTGTGGCGGAGGTGGCCCCGGCGCGCACCTTCGGCTTCCTCGAGCAGGTGGAGCAGCTGCGGGAGATGGGCCTGATTCAGGGCGGAGCCCTCGATAACGCCCTGGTGTGCGATGGCGACCGCTGGCTCAACCCCCCCCTGCGTTATCCCGATGAACCGGTGCGCCATAAGCTCTTGGACCTGCTGGGGGATCTGGCCCTCGTTGGCCTCCCCCTGGCCCAGGTGTTTGCCTACCGGGGATCCCATGGGCTCCACACAGCCCTGGCCACCGCCCTGGAGTCCACGCCTGACGAGGTCAGTCCCCTTCCCCTGGTGTGCCCGTGACCGTTTCTCCCCCCCTTCCGCCCTCCACTCCGGTGATCGCCGCCCCGCCTGCAGAGGGCGATCCCTCCGCCACTGTGCTCACGAGCGAACAGATCATGGGGCTCCTGCCCCATCGCTATCCCTTTGCCCTGGTGGATCGGGTCATTGAGCATGTGCCGGGCAAGAGGGCCGTGGCGATCAAGAATGTCACCCTCAACGAACCCCAGTTCCAGGGCCATTTTCCAGGGCGCCCCCTGATGCCCGGGGTGTTGATCGTGGAGGCCATGGCCCAGGTGGGAGGGTTGATCGTCACCCAGATGCCCGATCTGGCCAAGGGGTTGTTCGTGTTTGCCGGCATCGATGGGGTGCGCTTCCGCAAGCCCGTGGTGCCGGGGGATCAATTGCGGATCAGCTGCGAACTGCTCAGCCTCAAGCGTCAGCGCTTCGGCAAGGTGAAGGCCGAGGCACGGGTGGACGGCGATCTGGTGTGTTCCGGTGAACTCATGTTCTCCCTCGTGGATTGAGCCCATGTCGAGCGCAGCCATGGCAACCCAAGTGCATCCCACGGCCGTGGTTGATCCCAGGGCCCAGCTGGCGGAAGGGGTGGAGATCGGCCCCTATGCCGTGATCGGCCCCGACGTGGTGATCGGCCGTGGGAGCCGCATCGGGCCCCATGTGGTGATCGATGGCCGGGTTCGGCTGGGGGAGCGCAACCGGATCTTTCCTGGAGCCTGTATCGGCCTGGAGCCCCAGGATCTGAAGTATGACGGCGCCGCCACGGAGGTGGTGCTGGGGGATGACAACACGATCCGGGAGTGCGTCACGATCAACCGGGCCACCCATGAGGGAGAACAGACCGTTCTGGGCAGTGGCAATCTGTTGATGGCTTACAGCCATATCGGCCACAACTGCCACCTGGCCGATCGGATCGTGATCGCCAATGGGGTGGCGGTTGCAGGGCATGTGGTGATCGGGGAGCGGGCCGTGATCGGTGGCGTGCTTGGCATCCACCAGTTCGTGCACATCGGCAAACTCGCCATGGTGGGCGGGATGAGTCGGATCGACCGGGATGTGCCCCCTTTCATGATGATCGAGGGGCATCCAGGCCGCATCCGTGGCCTCAACAAGATCGGCCTCCGCCGCAGCGGCATCGCCCACAGCGACAACGGAGCCCAGATGCGCCAGCTCCAGGAGGTGTGGACCCTGCTGTACCGCAGCCGGCGGGTGCTGTCGGAGGCGCTCCGCGAAGCCCTTGCCCTTCCCCTGCTGCCTCCGGCGGAAGACCTCTGTCGCTTTCTCGAAGCCTCCACCGGTCCGGGCCGCCGTGGCCCCCTGCCGGCGCATCGCTGATGGTGCGCCTGCTGGTAAGCACCGGTGAGGTGTCGGGGGATCTGCAGGGCTCCCTGCTGATCCGCGCCCTCCACGCGGAAGCCGAACGGCGCCAGCTTGCGTTGGATGTGGTGGCTCTGGGGGGTGAGCGCATGCGGCAGGCCGGGGCCGAACTGCTGGCGGACACCTCCCGGCTCGGGGCCATCGGGCTCTGGGAGGCCCTGCCCATGGTGCTGCCCACCCTCACCCTGCAGCGGCGGTTACGCCAATGGCTCCAGGCGAACCCCCCCGATGGGGTGGTGTTGATCGACTACATGGGGGCGAACATCAATCTGGGCCTGCGCCTCAAACGCCTCTACCCCTCCGTTCCCATCAGCTACTACATCGCCCCTCAGGAGTGGGCCTTCCGGCTGGGGGATGGGGGCACCACCCGCCTGATCGGCTTCAGCGATCGCATCCTGGCCATCTTCCCCCAGGAGGCCAGCTTCTACGCCTCCCGGGGAGCCAAGGTCACCTGGGTGGGCCACCCCCTGATCGACACCGTGGGGCAGCTTCCCTCCCGTCAGGAGGCCCGCCAGACCCTTGGGCTGAACCAGGAGGAGCCCGTGCTCCTGCTGCTGCCTGCCTCCCGCCCCCAGGAGTTGCGCTATCTGCTTCCGCCCATGGCCGCAGGGGTGGCCCTGCTCCAGCAACGGATCCCCGAGCTGCAGGTGCTCCTCCCCGCGGGACTTCCCGGCTTTGAACCCACCCTCGAGCAGGCCTTGGCCGAGGCGGGCGCCCGGGCCAGGGTGGTGCCCGCAGCAGACGCGGATCGCCTCAAACCGGTGCTCTGCGCGGCGGCCGATGCGGCCCTCACCAAATCGGGCACGGCCAACCTGGAGCTGGCCCTGAGGGGCGTGCCCCAGGTGACCGGCTACCGGGTGAGCCGCCCCACGGCCTTTGTCGCTCGTCACCTGCTGCGCTTCAACGTGCCCCACATCTCGCCGATCAACCTGCTGTTGCAGGAGCGGCTGGTGCCGGAACTGCTCCAGGACGACTTCACGGCTGAGGGCGTGGCCACCGCCGTGGGCGAACTGCTCACGGCCGGCAGTCCGGCCCGAGCGCGCCAGCTGGAGGGTTATGGGCGTTTACGGAAATCCCTCGGGGAAGAAGGGGTGACCGGCCGGGCCGCGGCCGCCATTCTGGATCAGGTTGCCGGGTTGGGTTGATGCGCTGGATCGCCCTTGTGTTGAGTGCATGGCTGATGCTCCTGGCGTCGGTTGCGCCTGCCCTGGCGGCCACCGAGGAAGCGGTGCTGGCGGGGGGATGCTTCTGGTGCCTGGAGCACGATCTGGAGAGCCTGCCCGGCGTGCTGGACGTGGAGAGCGGCTACAGCGGCGGCAAGCTGGCGAAACCCACCTACCGACAGGTATCTGGCGGAGGCACGGGCCATCAGGAGGTGGTTCGCGTGCGATTTGACACCAGCAAAGTGCGTTACGACGCCCTGTTGCGGGCCTACTGGCGCAATGTGGACCCCTTCGATGGGGGAGGCCAGTTCTGCGATCGCGGCGAGTCGTACAAGCCGGTGATCTTCACCACCAATGCCAGCCAGGCCGTGGAGGCCCGCAACAGCCTGGTGGCCGCGGCTCGGGAACTCGGGCGACCCACCTCCGCTTTGAAGGTGGCGATCCGGCCCCTGGCCCGGTTCTGGCCCGCCGAGGACTACCACCAGAACTACGCCCGCCGCAACGGGCTCCAATACAAGTACTACCGCTGGTCCTGCGGCCGCGATCGCCGCCTTGATCAAGTGTGGGGCAAGCGGGCCCGATCGGGTGAGCGCTGGGCTGGCCGCAGCCAGGCCGAGGCCTTGAGCAGGGAACCCGCCCTCGCGGCAACAGGGGAAAACCTTGAGAAAACCTGAAGAACTCGCGGCGGATCAGCGGGAAATCCGTAGCGATTCACACTCTTTTTCACCTGGTCACCTTTGAAAAATCCCCTTAGCCTGATCAAGCCCAGGTTCAACGGTCTGTATGTATGTGCTGACCATTCGTGACGGCCTTCAGACCCGTCACGTCGGCCCCTACGAAACACCTCAGCAAGCGGCCCAGGACGTGGACAGGGTTATGGCTGTTCATGGGGATCGGGTGCATTGGCAGATTCATGAGCTGGAACCCCCGGCCGATCTCCCGGTTCGTGCTGAAACCACCACACGGGAGCGGGCTGCGGCCGCCTGAGGTCAGATCGGCGCACCCGCACAGACCCAGCGAACCAGGGTGCGCACCCCGAACCCCGTGGCCCCCGGTGGATCCTCCCCCCGCCCCTTGTCACTCCAGACCGTGCCCGCGATGTCCAGGTGGGCCCAGGGCCGTTTCTCCGTGATGAAATCCTGAAGGAACAGGGCGGCCGTGATTGATCCACCAGGCCGAGGGCCGGTGTTCTTGAGGTCGGCGATATGGCTTTTCAGCCCCTCCTTGTAGGAGCTGCGCAATGGCATCCGCCAGAGACCTTCCCCCGCTTCCCTCGAAGCCGCTGTCAGGGCTTCGGCCAGGCCGTCGTTGTTGGACCAGAGGCCGGCGATCTCCTCCCCCAGGGCAATCACACAGGCACCGGTGAGGGTGGCCAGATCCACCACCGCATCGGGTTCCAGCTTGTTGGCGTACACCAGGGCATCCGCCAGGGTGAGCCGCCCTTCGGCATCGGTGTTGTTGATCTCGATCGTCTTCCCGTTCGAGGCGGTGAGCACATCGCCCGGATGCACGGCGCCGCCACTGATCATGTTTTCGCAACTGGCCACCACCACGTGCACCTCCACCCCTTCCGGGCGGAGCTGGCCGATCGCCCGGGCAGCCCCCAGCACCGCGGCGCTGCCCCCCATGTCGTATTTCATCATTTCGATCTGGGAGCCCGGCCCCTTGAGGTTGTAGCCGCCGGAATCAAAGGTGAGCCCCTTGCCCACCAACGCCACCCGGCGCTTCACCTCCCCCGGGGGGGTGTAGGTGAGATGGATGAATTTGGGCGGCAGGTCGGATCCCTGGGCCACCCCCAGGTAGGCCCCCATCCCCAGAGCTTCACAATCGCTGCGCTCCAGCACGGTGAGGCCAAGGCCGTGATCCCTGGCGATCTGGGCGGCGGCGTCCGCCAGGGCCTGGGGGGTGCCGTGGTTGGGAGGGGAGGCCACGAGCTGGCGGGCCAGCTCCACGCCGGCACACACCGCATCCACCTCCAGCAAGCCCTCCTCCGCCCCAGCAGGGAGCCCAAGCAGGGTGCAGTCTTCGGGGCGGGTTTCCGGCTCGGGCTCACTGCGATAGCGGTGGTCGGTGTAGAGAGCCAGCCGAGCCGCTTCCGCCATGGCTTCTGCGGCCGCCCGGGGTGCCAGGCCCTCCACGGGCATGAGCAGGCCCAACCGCCTGCAGCCCTGACGCGCCGCCACGCGCACGGCACCAGCCGTTGCACTGCGAAGGGCGGCCCCATCCAGGCGGGCCGGCTCCCCAAGGCCCACCAGCACAACCGTGCCGGGCTGGGATCCGGGCCGATCAAAGCTCACGCAGTCTCCAGGTTTCCCGCGAAAGCGACGGCGCTCGAGCGCGTCCTCCCAGCCCTCCCCGAGGAGGGATGGCAGCAGGGTTCTGCCCGGATGCTCCTCCCCCTGATAGAAGCCCACCACCAACCCATCCCCGGTCCAGCCCTCCAGGGGATGGGCTGGATCACCCCCTTGAGGGGCGGACGGTAGCGGCAGGCAACGGAATTCCATGACCCTGGGCAGTGGCCCCAGATCGTAGCCAGGAGTCTCGGAAGGGCGTCAGTCGAGCTCCGCCGTGAAGGGGGTAGACCAGCGACCGCGGGTTTCCTTGTTGAACGGGGGTTTCCACCGCTGAATCAGGGCCTGTTCCAGGGCCCTGCGCTCGACCGTGGCCTGGGGGGCCTCGCACCAGAAGCGAATGCTCAGCAGGGAGGTGAGATCGGCTTTGGCCAGGGCCTCCCGATAGGCCGCCAGATAGCTCTTGCAGTCGTGGGCCCCTTTCCAGCGCCGATCGGCCCGGGCCGTTTCTCCCACATACAGCAGAAGGGGATGGGGCAGATGGGCGGGTCGATCCAGCACCAGATAGACAGCGGCACCTGCGTGGGGGGCCTGGGGCCAGCGCCAGAAGGAGAGCGTGTCCGCCGGCAGCGAAAGGGGCTGGAGGGAGCGGGCCACCGTCTGGGGATCCGGGCTGGACCCGCTGCGGCTTGCGAAGAGGCTGGCCTGCTCCAGCTCCCCTGCTCCGCCATCGCCCCAGAGCGGCTGCTGAAAGGCCCCCAGCCGCTGTTGCCAATCCAGCAGCTGTTGCCGCTCCAGGGGGATGGCTCCCGGGAGCGGATCCGCTGACGCCGGCACAGCGCCGAACAGCTCACCCTGGCGGGCCCGTTCCAGGGCGCTCATGGGGTGCTGGGCCCCCTGGAACGGGACGACGACCGGGTGCGGGTGGGGGGAAGGGAGGGCCCCCTGCTGGCGGCGGAAGCGGAAGGTTCCGAGGGTGGGGTCTCCAGGTCCTCCGGGGCGGGTGGTTCGAAGGTCACCCGCCCGATCCAGGTCTCCACCAGTGTGGGGGGAAGCTGGAGACGCTCCTGCAGGTCGGCCAGGTCGCGGAAGGGAGTCCGGGCCCGTTCCTCCTGCAACCGTTTGAGACGCGCCGGGGAGAGGGCCAGCCGTCCCTTGAGCTCGGCGGCCCCTGCCCGGTTGATCGCCACCGGACCGAGGGGGATGGGGGGTGGTTGGCCATACCAATGGAACTGCAGCCGGGGCAGCCAGTTCTGGAGGGTGGGGCCATCCAGCTGCAGCAGGCGCTGCAGATCATCCGGGCCGCTCAGCTGCACCCCTCCGGCCTGGAGGCGCACCAGCAGGTCGGCCTGCTCGGCCGTGCATCCTGGCAGCTGGCGCCAGTCGCTTGCGGTGGCCCGGTTCACATCCACCAACCCCGCGCCCTGGGCGCGCTTGAGAGCCTGAAAGTCGCTCTCCAGAGCAGCCGCCTGGGCGGCTGCCTGCTGGGCGGCCAAGCGGGCGATCCGTTCCTGCGGCCCTGGGATGTGGCCGGTGGCGATCAGCAGTCGACGAGCCAGGGGGTCCAACCAGTGCCTTCGGGCCATGGTGGCCGTGCCGTGCGCGGAATGGTTCTGAAGGTAGCGGCTGGATCCAGGGGAAGGCCAGAGGCCGCAGGCCGCTCAAACATCCAGCAGTCCAAGCTGCAACACCATCAGGGCGGCCTGCTGCCGGTTGCGCACGCCCAGCTTCTGGAACACGTGGGAAAGGTGTGTCTTCACTGTTTCCTGGGAGATCTGCAGCTGAGCCGCGATCTCACGGTTGCTCAGGCCGGCCAGCTGCCAGCGCATCACATCCTTCTCCCGTTCACTGAGGGGGGGCAGGGTGCGAACCGGGGGGGTGGCGAGGGCGGAATCGAGGAAGCGGGCTCCCACACTCAGGGACTCGACGCCGGCCATCACGGTGCCGCTGCCGATGAGCCGGTCCGACACCACCGCCACCCCTGGGCGAAGGGCCTTCACGCAGTGATGCACGCGTTCGGCTCGGGGGTCGCCCATCACCAGCAGCAGGATCCGCAGGTGGGGCCAGCGCTCCTTCAGGGTTGTCACGAGCCCCACACCCGACCCCTCCTCCAGGGGGTCGCTGAGGATCACCAGGTCGGGGCTTTCCCGCTCCACCACCTGCAGGATCGAGTGCTCCGTGGTGGCCGCCCCGACGAGCTGCTCGGGGAGGAGCTGGCTGGCGATGGTGGAGAGCAGCGATCTGCTCCCCAGAGCCAGCACCACCCGATGCCCCGCGAACAGCTCCAGGATCCGCTGATGGTTGCGACGCAACTGGGGCAGTTGGAGGGTGAGATCCATGGTGTGCCGCGGGCCAGACCTCAGGCTCTCGAGGGAAGGGGAGGGCTGCTGCCGAAAACGTTACGGAACGGATGCACTGCACGGATACGTGGATCCGCACTCCCCGACGGGAACTGCCCTCCGCAGAATTGGTGAACCTTTCAGCGATGCCCCGTCCTCGCCATGGCCTTCTTCGATTCCGAGATCATCCAGGACGAGGCCAGGCGCCTGTTTGCGGACTATCAGCAGCTGATGCAGCTGGGCAGCGGCTACGGAAAGTTCGATCGGGAGGGCAAGAAGCTCTACATCGATCAGATGGAGGACATCATGGATCGGTACCGGGTGTTCATGAAGCGCTTCGAGCTCTCCGAGGACTTTCAGGCAAAGGTCACCGTGGAGCAGCTGCGCACCCAGCTCAGCCAGTTCGGCCTCACGCCGGAGAAGATGTTCGAGCAGATGCAGCTCACCCTTGATCGGATGAAAGGCCAGCTGGAGCTCAGCAGCTGAGGGCGGCCACCCGGTCCACCAGGGCCAGCTGCTGCGGCAGGCACACTGAGCGCAGGTCGTAGCGCTCCACCGCCGTCTGGCGAGCGCGGGCAGCGATGGCGCGCTGGCCATCCGGATCAGCGAGCACCTGCTCCAACCGGTCGAGCCAGGCGTCGCGGTGGAAGAAATCCACCAGATATCCGTTGTCGCCATCGCTGATCACCTCTTCCACCGCCGGGGTGGCCGAGCCCACCACCACCGCCCCGCAGGCCATCGCCTCAAGCAGGCTCCAACTGAGCACGAAGGGGTAGGACAGGTAGGCATGGGCGCGGCTCACGCGGAACAGCCGATGCAGGGTGGAGTGGGAGACGGTGCCCACAAAGTGCAGCCGTTGGAGATCCAGCTGGCCGGCCAGCTCCTGAAGCAGCACCTGGCGCCAGGTTCCACCGCCTTCCGGGGGCCGGCCATAGCTCACGCCATCCCCACCAACGATGAGGACCTGCAGCCGGGGGCGGCGACGCTGCAGCTCGGGCAGCAGCCGCAGGAAGGTGTGAAAGCCGCGGTAGGGCTCCAGATTGCGGACGGCAAAGGTGAGCACCTCATCCCCCGCCCGCAGGGTGAGACCCGCCCGTTCCAGCTGCACTTCGGCGGCGCCATCGGGGCCGATGGCCTCGGTGTCGATGCCCTCATGGATCACGCTGATCCGATCCCGGAACGGCGGCGGGGCGCTCGCCGCCTGCCAATGGGTGGGCGCCCAGGCCCAGTCGAGGTCGGCAAAGGCAAGCAGCTGGTGGGCCCGGCGCAGCCGCACCCGGCTGCGGGCTTCCCAATCGACGAGGGGAAATTCCGGATCAAAGTCGCAGTCACCCCCTTCCATCGGGTAAACCCACTCCAGCTGGTGCAGCACGGGCACCTCTGGAAACACATCCTTGATGGCCAGGAGTTCTCCCCAACCTGGATGGCCCACCACCACGTCAGGGCGGAAGCCCCCATTTCGGCACTGGGCCGCCAGCTGGGCCACGGCCTCGGCCCGCAGGCACTTGGTCTGGAAATCCGCGGCCCAGCGATGGCACGGGGGGGCCTCCTTCGGGAGGGGATAGCGGAGCAGGGGCACCCCCTCCAGGCCAGGGCAGGAGGGGGCACCGAGAGCCAGGAGCTGGTCGCCCCGGGCCGCCAGGGCGGGGGCCAGGTGGCGATATTGCCCAGGAAAGTTCTGATGGATCAGCAGCACCCGCATGCTCTCCGGCTCCCCGCTGCCGCTCTCCATCATGACGGAGAAGGGGCTGCGCCTGCCTACGATCCGGCCGCAGTACGCGCCACGCTGAGGTGAGCACAGGCACAGCAGGAGAAGGGCCAGCAGGGGGCACAGCGCTTGGACGCCACCCAGCCCAGGGCAACCCAGGCCACGACCTGCCAGGCTGGCTGCGGCGGGGCCTGGCCGATCTGTTTCCGGACGGCGACGGAGAGTTGGTGGCCGATCCCCAGCACAGCCTGACGGCCCGGTTGGCGGCGGCCGAGCGGGAGGGGCGGCCCCTGCGCGTGAAGCTGGGCATCGATCCCACCGGATCCGACATCCACCTGGGCCACAGCCTCCTGTTTCGCAAGCTGCGGGCCTTCCAGGAGGCGGGCCACACGGCGGTGTTGATCATCGGCGATTTCACCGCCCGCATCGGCGATCCCACCGGCAAGAGCGCCACCCGGGTGCAGCTGAGCGCCGCCGAGGTGGAGGCCAACGCCGACACCTATCTGGTGCAGCTCGGTCTGGGCCAGCCGCCGGAGCGGGCCCTGCTGGATTTCACCACCCCCGGCCGGCTGGAGGTGCGGCGCAACAGCGAGTGGCTGGCGGCGCTGGATCTACCCCAGGTGATTGAGCTGCTGGGAACGAGCACCGTGGGTCAGATGCTCGCCAAGGAAGACTTCGCCAACCGCTACGGCAACGGCACCCCGATCTCCCTGCACGAGTTCCTCTATCCCCTGCTGCAGGGCTACGACTCGGTGCAGGTGCAGGCGGATGTGGAGCTGGGCGGCACGGATCAGAAGTTCAATGTGGCCATGGGCCGCGACCTGCAGCGCCACTTCGGCCAGCGCCCCCAGTTCGGCCTGCTGCTGCCGATCCTGCCGGGCCTCGATGGGGTGCAGAAGATGAGCAAGAGCCTGGGGAACACGGTGGGGCTGAGCGAGGCGCCGCTCGACATGTATTCCAAGCTGGAGAAGGTGCCCGATGGGGTGGTGAACGACTACCTCACCCTGCTCACGGATCTGGATCTGGCGACCTTGCCAGAGAATCCCCGGGAACGGCAGAAGGCCATGGCTCTGGCGGTGACGGCCAGCCGTCATGGGGAGGCCGCGGCGCTGGAAGCCCAGGCGGATGCGGCCACCCTGGTGGGCGGTGCCGCGGGCAGCGGTGCCGCTGAAGCCGACGTGCCGGAAGCCTGCCTGGCGGCAGTGAACTTCCCCGCCAAGGCGTTCTATCTGATCGGCGCCTTGGGGCTCGGGATCTCCAGTAGCGAAGCCCGGCGCCGGATCCAGGAAGGGGGCGTGCGCCTGGATGGCGACAAATTGCTCGATCCCAACCAGGTGTTCTCCTGCCCCGCGGAGCTCGACGGCAAGGTGCTGCAGCTGGGCAAGAAGACGTTCCGGCGCCTGATGGCGACGTGAGGGAGCCATGAATGTGCTGGAGCGTGCCGAATGCCTCCTGGATGCGGGCAGTTCCGGCAACATGAACTTCACCGTGGTCGCCGGCTACATGGGGCAGCTGGAGGAGTCTGCTGCAGAGGCGGTGCTGGCCGACATGACGCAACGGCTGCTGGCGCTGGCCTGAAGGGCGCTGCGCCCCCGCTCAGAGATCGTCGGGGAAGGGTTGGGAGGAGCCAGCGATGCGGGAGTTGATGCGCAGGGAGTTGCGGTCGTTGGAGAGGTCGTAGGTGAGGGCCCGGCTGGCCCGCAACCGGGCCTTGCCTTCGGCGGCGAGGGTGGCGGCTGGCTTGGTCTGGATCAACTGGCGCATCTGCTCGATGCGGCGGGGGATGGCGGGATGGGTGGTCTCGAATTCCGCGCCGGACTGCCGCGCCAGCACCTCGAGCATCCGCATGCAGCCCTGGGGGTCGAACCCCGCCCGCGCCATGTATTCGTACCCCGAGCGGTCGGATTCCATTTCCCTGGTGCGGCTGGCGGCCAGCAGGTCCTGTTCGGCATTGGTCGCCAGCTCATTCATCTTCCGTTTGAGCTCCTCGGGCGAATCGCCTCCACGGATCGGGACGGGCACAGGAATCCCCGTGGTCTGTTGAAGGATGCTCTTGAGCACCCCCCAGTTCCGGCGTGATTGTTCCTTGACCATCTGCTGCCTGGCCATCTCGTCCGCCTGGCCGCTCACCTGCTGGCGGGCCGTGGCCACATCTTTCAACTTGAGGGCGATATGGCGATGCACGTGATGGGCCATTTCATGGCCCATCACGCAGGCAAGGCCGGCGGAATCGCCGGCGAGCTGATCGATCAGCCCACTGGCGATGCTGAGCCGATTGGTTTCGGAGGCAAAGGCATTGATGTCATACGCGGGTTCCACCTTCACCCGCCAGGGCCGTTGATCGAGAGCATTGGCGCGAGCCAGCCGATCCACAATCCGATACATGGAGTAATAGGTTTCGCCGAGTTCCCGTTTCGCCTTGTCGTAGAAGGCCCTGTTACTGCCACTGCCGCTGGCCTGGGCAAGAAGGGGCTGTGCCTGGGCCCGGTCGCCCTGGAGAAGGGGCAGTGCGGCGGCGGAGAGGAACCAGGCGGCCAATCCCCATCGGCGAGCTGCAGAGGAACGCGACCAAACGGAGAGAAGAGAGCGAGTCATCCAGCCAGAAGCCTTCTTCACGACAAAGGTGGTGAAGGTAGATTCCGCGCCAAACCTTAAGCCGTATTGGTTGATACCGGCGCAAGCAGGACGCCAACTTCCGCCTGCGGCACCAGCAGCCATGAGGCGGCTCAGAAGGCATAGCGCAGGCTGATCATGGCGCCATGACTCTGGAGGTCGGCATGGGTGCCGCCGATGTCGATCCGGCGGGTGCCGCGGGCCCGCACCACCGTGGCCTCTCCCCCATTGGTCTGCACCTGGCCCAGGTCGGTGTAGCGGTAGGCGAAGTCGAGGTTGAGCCGATCGCCGATGGGCACGCTGAGGCCGGCGGTGAGCAGGTAGGCCAGGTTGGTGCGGCTGCCATCGGGTGTGGTGGTGCTGGCGTTGGCGGGGAGGGCTGGGAAGCTGTAGCGCATGGCACCCATCTGGTTGTGCGCCGCACCGACGCCCGCGCCGAGGAAGGGCTGCACCGAACCGATGGGCGGCAGATCCACATAGGCCACCCCGAAGCCCGCCAGCGAAGACACCGAACCCCAGACCGGCTGATGGTCGCCGGCACCGATGAAGTTGCTCTGACCCTTGAAGTCCATTGAGGGCCGCCAGCTCAGGAGCGCTTCCGCCCGCAGCCAGGGAAGGAAGCGATAACCGAGAGCGGTATCTAACACGACCGTGGAATCAAAGCTGCCCCGGGCACCGAGCGGCCGTCCATCGTCACCATTGACGCAGCCGAACAGGGCCGGCGGGTTAATGCTGCTGCAGGTGTCGTCGCGGTAGCGGCTCCGTTCTGGCTCATCGAGGCCAACGCCGAGCCGAAGGTAGACACCGGGCTGGTCGGCGCGGCGGAGGCTCTCGGCTGGCTGGTCGGGTGCGGAGGGCGGTTCGGTTTCGCTGTAAACCGGTTGGGCGTTGCAGAGCAACACCGCCATGGCGACAGACCAGAACCTCGACTTGCCCACAGCTCCAGCCATGTGGCGCATTATGCGGTCTCTTCTGAGCGACAGCCAGTGGTATGTGCCGGCGGCCGATCTGCTGGCCTACCAGCTCACCTCAGACCATCCGCGAACCCCGGTTCCCGCCTCCGATCAGACGCTGTGGTCGCTCGGCAGCTCTCGCAACGGACGCTTCAGTGGGCGGTCCGTGGCCCGGATCGTCACAGCCGGCGGGGACCAGACCACGGCGATCAACCAGATGGATGGGGTGGTGAGCCCCAATGGTCAGGTGCGGCAGACCAACAACGGGCCGGCGGGATCGTGGGCGCCGTGGGCAGGGCAGCGGAAGCGGCAGGCGTGTTCAGCCGCCACTGCTTCACCTGGCGGATCGATTCCTCCGCACCGGCGCGGGTTTCAAACAGGCTGGTGGACACCATCACCCCATTGCCTGCATCCACCCAGTAGTAGGCGATGAAACCAGGAATCCTGGAGATGATCGGGATCCAGGTGTCGTTCACCACCTGGGCCGCCTTCGCGGGATCGGGAACGCCCTCATAACGGCGCACCGAGAGATAGGGAGTCGCGGCCTGGTGGTGGGCTGCCTCGCTCGAGGGGAGCAACGGTGAGGCGATTCCCGTGATCAGCAGAACCAAAAGACAGGCCGCTGGCCTCATGCACAGAACGCACCACCGATAGCATCAACTCAGTTCCTGTCTCCAGGCATGCCGAGGCCATCCCCCCACGCCCTGCTCCTGCCAGCACTGCTGGCCGGCTGCGCAGGCGTCGGCTCCCAACTGGTGGTGCTGGCCCCGGCCCAGGCGGAGGTGGTGACATGGCAGGGCCATGGCTATGAGGTGGTGGAGGTGCCCGGCGGCATCACCTGGAGTGAGGCCCAGGCGGCGGCCAGGGCCAAGGGCGGCAACCTGGTGTGTCTGGGCTCAGCGGCGGAGAACCGCTTTGTATGGTCGTTGATCGCCGATCGACCCAGCCTGTGGACGACGAGCCTCCGCCAGGGCCAGGCCGATGGGGTAGGCCCCTGGATCGGCCTGGTGCAGGTGCGGCATCAGGCCCAGGAGCCGGCCGTAGGCTGGCGCTGGGTGAACGGCGAACCGTTCACCTTCAGCAACTGGGCCCCCGGCAAGCCGAACAACCTCGAGGAGATCGAGGATTACGGCCATTTCTTCCGGGTGGCCGGCAGCAGCGATGCCGGCCAGTGGAACGACTTTCCCAACGACGGCCTGCGGCTCACCAAGGTGAAGGCCAGGCGTCCGGTGGCTTACATCATCGAGTACACCACCCCGCCCAAACGCTGAACGGGTCGCAGCATCCATGCCGTCATTGCAGACCCTGATCATTGAAGCCATCGGCTGGCTGGCAGCCCTGTTGATTCTGGGGGCCTATCTGCTCCTCTCCCTGGGGAAGGTGGATGGCCGGTC
>JAYKIG010000071.1:0-3209 GCA_035286045.1 Cyanobacteriota bacterium | reverse complement strand
CCGCTGGTGGGTGCGGGGTGATCTCGATGGCTTTTTAGGCCTGGGCCTCGACAACCTGATTCAGATCCTGCTGATCATTGCCCTCTGCCGGGGCGTGCTCGGCTATCCCGATTCCCTGATCTTCGGGTTGATCCTCCCCGCCACGGGCCTGAGCCTGGTGGTGGGCAATGTGGCCTATGCCATTCAGGCCTATCGGCTGGATCAAGCCGAAGGCGGCTCCCGCCGCACCGCCCTGCCGTACGGCATCAACACGGTGAGCCTGTTCGCCTATGTGTTTCTCGTGATGCTGCCGGTGAAGCTCAGTGCCCTGGGGGCCGGCGCCAGCCCGGAGGCGGCCGTGCGCCTCTCCTGGCAGGCGGGCCTCATGGCCTGTCTGGGGTCCGGCCTGATTGAGTCGGCCGGGGCGTTCTTCGCCGCGGCCCTCCGTCGCTGGCTGCCCAGGGCCGCCCTGCTCGCCACCCTGGCCGGCATCGCCCTGGGCTACATCGCCCTGGGCTTCTTCCTGCGCACCTACGCCCAGCCCGTGGTGGGGCTGGCGGTGCTGGCGGTGATCCTGGTGGCCTACTACGGCAAGATCCGCCTCCCCATCCCGGGCGGCCTGCTGGCGGTGATCGTGGGCACCCTGCTGGCCTGGAGCACGGGCCTGCTCCAGGTGGATGGAACCACCTGGCAGGCCAATCTGGCCTCGGTGGGCTTCCACCTCCCCGTGCCCCAGATCGGTGCCCTCTGGGAAGCCCGCTCCCAACTGTTGCCCTGGCTCGGGATCACGATCCCGATGGGCCTCTTCAACGTGCTGGGCTCCCTGCAGAACCTCGAAAGCGCGGAGGCTGCCGGCGATCGCTATCCCGAGAAGCCCTCCCTGCTGATCAACGGCATCGGCACCGCCGTGGCGGCCCTGCTGGGCTCCTGCTTTCCCACCACCATCTACATCGGCCACCCGGGCTGGAAGGCCATGGGGGCCCGCCTGGGTTACTCCTGGCTCAATGGGCTGGTGATGGGCCTGGGCTGCCTGCTGGGGCTGTTCGGCCTGGCGGGGCAGCTGGTGCCCATTGAGGCGGGAATGGCGATCGTGCTCTACATCGCCCTGGTGATCGCCGCCCAGGCCTTCCAGGTGACCCCCGACCGCCACGCGCCGGCCGTGGCCCTGGGCCTGATGCCGGGCCTGGCGGGCTGGGGCGCCATGCTCCTCAAGGCGGGCCTGCGGGCCGGGGGCGCCGGCACCCCCACGGCTCCCTTCTCCCCCGACCTGATCAGCAAACTCCTGCAGGCCGACGTGTGGGCCGGCGGCGCCTTCGCCCTGGAGCAGGGCCAGATCGTGGCCGCCATGCTTCTAGCCGCCATGCTCGTGTATGTGATCGACCAGCGCTTCCTGGCCGCCGCCCTCTGTGCCCTGGTGGCCGCTGCCGCCTCCTGGGTGGGCCTGCTCCACGCCTGGCGCTTCACCCCCGCCGATACGGTGTTCAATCTGGGCTGGGGCACCGGTGCTCCCTGGGCCCTGGGCTATCTGGCCATGGCGGTGGTGTTCCTGCTGGGCTGGTGGAGCAAGCGGTGTTTGGGGGGGGCGCCCATCAGGAGATAGGGGCCAGCGCTCCAGCAGACTGCACCTCAGCCAAGGCACCCCCTTTGGAGAGCACCTCCTGGGGCCAATGCCCGCCCGATCCCTTCAGGGGCATTGGCCGGGATAGACATGCGTCCCCACTCATAGAAAGTTTGCAGGCCCAAGATCCGCATGATCTTGATCACGGAATAGTGCCTGTCCCGCAACACCAGGCACCGTGTCCGGATCATCGAGCAGCACTTTGCCGGCGAGATAATCCCGCCCATTCCAGAGGCCGTAGAGATTGCCCTCCGTGCAGCCCATGGTGAGCACGTAGTACAGCGTTCGGCCGCGCATGCGCCCCTCCTCCGCCAGGAACCCAGGGTCACCGCTGATGTCCCATGGCGCCACTGGATGGGCATCCACCGCAAACCCTGGCTCGACAGCTCATGGAGAGCCACCGGGAAGCCCAGGTCTTGAATTGGGACGTGCCAGCCGATCGGGCCGTATTGAGCCGGCAGTCGTGGAATCCCCGGGCAGAGCTGCTTGTATTCGATGAGATCCACAAGAGGCCCCAGTGGAAATCCTGGCTCAAGGGCGTCATTGACGCCAAGCCGTCCCAGCAGGCGCTGCTGGTCACCGGGAGCGCCCGCATGGAGACGTTTCGTCAATCCGGGGAATCGCTCGCGGGCCGGTATCTGCACTTGCATTTGGATCCCATCTCTGTGCGCGAGTGGTGCGCCCACTGCGGCGCCTCCCCAGATGCGGCTCTCTCACGTCTTATGGACCGCGGCGGATTTCCTGAACCCTGCCTGGCGGACGATCCAGACGACGCCCAACGCTGGCGACGGCAATACGCCACGGATCTGATCCGGGAAGACGTGCTCGAGTTCTCCCGCCTGCAGGAGATCAATACGATGCGGGTGTTTTTCGAGCTGTTGCGTGCGCGGGTGGGCTCACCCCTCTCGCTGGCGTCGATCGCCCGGGACCTGGCGGTGTCACCCACCACCCTGCGGCGCTATCTCGACATCCTTCAGGCCCTGGTTGTGGTGTTCGTCGTGACGCCGTGGCATCGCAACATTGCCCGATCCTTGCTCCAGGCACCCAAGGTGTATTTCACCGTCATAGGTCTGGTGAAGGGCGATGAGGGCCTGCGCTTTGAAAATGCCGTGGCGGTGATGTTGCTCAAGCAGGCCCATTACATCGGCGACACCCGCGGGCGGCCGGTGGCATTGCACGACCTCCGCACCAAGGATGGGGCGGAGGTGGATTTTTGCCTGGCCCTGGAGGAGGACGTCACGACCCTGGTGGAGTGCAAGCTCGCCGATGCAAATCCCCACCGGGCCCTGGCGCGCTTTGCGGCCCAGTTCCCCGCCGCCGAAGCGGTGCAGCTGGTGCGGGACGCCAGGCAGCAGGAAGCGCGGGGGGCGATCACCATCGCGCCGGCCGGGGAGTGGTTGGCGGGGCTGGAGGTTTGAGGGAGGGAGGGGCCAGCGCCTGAGGCCATCGCTAAGATGTACGCTTAAAACGTACAACTGCGGGACGGCCCCCATGACCCGTGTCTCTGTTTCCGACCTTCGCCAGCATCTCCCCGCTTATCTCAAGCGCGTTCAGGCGGGTGAGGAGCTACAGGTGACCTCCAGGGGGCGAGTGATTGCCCGCATCGAGCCGG
>JAYKIG010000070.1:0-40064 GCA_035286045.1 Cyanobacteriota bacterium | reverse complement strand
CTGAGGGCCTGAATCAGAGCCAGCCGATCCCCTGGTCCACCCAGGGACGGCACCATCCTCCATCCCTCATCGGCTGGGTGCAGAGTGCCGCTGTCTGCCACCAGATGCCACCAGCAGACACTGGCCGGCGGGGGATCTGGATGGCTGTGAAGGAGGGAGACGGCTTCTGCGGTGGAGAGATTCATCAGCCGCAGGCGCACGCCCGGATGGGCAGCGTGCAAGCTGAGCAAGGTCTGCAGGGGAAGGGTTTCACTCAAGGCTGGGTCCATGGGCCATCCCGCTCGCAAGGCCTCCACCCGTTCGCGAACAAATCCCTCCTGGGCTAGGGAGGGATCCCTTGGCGCCATCAGCACGGGGCGCTGCCCCATCTCTCCAAGCCGCAATCCCTTCTCCAGCAGAGCCAAGGGCGGAAGATGGCTGGAGCCAGCCAAGCCCAAAGCTCCCGCCTGGATCTGCTCGGCATGCAGCGCCAAATCGTCATCCAAACCCTCACAGCTGAAGCTGCCCCAGAGCGCCAAGCGCAGGGGGGCCTTCCAGGCCAGCTGCAGCCTCTCGGGCCGATCTCTCCAGGGCCTCGCCCAGGGAAGCAGGGCCAAAGTTCCGTAGCCGCCAACCGTTGCCGCCAAGGAGAGACTCTCCAGGGTTTCCGAACGACCCAGCCAGGGATCTTCCAACACGCTGTGGGGATCGACCAGGGGGGGGGCCAGCCACCAGCGCTTCCCATCCAACTCCCTCACGGGCTGGGAGGGGGTGGGGGGCACGCTGGGCTCCCATCCCATCAACTGACGTCCCTGCAGCCACACATCCCGTTGGCTGGCCGGTTGCCCTGGCCCCTCCAGCACATTGACCTGGCGCAAGAGCAGGGAGGACGCCATCAGGCCCTCCATCAAAGGGCGCCTGCGGCAGTGCGGTCGAGCACGCCACCACCAAGGTGGCCGGTGAGGTTGAGGCAGCTCACCACGGGGGCACCGCCATGTCCATGGGGGTAATCGACCACGCTGACCCCCCCATTGCCCTGCTTCACCATCCAAATATCCGCCGGTGAGAGTCCCAGAAGCGCGCAGAGGATGGTCTTGTTCACGGCGTCGTGGGCCACCACCAGAGCCGTTTCCTCCGGGCTCAGGCCCCGCACAATCGTGCTCCAGGTGCCCAAAGAACGGTCCCACACCTGTTGGAGCGTTTCGCCGTCGGGCATGGTGACCGTGTGGGGCGCCCGTTTCCAGTCGGCCAGGAGCTCTGGCCATGTGGCGGCAATCTCCTGCTCCAAGCAGCCTTCCCAGAGGCCATGGCCGATCTCCATCAGCCCGGGAGTGGTGGTGAGAGGCACACCGGGATGATGGGTCAAAATCACTTCCGCCGTCTGCCGGGGACGGGCCATCGTGCTGCTGTAGGCCCTTTGGATGGCCACACTGGAGAGAAAATCACTGGCTGCCTTGGCTTGGGAGGTGCCGTGGGCATTGAGGGGAATATCAATCTGCCCTTGGAAGCGTCCCTCCTTATTCCAATCCGTTTCTCCATGGCGCACCAGCAACAAGCGAGGCCCTTTGGCGGGGGGCAATCCGGCACCCAGGTGGATGGAGTTATTGAGGGATTCGAGCTGCACGTCTAGGCGCTCACCGTGGTCCTGGCGAAGGTTGAGCACCGAAATCGAGGCGTTATCCATCCGCAGTCTTCGGAAGCCTTGAGGCCCAAGGCCGAGCAACCGCAACACCAGGGCGCGAAGGATGGCGTTGTGAGCCACCACCAGCACGCTCTGGATCTGCGGAGCGCCGAGAGCAGACTGGTGAGTCGCCAGCAGACGATCCACAACACGTCCAGCCTGATCCATCAGCTCCATCAGGGGGATGAACCGGCTGCCGTCAGCACGCTCCAATTCCAGCGTCTCGGGAGCCAGTTGCCAGATCCGGGCCTGCTCCGGGAAGCGCTCCTGCACCTCTTGCCGCCGCAGGCCACTCCAGGGCCCCAAATCCACCTCCCGCAAATCCTCATCGACCTGCAACGGAATGGCGGCGCCAGCGGCCTCAAGAAGGGTGAGCGCCGTGTCCTTGGCTCGCGTCAGCGGGGAGCTGTAGGCCGCGGAGAACCCCACATCTTTCAAAGCCACTCCCGTGTCTTGGGCCTGGATCTGGCCCTCCCTCGCCAGAGCGGAGAGATCATCCCGTCCCTGGATCCTGTGCTCCAGGTTGAACGTGCTCAACCCATGACGCACAAGCACAAGGCGAAGGGGCACGGCCAGCAGGGTCGGTCATCGGCAACTGTATGGGACCAGAATCCATGGATCCACCAACCAGGACTTCGTGGCAGGTCAGGCCTCACCCGAGCCAACCCGAGCCGAATCAGGCCCAGGACGCCTGTCCCCATGGGACGGCATGGGGAGCTGGAAGGGACTCCTGGCCCTGGTGGCCCTCTGTCTGAGCGGACTGATCTGGATCAGTGGACTGCAGGACAGTCTGTCCCGGCCCTCGGTGGTGAGCGCCCTTGAACTGCGTCAGCTGGAGCTCACCGTTCTGACCGCGGAGGTGCTGCCCCCTTCCTTTCGCCCTCTCCTGGTGGGAGAGGACCCTCGGGACAGTCTGGTGAAAGTGCTGGAACAGCAAAGCAAGGATCCTTCCATCCCGCCGTCGGCAAGCAGGCGCCTGGAACTCACCCTGCTGCAGAGGAGCCAAGGGAACCCGCCATCAACCACCAAGGCTTCCGCTCTGGACGATCTGGCCACCCAGGTGGATCCATCCCGTCGCCCCCTGCTGGTCGCTCTCCAGGGGGCCACCTCCGTATCCCCGGCCCAACAGCAGGTCCTCCTGGCCCCCTGGGGCAAGGGGAGCCTGATCGCCCAGTTGGGATGCGAGCAGCTGGGGGGGCCCGCCAGTACCTGCCCAGCGCAGCGGCAGGCACCCTGGTTGATCGGGCGATTTCTGGCCCTGACCGTGCTGCCAGCCCTGCTGATGGTGGCCGGTGTGGTGCTTCTGGGGCGACAGCTGTGGCTGCTGCAACGGGGCAGGCTTGCCAGCCCTCCTCCCTTGGTGGCCCCGCCCCTCTCCCTTGTGGATGTGACGCTGGTGATCGCCGGTGGATTTGTGCTGCTCGGCGAGGTTCTCCTCCCCGCCCTGACCCAGGGAGGGCTGCATCGTCTACTGAGCCATTGGACGCTGCCTGGAGATACCCGACAGGGGATCGATGTGCTGGGGTCGTACCTGACCCTCGCGCTGGCCCCTCTGGGGATTCTGGCCCTGTTCCTGGCCCGGCATCCCAACCCTCCCAGGGGGGGGTGGCTCCAGTGGGGCTGGCGACCCTTTTCCGCCGTGGTGGTTCCGGCTTTGCACGGGTTCCTGATGGTGATTCCCTTGGTGGCGCTCGCCACCTGGATGCTGCAACAGGTCTGGACAGACCCCGGGGGCAGCAATCCGCTGCTGGAGATGGTGCTAGCCAGTTCCAACGGTCTGGCCCTGCTGGCCTTCGCCCTCACGGCCGTGGTCTTCGCCCCGCTTTTTGAGGAAACCCTGTTTCGCGGCGTTCTCCTTCCCGTGCTCAGCCGTCACATGGGTGGGCTCGCAGCGGTAGGGATCAGTGCCCTGCTCTTTGCCCTCGCCCACCTCAGCCTGGGTGAGCTGGTGCCCCTGTCCGTACTGGGAATGGGTCTGGGTCTCCTGCGCTGGCGGAGCGGACGTCTGGGAGCCGCCGTGTGTCTGCATGCCCTGTGGAACGGCCTCACCTTTCTCAATCTCCTGCTGCTGGCCCGCTGACGTTCTCCTTGCCGACGGGGCAGCGGGGTGGTTCACTTGCTCTGAATTGGGCCCAATCCCTTGGTCGCCACGCCTTCCTCCGCTTCCATTCCCAGTTCCCTAGCCAACGCATCGAAACGGTCGCAGCGCACCTCGGGGCGGCGGACAGGACGCAGGCAGCAACCGAAATCTCGCATCGGGGAACGCTCATTGCAGCTGATCCAGGGGTCCCTGAGCGGTCGCAAGATGGAGCGCCGCTCTCCCCTCCTCGCCAGCCTTCACAAGATGTCGTCGGGGGCCCTGCTGGGACTGGGTTTCTCCTTGGTGGGACTGAGCGCCCTCACACTCCATTGGCAAAATCAATGGTCGCAGAACTTTGCCGAGCTGGAGGCCACCAAGGTGCTTGAGCACCGACTGCATGAATCAGCGGCGGTGCTGGAGCAACACCACATCCGAAGCATGGGGCGTCCGGGCCAGTTGCTCCTCACCAGCAGTGAAAATCTCGTTCACCTTCCCGCCCCCAAGCCAACGGGGTCAGCAAAGGCTGTGTTTCCTGTTCTGAAAGGTTTCGCCATTGGACAATCAGCGTCCGTGAAAGTGCGTCCTTCCCTCCCCGCTGGCTATTGATGGAGCAACCCACCACCCGCCATCCCCCCAACGGCCGACCTTGGTCTTCGGAATCCAGGCTTGTAGGGGGAAATGGTCGGCCGAGGGGCCATGGGCGGAACGTTGTTCCGCTCCAGCCCCCATCCACTCGCCTGTTGTGGGTGTTTGCCCTTCTGTGCCTGGCTCTCGGCGGTCTGTCCATTCGACTCGTTTGGCTGCAGGTGGTGCAAGGGGAAGCCCTGCAGGAGAAAGCGAGGGAGATCCAGACCCAGGCCATCCAGCCCCTGGGCAAGCGACGCACCATCGTGGACCGGGCAGGACGGATGGTGGCGATTGATGAGGAGCGTTTCACCCTGTGGGCTCACCCCAGATATTTTAGTTTTTTCGGCGACGACTCCAATACGCGGCGCTCAACCAGGGAGGTGACCGCCAAACTCTCTGAGGTTTTGGCTCGCCCACAATGGGAGCTCCTGCGGAGCATCGGCAATAGGAAGAGCGGGGTAAAACTGGCCACCAATCTGGATCCTGAAACTGCCGAAGAGGTGCGGAAGCTCCAGATCAGCGGCCTGGATCTGGAGGCCTATCCCCAACGGATCTACCCCCAGGGATCCCTTTTTTCCAATGTGGTGGGCTTTCTGAACCTGGATCGGGTTCCCCAGGCTGGGTTGGAACAGAGCAGGGATCAGGATCTCAAGCGCCAGGAAAGCACGTTCAGCATGCGCCGAGGGGGTGACGGCACCCCTTTGCCCGATGGTCTGCAGGCCGGGTCGCTCTACGGGGACGACCTCAGACTGCAACTCACGCTGGATTCTCGCTTGCAGCAGGTGGCCCAACAGGCCGTTGGCAAACAGATGAAGCAATGGAATGCCAAACGGGGCGTGGCCTTGGTGATGGATGCCCACACGGGCGAATTGCTGGCACTGGCCTCCACTCCCACTTACGACCCGAATCGCTACTGGGAGTTCAACCCGGGCTCCTTCAGGGAGTGGTCCGTTCAGGATCTCTACGAACCAGGATCCACTTTCAAACCCATCAATCTGGCCATAGCCCTGCAGGAAAAGGCCATCGATCCCAAGGGCACGGTGAATGACAGCGGCCAGCTCACCATCGGCGGCTGGCCCATCTTCAACGCGGATCGGCGGGCCAATGGCATCATCGATTTCCCAACGGTTCTTCAGGTATCCAGCAACGTTGGGATGGTGGACGCCATGCGCCATCTGAAGCGGGAAACCTTCTGGAAGTGGCTGAACACCATCGGCATCAACGATGTGCCGGACACCGACCTGCCCGGTGCGGTGGCCGGTCAGTTGAAATCCCGGGAGGAATTCATCTCGGGCGCGATCGAGCCGGCCACAGCCTCCTTCGGGCAAGGGTTTTCCCTCACTCCCCTGAAGCTGCTGCAACTGCAGGCGATGCTGGCCAATGGAGGACGCTTGGTGAGTCCCCACATCACCCGCGGTCTGCGATCCGGGGAGGGTCTCGCCACCCGACCCACCCAGAAAGGTGTGCAGCTTCTGGATCCCAAAGTCACCCAGCAGGTGGTGAACTGGATGGAAACCGTGGTCGACAAGGGCACCGGCAAAGGAATCAAAATCCCTGGTTACCGCATCGGTGGGAAAACGGGGACGGCTCAGAAGGCGGAAAACGGTGTTTACATCCCAGGGGCAAGGATCACAAGCTTCGTGGCCATTCTTCCGGTGGAAAACCCCCGCTACGTCGTGCTGGTGGTCATGGATGAACCGCAGGGCGGCAATGCCTATGGATCCACCGTGGCGCTTCCAGTGGCACGGCAGATTGTGGAAGCCCTTCTGGTGCTCGAGAAGATCCCACCCTCCCGCCCGGACAAGATCACCCCGAAACCCCAGCTCATCAAGAGCCAGCCCTGAGGCCAGCACCTCTGGCTTGTATGGATTCCCACAAGCCAGGCCATCCCCCATGGGCTCTGAGAGGTGCCACCGTTAGCGTGAAAAGAAGGTTTCAGGCCGCTGCATCGCATGACCAACCTGCTGGAACAACTGGCCACCATGACCGTGGTTGTGGCCGATACGGGTGACATTGAAGCCATCCGCCAGTTCACGCCCCGGGATGCCACTACCAACCCCTCCCTGATTCTTGCGGCCGCCCAGATTCCCACCTACCAAAGTCTTATTGACCGTTCCCTGACGGAGTCCAGGGCTGTGATCGGTGAGAGTGCCCCGGTGGAAGACGTTGTGGCCGAAGCCCTGGACGAAATCAGCGTGACCTTCGGCAAGGAAATCCTGCGCATCGTGCCGGGCCGTGTTTCCACCGAGGTGGATGCCAGGCTCAGTTACAACACGGAAGCAACCATTGAAAAAGCCCGCAAACTGATCGGCCTTTATGAACAGGCTGGGGTGAACAGGGAGCGGGTGCTGATCAAGATTGCCTCTACCTGGGAGGGGATTCGGGCCGCTGAACAGCTTGAGCAGGAAGGAATTCACTGCAATCTCACCCTATTGTTTGGCTTTGCCCAGGCAGTGGCCTGTGCAGAGGCCGGGGTTACCCTGATCTCTCCCTTTGTGGGTCGCATCCTGGATTGGTATAAGGCAGCCACCGGTCGGGAAAGCTATCCCGGACCTGAAGATCCTGGGGTGTTGTCTGTAACCAGGATTTTCAATTACTACAAGACTTACGGTTACAATACGGAAGTGATGGGAGCTAGTTTTAGAAATATAGAGGAGATCATCGAACTGGCTGGATGTGATTTACTCACGATCTCCCCCGCACTGATGGAGCAACTCCGTTCCAGAGAAGGGATTCTGGAGCGCAAATTGATCGCCGATGCCCCAGGGATGAGCGAAGAAAAGATCCATGTGGACAAAGCCTTGTTCGACAACCTGATGGAAACAGACCGCATGGCGAGCGAAAAGCTGGACGAAGGCATCCGGGGATTTTCCAAGGCCATTGAAACCCTGGAAGTGCAACTGGCCCATCGCCTGGCCAGCCTGGAAGGGAAGGCCGCCTTCACCCATGCTGTGCATGAGATCTTTCTCCTCAACGATCTCGACGGCGATGGCTGCATCACCCGTGAGGAGTGGTTGGGCAGCGATGCAGTGTTTGATGCCCTCGACACCGATCAGGATGGGCGCCTGGCCCCGGAAGATGTGAGGGGCGGCCTGGGCGCAGCGCTTGCGCTGCGGCGCTAGGCCACCTGTTGTTAACCCGTTCTTGGTTTACCCAACCTACAGTCGATCCACAGTAGGCCTGAAGGAATGAACGCCCTCGACACCATGCGCGCACTTGCCACTTCGGGGGAAGTGATTCAGGTGCCAGCCGGCAGCATGGTGTTCAAGGCTGGTGAATCGGGCGACTGCATGTTTGGCCTGCTGGAGGGCACGGTCGACCTCACCTGGAATGGCGAGAGTGGTCACGAGAGGATTGAAGCAGGAGATGTGTTCGGTGCCGGCGCTCTTGTGACCCCGGAGCACCGGCGATTCGGCAATGCGGTAGCTCGCACAGACTGCAGGCTTCTGGTCATGAACAAGGAGAAATTTCTCTTCGCCGTGCAGGAATCACCGATGTTTGCCATCGAACTTCTGGGCTCCATCGATCAACGGCTGCGCGACCTGAAAGGCTGTGATCGTCCCTACCCGCGCTGAAACAGCAAGCGCCTGATCACCCGCTGGGCGATATCGCCGTAGCCCATGTCCCCTGAGAGGATCTGGGCGATGCGCTTGGGGGCTGTGGGCCGTTTGAGTCCGATCTGGTAGCCCACGCGAGGCAAGCGATAGAACACCTGAGCAATCCGTTTTCCCCAGGCCATGGAATCCCCCCAGTCGCTGCGCATGATGGCCGTGTAGGCCTTCAATGCCTGAGGGTCGCCCCCAAGCCAGGCATGGAATCCCTCCGCTGCTCGGAAACCACTCATCAGGGAAGGCCGAAGACCCTCCGCCAGGAAGGGATCGCAAAGGGAGGCCGCATCCCCCGCCACCAGGAGGCCCGCCCCATCGAGGGGGTAGTGACCATCCCAGATCCGCAGACGGGAAGGCTTGCGCCGGCCCGCATCCGGGGGGAGCCCCAGGGAAGGGAGAAGCCGTTGGAGCACCTCTTCTCCGTCCACATCGGCCTGGCCGATGAAGGTGCCCAGGCCGATGCTGTATCCCTTGTGGCGAGGGAAAGCCCAGCAAAAACCCTGGGGAACGGATCCAAAATCAAAATAGGCCACCTCTGGCTCCCCGATGGCACACTCCACTTCCACCGACAAGGTTGAGGCATAACGGGGGCGCGGGGGACCCAGGCCCAGGTTGCCGGCGAGGGCTGAGGAGGAACCATCAGCAATGAGCAGACTGCGGGCCAGCCATGGCTCCCCCTGTTGGTCCCAGACCAGCCAGAGATCACCTTGGCGCTCTACGGAAGTGGCTTCCGTGGAAAAGTGGAAGGTGGCACCAGCCCTGGCCGCCTGCTCCGCCAGGAAGGCATCCAGAACAGCCCGGCGCACAATCCAGAAGGGGGCTTCCCCGGGAAGACTGGCCTCCACAGGATCCTCCAGGGTCCAGGTGAAGCGCACCTCCCGGATGATCTGATCCACGGCGGGAGACAGATCGAAAGGAAACCAACGCTGCACGGACGCCGCCATGCCTCCCCCGCAGGGCTTACTCCGCCCCGAGCATTCCCGCTCGAGAACCACCACACTCCGGCCTCGCTCAGCGAGATGGAAAGCCGCCGCCGCTCCCGCCGGTCCAGCCCCAATCACAAGTGTGTCGACGGGACGGCACGGGGGGGAACTCATGCAAGATCGGGATCAAACTTTGAGGATCTCAGCCTCTTTATCGGCCAGCAGTTTGTCAAGCTCCACAATAAAACGATCTGTCACTTTCTGGACTTTGTCCTGTTGATCTCTGGATTGATCTTCCGAAAGGTCTGAGTCTTTTTCCTGTTTCTTGATCCGATCGATCGCATCCCGACGCAGGTTTCTCAGAGCAACCTTCCCCTCCTCAGCATACTTCGCAGCAATCTTGCAAAGATCCTTGCGACGATCTTCCGTGAGCGGGGGGATATTGATGCGGATGGTTTTCCCATCATTATTTGGAGTTAACCCCAGATCGCTCATGGCGATGGATTTTTCAATTAGAGACACCGACCCAGCATCAAAAGGTTGGATCTGAATCGTCTGGGAATCGGGAGTGGAGAGGGTCGCCAGAGACTTCAGGGGTGTTTCGGCCCCGTAGTACTCAACAATGATCTTGTCCAGGAGGGAAGGATTGGCCCGACCGGTGCGAATGGTGTTGAAGTTTCGCTGGGTGGCCTCCAGCGATTTGCGCATACTGGCTTCAAGATCCATAGGGGCTCACTGCAAGGAAGAAGGGATCACGAATGGGGCTGAAGCGTGGACACAATGCGAGTGCCAATTGGCTCTCCCCCCACGGCTCGGCTGATATTGCCGCGGCCAAAAAGATCAAACACTACGATAGGGATAGAGTTGTCCTTACAGAGAGCGATCGCCGTACCATCCATCACTTCAAGCTCACCGCTGAGCACATCCATAAAGGTCAGGGTGTCGTAGCGGGTGGCATCTGGATGGAGGGCAGGATCCTTGTTGTAGACGCCATCCACTTTGGTGGCCTTGAACACCACATCCGCATTGATCTCAGCAGCCCGTAGGGCAGCGGTGGTGTCCGTTGTGAAGAACGGGTTCCCGCAGCCGGCGGCAAAGATCACCACACGCCCTTTCTCGAGGTGGCGAATGGCGCGGCGGCGGATGTAAGGCTCGGCCACCTCCTGCATCGAGATGGCACTTTGCACGCGCGTGGGTACTCCGGCCCTCTCCAGCCCATCCTGCAGGGTGATTGCATTCATCACCGTGGCCAGCATGCCCACGTAGTCGGCCGTGGCGCGATCCATGCCCGCGGCCGATCCCTTCAAGCCCCGGAAGATGTTGCCACCCCCCACCACGATGGCCAGCTGGGTGCCAGCCGACACCACATCCGCCACATCAGAGGCGATGGACTGCACGATGGCAGGGTCAATGCCATACCCCTGACTCCCCATCAGCGCTTCCCCGCTGAGCTTGAGCAACACACGCCGATAGGGTGTCATTCCAGTGATCCGGCCGGCCAAACCCGCCGAACAGTAGCAAGACCCCCGCATCTGGCCCACCGGGACATCGGTGGGGGCCCAGATCAATACTCAATGCCCGCCTGGGCCCGCACCCCCTGCTCCCGGAAGGGATGGCGCACCATCCGCATCTCCGTCACCAGATCGGCCGATTCGATGAGGGCCTCAGGGGCTCCCCGTCCTGTCAGGGCCACATGGGTCAGGGGAGGCCTCACCCGCAACCCTTCCAACAGCTGCTCCAAGGGAAGGTAACCGAGTTTCAGCGCCACATTCACCTCATCCAGCACAATCAGTTTCCACTCAGGATTGTGCAGATAGGCCAGGGCCTGTTGCCAGGCCAGAACCACAGCCCTGCGATCACGCTCCCGATCCTGGGTTTCCCAGGTGAAACCCTCTCCCAGGGCATGGAAGTGCAGATCCTCCCCGAAGCGGCCGAGGGCAGCCACCTCGCCCGGCTGCCATCCCCCCTTGATGAACTGGATCACGGCAACCCGCTCCCCATGGCCGAGCATGCGCAACACCATCCCCAGTGCTGCGGTGGTTTTTCCCTTGCCCTCCCCGGTGAACACCAGCACCAACCCCTTCTCCAACTGGCGGGTTTCCACGCGCATTCGCTGCACCTCCCGCCTGCGCTCCATCCGCTTCTGGTAGGCCTCCTGATCAGTCTCAGGGGAACCCATCCCCCCCTGCCCCAGGTCAGCGGCCACCTCATCCAGCGATGGCCCATCCGTCATGGAGCTGTCCTTCATGGAGCGTCCTTCCACTGTGCGCACACTCTGCCTGGCGCCTCAGCTCGCGAGGCGACGGGCGAGGGCCGCATCCACCGCCTGCTGCTGATCCCGTCGCGTGATCCAATGGTGGTACGTGCGGTTGTGGATCCCCACAGAGTGGCCCATCATGCGGGCCGCAACCGTGTCGGGGAGCCCGATGTGGATGGTGCGCACCGCCCAGGCATGGCGGAGGTCATAGGGCGTGAGGGGCAGGTCGTATCGGCGGAATTGTTCCGACACCCGCTGGCCCACCGTGCGCAGGGAGGTGACCCGCAGATCCGTGGTGATGGAGGGAAGGGCCCGCCGCTCGAGGGCCAATCGCTCCAGAGCGAAATGCTCCACCCACTCGGGCTGGAAGGGCCACACCTGATGCTCCCCCGTCTTGCTGGTGGGCAACACCCGCACAACCCTGTCGCCATCAGGGCCCAGGGCGGAGACATCACAGAAGAACACCTCATGGTTGCGCAGCCCGTAGGTGGCCATCAACCCATACACCAGACGCCACTGGGGGTTGGGAATCCGGTCAAACACCTGCAGGATCTGGGAATCGCTCGGCAAGGGGCGGAACCGGGCGGCATGGAGTCCATAGCCCCTTCCGAGCTCCTGCCAATCGGCCGGAAGGGGGAGGGCCAGATGCTGGGCCAGGGCCCCGAGCACCAGGGCGCATTGCTGCCGGCTACGGCTGGCTACGGGATAGCTCTCCAGAACGGTCGTGAGCAGCGCGCCATCCAGGTCCTGGCCGGCTTGTTCACCGATCGTCCGGAGACGGCGCAGATAGGGCTGATAGGCCGACCGCCAGGTGCTACGGGCTCCGGAGGGGAAACGGCGACGGCGGGGATCCTGATGAAAGGCCTCCCTGAAGGACTCCAGAGCGTTCAGGAGGGAACCGGTGGGTTCCGTGCCAGAGGCACCCCTTCTCTGCTCCTCCGCCTCCTTCTGGCCGGGAGCGGGCTCAACAGGCCGGGAGGTGGGCCGCTGCCAGTCCTGCCAGCGAAAGGTCCCCAGCTGCAACTGGAGCTGAACCTGGTGCAGCTGGGCCAGGGCCTCCTCAACAGCGTCCTCGCTGGTTCGCAATCCCAGGCTCAGGCGCTGGATCGCGGGCTTCGACTGGCTGCTTCCGGGCCGGGGGGGGAGGGGGCCACGGAGTCCGAGACGCTGGCCCCGGATCTCCAGACGCCAGGACGATCCTGCCTGCGCCAGCCCCTGGTTGGCCAGCATCACGGCGTCCTTCAGGCAATCGGGGTTCACTGGGAATGGCGGTGGACACAGCCGTGGCCTTCCGAAAAAGGGGGCCCAGAACCTGGAAACTACCGTGAGAGCGACGGACAGGCCAGTGCTGAACCCCATCGGACCTCGAGCTGGCGTTACGCTCGCGGAGCTGTTTCTGCGGGCAGGGCATGGCAAAGGTCGGCGTGTTGCTGCTGAACCTCGGTGGCCCTGAACGGATCCAGGACGTCGCTCCCTTCCTCTACAACCTCTTCTCCGATCCGGAGATCATCCGGTTGCCCATCCCGGCCCTGCAGCGCCCCCTTGCCTGGCTGGTGAGCACGCTACGCAGCAGCAAATCCCAGGATGCCTACCGTGCGATCGGCGGCGGCTCACCCCTGCGACGCATCACAGAGCACCAGGCGCGGGAACTCCAGAGCCTGCTTCGTCAACGGGCCATTGACGCCACCACCTACGTGGCCATGCGCTACTGGCACCCCTTCACCGAATCGGCCGTGGCGGACATCAAGGCCGATGCGATGGACAAAGTGGTGGTGCTCCCCCTCTACCCCCAGTTTTCCATCAGCACCAGCGGTTCCAGCTTCCGCGAACTGCAACGGCTGCGTCAGAGCGATCCCCTCTTCAGCCAGCTTCCCATCCGCTGCATCCGGAGCTGGTACAACCATCCGGGCTACATCGAGGCGATGGTGGGCTTGATCAGCCGGACGATCCAGGAGGCCGACGATCCGGCGAAGGCCCACGTGTTCTTCAGTGCCCATGGGGTTCCGAAGAGCTACGTGGAGGAAGCAGGCGATCCCTACCAGCGGGAAATGGAGGCCTGCACGCGGCTGATCATGCAGGAACTGGAACGCACCCTGGGCCATCCCAACCCCTCCACCCTTGCCTACCAGAGCCGAGTGGGTCCGGTGGAATGGCTCAGGCCCTACACCGATGAGGCCCTGCGGCAGCTCGGCGCGGAAGGAGTGAGGGATCTGGTGGTGGTGCCGATCAGTTTTGTGAGCGAACACATCGAAACCCTGGAGGAGATCGACCTGGAATATGCGGAGATCGCCCACGACGCGGGCATCGCCAACTTTCTGAGGGTGCCGGCCCCCAACACCGATCCCACCTTTATCTCCGGTTTGGCCGATCTGGTGGCCGATGCCCTGGAAGGTCCGGAGGTCAACCTGGATCAGGCGGCCCAGCTGCCGAAGAAAGTGAAGCTCTATCCCCAGGACAAATGGGCCTGGGGGTGGAACAACAGTTCAGAGGTATGGAATGGTCGATTGGCGATGCTGGGCTTCTCCGCCTTCCTGATCGAATTACTGAGCGGAAAGGGCCCTCTGCATGCCATCGGCCTGCTCTGACCCTTCCCTGCGGCAGATCCAGCCCCGCTGGGTGCTGGCCGCGTTGACTGTTCTCCCGGGCTTCCTTCCACTGGCGAAGCCCCTGGAGGCCAGCCCGGGGATGGTCTGGGGCCGGGCCAGCTTTCCAGTGGCCAGCTTCGGGGGCTACTCCAGCCCCTTCGGGCTCCTGGTGCATCCGTTGAGCGGGGGCCTCCGCCCTCACGCCGGCCTGGACATCGCCGCTCCCCTGGGATCGCCGGTGCGGAACTGGTGGGGTGGCATCCTGATCGCCACCATCAATGATGCAGGATGCGGCAACGGTCTGCTCATCCGATCAGGGGCCTATGAGCATCTGTACTGTCACCTGGCGGGCCGGGTGGAAGGCGACACCTACCGCAGTGGGCCCGTGCTTCTGCAGCGAGGTCAGCGTCTGCGAACGGGGCAGACCATCGGCCATGTAGGACTGACAGGCAGCACCACAGGCCCCCACCTGCACTGGGGTCTTCGCTACCGCAACCGATGGTTGGATCCGGCGGCCGTGCTGCGGGCCATGGCTGCAGAACGTCGCCTCCGGCAGCCAACCGGGCGTGGAGCTTTTAATGTTGGTCAGAGCCGATAACGTTGCTCTCGCTGAGAGCGGTTCCATCGTTCCACTCCCTGCCTGCCCGCTGTGACTCTGACTCCCACCCCATCCAACGAAGCAGCAGCCCATCCTGTTCCCAGCCAGTTGGAGGACAAAGGCCCGAAGCGGGTGAGTGGGGGATATGCCCTGATGGATTCCCTACGACGGCATGGAGTGCGCCACATCTTTGGCTATCCCGGCGGGGCCATCCTGCCCATCTATCACGAGCTCCATCAGGCCGAGGAGCGGGGTTGGCTCAGCCACATCCTTGTCAGGCATGAACAAGGGGGAGCCCACGCCGCTGACGCCTACGCCAGAGCCACCGGCCAGGTGGGGGTGTGCTTCGGCACCTCCGGCCCAGGAGCCACCAACCTGGTGACGGGAATTGCCACCGCATATATGGACTCCGTCCCCATGGTGGTGGTGACGGGCCAGGTGCCACGGGCGGCCATTGGAACCGACGCCTTCCAGGAAATTGATATCTTCGGGATTACCCTGCCGATCGTGAAGCATTCCTGGGTGGTGCGTGATCCCTCCCAGATTGGTCGCATTGTGGCGGAGGCCTTCCTGATTGCCTCCTCAGGCCGTCCCGGGCCCGTTTTGATCGATGTTCCCAAGGATGTGGGAGCGGAAGAATTCGACTACACCCCCGTTCAGCCTGGATCGGCCATTCCGGCGGGGTTCCAAATCACACCCCAGCCCAGCCATGAGCGGCTGGAAGAGGCCCTGGACCTGATCCGCCAGGCCCATCGGCCCCTTCTCTATGTGGGGGGTGGTGCGGTGAGCAGTGGAGCCCATCAGGAGGTTTACCAGCTGGCCGAACGGTTCCAGATCCCTGTCACCACAACACTGATGGGGAAGGGGGCTTTCGATGAGCGTGATCCCCTCGCCCTCGGCATGCTGGGCATGCATGGCACCGCCTATGCGAATTTTGCCGTCACGGAGTGCGATCTTCTGATCGCCGTGGGGGCACGTTTCGATGATCGGGTCACAGGTCGCCTCGATAGTTTCGCCACCCGGGCACGGGTGATTCACATCGATATCGATGCCGCGGAAGTGGGCAAAAACCGTATCCCCGATGTGCCCATCATTTCCGATGTCAAGGCCGCCCTGTCTGGGCTCCTGGCCCTCAGTGTGGGAGAGGAAAGCAGGGGCCGCACGGAAGGATGGCTCTCCCGCATCGCCCTGTGGAAACACCACTATCCCCTGGTGGTTCCCCGTCCGGATGGGGAGATTGCCCCCCAGGAGGTGGTGGTGGCCCTGCGGGAGCTCGCGCCTGAGGCCTACATCACCACGGATGTGGGCCAGCACCAGATGTGGGCGGCCCAGTTCCTCCCAACAGGCCCCCGGAGGTGGATCAGCAGTGCCGGCCTTGGCACCATGGGCTATGGAATGCCGGCGGCCATGGGGGTTCAGGTGGCCAAACCCAACGCGCAGGTGGTCTGCGTGGCTGGGGATGCCAGCATTCTGATGAATATCCAGGAGCTGGGCACCCTCAGCCAATACAACCTGCCGGTGAAAGTTGTTGTTCTCAACAATGGCTGGCAGGGAATGGTGCGACAGTGGCAGGAAAGCTTCTACGACGAGCGCTATTCGGCTTCCGAGATGAGCGTGGGGATGCCTGATTTCGTGGGTCTGGCCGAGTCGTTCGGGGTGCGGGGCATCCAGATCAACGAACGCGCCGACCTGCTCCCCCAACTCCGGGAGGCCCTTGCCCACCCCGGGCCCGTCTTCATCGATGTGACGGTTCGGCGGGGCGAAAACTGCTACCCCATGGTTCCCCCCGGCGCCAGCAATGCCCAGATGGTGGGCCTGCCCTCCCATCCCGAACTGGCCATCGACACCGTGCGTCAGTGCACATCCTGTGGAGAAACCACGGCCAGCGCCCATCACTACTGCCCAAGCTGCGGGGCGAAACTCTGAAACCACCGTTCGTTTCCCTCCCTCCAGGCTGGAGGGCTATTCCCCAGGTGTTGATGCTCCTGCTCCTGTGCACGGGGATCCTGGCCGTGGCTGTGCCACCTTCTATGGCTGCAGAAATTCTCAGCGTCCGCAGTGCCACCCTGTTGCAAATCGGCGATCAGAACAGGAGTTACGGCATCCAGCTGGCCTGTGTCTCGGTGCCCGATTCCAGCCAGGAGCAAGCTCTGGGGTGGCTCCAGAAGCATGGCCCCCGGGGCACGAAGGTGAACCTGCGGCCGATCAGGGAGCAGGAGGGCAGGCTAGTGGCCCAGGTGCGCGTGCTCAGAACAGGCGAAGACCTTGGCGAAGCCATGGTGGCCGAGGGGCTGGCACGCCCCATTCCCTGTGGTGATGGCCTCCCTCCAGCTGAACGATGAGTCTGAACCGCACAGCCAAGGGGATCGTTCTGGTGCCAAGCCTGCTGCTTGGGGGGGCCTTCCTGAGCGCAGCCGCCTGGATGGATGGCCCTGCCGCACAGAACAAGGGGCTGGCCCTCACCCTGGGCGCCGTGTTGCTCGGGGCGGGGATCCTGGCCCAATGGTTGCCCTCTGGAAGCCCCCCCTCAACCAGGACCAAGGACAGCGACCCCTAGCCCCGTCGCCCAGCCTTCAGGTGGTGACGGAGATAACCACTCCTGTAGACCAGAGCCAGAGTGGGAGCAGTACCGGGGGAGTGGGGAAGTGCAGGAGGCGATGCGACTCGTGATGCCCTTGGAGCAGGTGGGGCTGACGGCGATTGCGGAAGTGGGGGGGAAGAATGCCTCCCTAGGGGAAATGATCCGCTCCCTCAAGAGCGAGGGCGTTCGCGTGCCGGGTGGATTTGCCACCACCGCAGCGGCCTATCGCCTGTTTCTCGAATCCAATGGATTGGTGCCGGAGCTGGATCAGGCCCTGGCCGCTCTGGACATCGCTGATCTCGAGGCCCTTCAGGCCGCCGGACAGGCCTGCCGGCAGATGATCCTCACCGCCACTCTCCCACCCACGCTCGTGGAGGCGATCCTGGAGGCTTATGGCGCCATGGGGATGGAGCGGGAGTCACCACCAGCCGTGGCGGTGCGATCCAGCGCTACCGCAGAAGATCTGCCAGAGGCCAGCTTCGCCGGCCAGCAGGACACCTTTCTCCATATCGAGGGTGAGCACAGTCTGCTGGAGGCTGTACAGCGGTGTTACGCCTCCCTGTTCACCGATCGGGCCATCTCCTATCGCCAGCATCACGGCTTTCGCCATGCTGACGTCGCCCTGTCGATCGGGGTGCAGGAGATGGTGCGCTCCGATCTGGGGGCGGCGGGGGTGATGTTCACCCTGGATACGGAAACAGGCTTTCGGGATGTGGTGCTGCTCACAGCGGCCTACGGGCTGGGGGAAAACGTGGTGCAGGGAACGGTGAACCCGGATGAATGGCTGATTCACAAACCCACCCTGGCGCAGGGATTTGCCCCGATCATCAGCCGCAGGCTGGGGAGCAAAGCCCTGCGCCTGGTGCAGGACAACAAGCGGGAAGGGAAGAGCCAATCCCTGCGCAATGAACCGGTGCCGGAGGCCGATCAACTGAGGTTTGCCATCAGCGACGGGGACGCCCTCACCCTGGCCCGCTGGGCCTGCCTGATTGAACGGCACTACAGCCAGCAGCGGGGCCAGCCCACCCCGATGGATCTGGAGTGGGCCAAGGACGGCCTGAGCGGAGAGCTCTTCATCCTCCAGGCGCGGCCGGAAACCGTGGAATCCCGACGGGAAGGTGCGTTGCTCCGCAGCTGGCACCTGCTCTCCGAGGGAGACGCCCAACCCATCGTCACCGGGAGGGCCGTCGGCGCCGCCATCAGCAACGGCTGCGCCAGGGTGATCAAGGACCCCTCAGAGATCGAACGGTTTCAGAGCGGTGATCTGCTGGTGACCCGCCGCACCGATCCAGACTGGGAACCCATCCTGAAGAGGGCCAGAGGGGTGGTGACCGACCAGGGAGGCCGCACCTGCCACGCGGCCATCATTGCGAGGGAAATGGGCATCACCGCCATCGTGGGCACCGGGGAGGGCACCACCCGCATCCAGGATGGGGAGGCGATCACCGTGAGTTGCTCGGAAGGCGAGCAGGGGAAGGTGTATCGCGGATTGCTCGACTTTGAGGTGAGGGAGGACCGGCTGGATCATCTCCCGGCCACCCGCACCCAGGTGTTCATGAATGTGGGAAATCCAGAGGAGGTGTTTCAACTCGCTGCCCTCCCCTGCGATGGGGTTGGCCTGGCTCGGCTGGAGTTTGTGATTGCCAATCAGATCAGGGTGCATCCCCTCGCCCTGTTGTGCCCGGAGCGGATCGCCAACCCTCAGGAGAGAGCGGAGATTGAAAAACTGACGCGCAACCATGCCAGGCCCACCGATTACTACGTTGATGGCCTGAGTCAGGGAATGGCGCGGATCGCTGCCGCCTTCTATCCCAGGCCGGTGATCCTCCGCTTTTCCGACTTTAAAAGCAACGAATACGCACGCCTTCTCGGTGGAGCTGCGTTTGAGCCGAAGGAGGAAAATCCCATGCTTGGCTGGCGGGGGGCCTCCCGTTATGTATCCCAGGAATTCAGCGGCGCTTTTGCCCTGGAGTGCATGGCCCTGAGGCGGGTGAGGGAGCAGATGGGGTTGGTGAATGTGATCCCCATGGTTCCCTTCTGCCGCACCCCGGAAGAGGCCGATCGGGTGCTGGCAGAGATGGCGAAGCAGGGGTTGGTACGCGGGGAGGGGGGGCTCCAGGTGTATGTGATGTGCGAACTGCCAAGCAATGTGGTGGCTGCGGAAGCTTTCGCCGAGCGATTCGATGGTTTCTCCATCGGGTCGAACGACCTCACCCAGCTCACCCTGGGACTCGATCGGGATTCCGCACTGATCGCCGATCTTTTTGATGAACGCGATCCGGCCGTGAAAACCCTGATTCAGATGGCGATCGAAACGGCACACCGGTGCGGACGCAAGATCGGAATCTGTGGCCAGGCTCCGAGCGACTATCCGGAATTTGCCCGTTTCCTGGTGGGCCTGGGGATTGATTCGATCAGCCTGAATCCTGATGCCCTCCTGTCGACGCGTCTGCGGATTGCTGAGATTGAGCAGGAGCTCGATCAACACGCGATCTCGCCAACTAAGGTGAAGATCTAACGTCGTCTTTCCTTTCGATCCATGCCTTCCGGACTCCGGGTGTCACGGATCGATCAAGTGCCAGGCCAGGGGCCCCTACCCCTCCTTGTGAATGGAGTGGCTGTGGGCCGTCTGCGCAATCGCACCTTCATCGAGCTCACCGTGCACTCCGGTGACATCCTGCTGGAAGGGATCGTGGGCCGCACGCCCCTCTATGGCCTGCTCGAAGCCGCGGAGGGATGCACGGCCCGGGTCCGGATCGGCCGCCGGCGCAACTTCGGTCTTGCTGAGGCCAGCCACTATCTCCAAGTGGATCCCCTGCTGGTGGGTCTGCCGGACCGAACCCGTTTCCCCCTCAACCTCGGTGGCTTGACGGCCCTGGAATGGCTCCAGCAAAAACGGACCATGGCTGAGCCGCTCACCGGGGTGCAAATGACCTATCTGCAGAGTCGCCTCATGGCAGCAGAGGAAGCACCTCCGTGCCTCGCGGATGTGCCCTCCCTGAGAGAACTGGGGGCCTTTGCGGCCCTGGGGCTCGACACCGAAGCGGAAGAAGCGGATGTGCGGGAAGCGTTCCGGCTGCTCATCAGCATCCATACGCCTGAAACCGGGGGACCCAACGAAACCATGCAGCGGCTGGAGGAGGCCTTTCGGATCGCCATGGCCGTTCTGACCCGCAGGAAGCTCCGCCGGGGGGTGCCCGAGATCGGCCGATAGACAGCAACCCATGGAACGTTGGCGTCTTCACGGCCTCCGGCTTCCCCTGGATCACACCGAGGCTGATCTGGTGAAAGCCATCTACGCGAGGCTTCATCTTCCGCCCGCCGTGCTGCTGTCCCATCGACTGGTGAAGCAAAGCATTGACGCCCGGAGAAAAGGGGAGATCCAGCTGGTTTACGCCATCGATCTGGAGCTTGCGCTGGAGGGCAAGCAAAGGCAGCAACTGCTGCGCCGTTTTGCCAACAACCCCCAGTTCCGGCCCAGTCCCGATGAGCGTTACACCTTCGTGGTGGAACCACTCCAGGGAAAGGAATGGCAAAACTTGGGGAACCGCCCCCTGGTGGTGGGGGCTGGACCCTGCGGCTATTTCGCAGCCCTGCTGCTGGCTGAGATGGGTTTGTGTCCCCTGCTTCTGGAGCGGGGGCAACCGGTGAAGCAGCGCACGAAGGATACCTTTGGGTTCTGGAGAGGAACGCAGGCCTTCAACCCGGAATCAAATGCGCAGTTCGGCGAGGGCGGTGCGGGAACTTTTTCCGATGGCAAGCTCTACAGCCAGATCAGCGAACCAGCGACGTATGTGCGCAAGGTGCTGGAGGAGCTCGTGGCTGCAGGGGCCAGTTCAGACATTCTGACCCTGCACCACCCCCATATCGGCACTTTCCGGCTGGCCACCGTGGTGCGGGGTCTGCGGGAGAAAATCCAATCCCTGGGCGGCGAGGTGCGATTTGGCGCCAGGGTGGAGGAGCTCCTTCTCGCGGGCGATGGCAGCCGGCAGGTTGAGGGAGTGCGCCTTGCAGATGGAGCGTGCCTGCAGGCTCGCCAGGTGGTACTGGCCCTGGGGCACAGTGCGCGCGACACGTTTCACCGTCTGGAGGAACAGGGGGTGGCCATGGCGCGCAAACCCTTCGCGGTGGGCCTGCGCATCGAGCATCCCCAGGCCCTCATCGATCGGGCCCGGTGGGGGGAGCAAGCCGGCCATCCCCGCCTGGGACCGGCCGAATACAAGCTGGTGCACCACACAGCATCGGGGCGGGATGTCTACAGCTTCTGCATGTGCCCGGGGGGCTGGGTGGTGGGGGCCACGTCCGAGGAGGGATGCGTGGTGACCAATGGCATGAGCCAGCATTCCCGCCGGGAACGCAATGCGAACAGTGGGCTGGTGGTGAACATCACCAACGACGATCTGGATCCGTGGGCCCGATGGCCTGGAGATCCCCTTGCCGGGGTGGCCTTCCAACGCCACTGGGAACAACAGGCCTTCCAGGCTGGAGGAGAAAGCTATCTGGCTCCAGGCCAGCGTCTGGCCGATTTTCTGGCGGACAAACCGAGCAGGCCGAGCTGCACTGCTCCGCGCGAAGTCGTAAAGGGGTCCTATCTGCCAGGGGTGCAGCTGGGAACCCTCAACGGGTGTCTCCCTGACTTCGTGCTGACCGCTCTCAGGGAAGCCCTGCCGATCTTTGCCACCAGGCTTCCCGGCTACCTGCTCGACGACGCTCTATTGACCGGAGTGGAAACCCGAACCTCTTCTCCGATCCGACTGGAAAGGGATAGCGTGAGCTTTCAGAGCAGAAACACTCCAGGGATGTATCCCGCGGGAGAGGGAGCAGGCTACGCGGGCGGAATCCTCTCAGCAGCGATTGATGGCCTGAAAGTGGCGGAGGCTGTAGCTCTTGCCATCAAGCCTCCTCTTCTTCGCTCCCGAGGGGCACCAGTCGGATTTGCTTGCGACCGAGTTTGATTTCGAATTCGTCACCGGGCTTGAGATCCAATAACGCTGTGTAGGCCTTGCCCACCATCAGGTTGCCGTTGAACTGCACCTTGGTATTGAAACTGAGCTTGCGGCCCGCCTTGCCAGCCTTGGAGGAAGAACCGATGTCCATGCCCTTGGCGTTGAGAAGGGCTTCGTAGAAAGCGGTGAAGTTCAGACGCTCGGTCCCGTCCTTCTTGGTGGAAACATATCCACAGGCTCGAACAAGGTCGGATTTATTGACATCACCCAACTCCTTGACCTTGGCGAGGAGGTCTGCCCCTGTGAGCATGGTCTCTAAGAATGCGACAATTGCATTATCACAACACGAAGGGGCTGTTTGCAAGTGGCAAATGCTGCTTTTCAAGCGAAGACCGCTCTGGAGACTTTCTCGCTGCAGGGAAAAGTTATCGGTTGTATGTCGCCTTAAAGGGGTTTCAGAACTGGCAAAACGGGGTTTCTTAATTCCGAATCACCCCATGGGGAGGAAACGCCTGGCTCAGTTCTGGGAAACGATTCCACTCCACTGCACAGCCTTCACCTGATCGCGACGCCAGGAATGAAAAAGTGCGGGATTGGCCACCGTGCACAACGGGCACACGCTGATGTTGGACGAGAGGACGCCCTCGTTCTCCAGCTGACGCCGGGTTGCCGCACGGATGTCCAGTCGATCTCGGCCAGGCAAGGGATCGGATTGGAGCGCGCCGCAGGCCAGAAGCTCCTCCAGGGCCCCAGCACCACCAGGATGGCTGGCGCCAGGTGGAAAGAGCGACTCGGCCACTTGCTGGCTCACCTCCCTCTCCACCTGGTAGGCCTCACCACTGACCGCTGGCCCAAGGGCCACGATCACCTCGCGGCGCAGACTGCCTCCCTCCTCCAGCAGGGCCAGGGCGCGGGGAAGGATGCGGCCTGCCACACCGCGCCAACCGGTGTGGCAGGCCGCCACCCTGCCGCTGCGGGGATCGGCCAGCAGGACGGGCGTGCAATCCGCCCCGCACACCCAGAGACTTTGTCCTCCGTCGCTGCTGATCAATCCATCGGCTTCGGGCCAGGGGGCTGAGCAGGCGGCGTGGGCTTGCAGCACCTGGGCACTGTGAATCTGGCGGGGCCGGTGCACGCTGATGCCCGCACTCAGATAGCCCGCCAGTTCATCGGGTTCTCTTCCTTCCCATTGGCGGGTGAAGAATCCATGTTCAAACGCTCCCAGCAGATCGGACTGGAGATACCAGCCCCCATAGGTGCCGACCCATGTCCACCCCTCCAGGGTGTTGAAGTGGGCGTCCGGACGGTTAAACGGGGGGGGCGCCTCCTCAGCCATCCGGTAGATCCCGAAGCATCCAGAACCCCTCGAGGTGGGCCTCCCCATCCACGCTCTGCACCGCCAGAAACTGCAACCCCCCAGCATCCTGGCGGGCCCGGGCAAAAACCTCCTGGATGGCCGAAGCCTCTTGCTCCGCCAGCCTGGCGAGGCGCCAGCGATCATCAAGCCCGGCCTCCAGCACCAGCTGCCCTTCATCGAGCTCAAGCCTCACGGGCTCCAAACCCGCCAGCCAGCCGGCGATGGCGAGGGCACGATGGCGGCTGAAGAGGCGAATGCCCGGCACTCCTGCCTGGGGATCGAGATCGGGGGGGAGGGGAAGCAGGCTCCCGAAACCCATGCTCCAGTCTGTTGCATCAGCCAGGGCCTCCAGGGGGAGCATGGCCCAGCTCCAGGAGTCGCCCCTGGCTACTTCCGGCCAGGCCAGGGGAGCGGAACGCTGGGGTTGGGGTGGGGGTGCCAGGGGCCCAGCCATGTAACCCTCCTCGGCCGGATAAACCTCCCGTTCCCGTTGGTCCAGCCACTCCATCAGGGTGAAACACCGACGGCTGGGCAACACCTCCAGGCCCAACGGTGCCGCCGCCCTCTCCACCATCGCCCGCATGGAGCCTCTCCAGCAGCGGAGCCGGCCGGGAGAAATGCGCCCTTCGGCGATGGCCATGTCGAGGGCCTCCGCCAATGCCTCACGCAGCCACTGGGAATTCACGGTGTCGGCAGAACACCGTTTGGCGAAACGGAAGATGGGCTGGGTGGCACCTACTGCGCACACCTCTGGGGTTGAGGAGATCAACACTTCCCAGCGTTTGCGTCCATCAGCCTCAAGTACGGGGCGGGAGTAGAAATCGATCTCCCAGTCGGCTCCACGAAGACCTGCAGGAGCAGGGGAACTCACCATCATGGAAGAACCGGGCTCTCTTCAGCTGATCCCGACGCTGGGGGGAGCTCCTGCTCCACAGGGTTGGCAGGGTGGGACTGGGCCGCCTCTTGTTCTCTCTGTTTGAGGAGAGAAAGGGCACGGGCAGCCCGTGCTGCCGCTTCTGCCATCACCTGCTCCTTGGCAATGAGCAACTCTCCGGGTTGATTCTCCAGCAACTGGGTGTTGAGGGCGATCCGTCCGCGCTGCCCATCCACGGCCGTAATGAGGGCCATGATCCGGTCACCCTGCTGGAACGCTTCCCGCAGGTCTCGCAGGGCGGCGCCGGTGATGGAGGAATGGTGCAGAAGGCCACTGACGCCGCCGAGATCAACGAAGAACCCATAGGGCTTGACGGCACTGATCTGGCCCTCCACAAGCTGACCCACCTCCAGCTCGCGAAACCGCAGGGCCGTGGCCGCTTTCTTCTCAGAGAGCACCAGCTTGCGGGTTTCAGGGTTCACCTCCAGGAACGCAACACCTAGGGTTTTGCCCACCAGTGCTTCATGTTGGTCGCCCTCATTGAGCTGGGATCGGGGGATGAAGCCCCGGAGGCCCTCGAGGTCGCAGGTGACACCCCCTCGGTTGAACCCATTCACCTTGACCTGCACCAGCGAGCCCTCCTTCTCGAGCTGGAGAACCTTGTCCCAGCTCTTGCGCAACTCCAGAGCCCTCACGCTCACGGTCACCATCCCTTCCGCGTTCTGCTCGCGGGTCACGAGCACTTCCACGGGCATCCCTTTAGGGAAGCGCTCCTTGAGGCTGGTGATCACGCCCAGGCCGCATTCACGTTTCGGCATGAAGCCGGGGGCCTTGCCGCCGATATCGACGTAAACCCCATCGCTCTCGGCACCGATCACCGTGCCACTCACAAGGTCGCCTGTGGTGCCCACCGGTTCGTTCTCATCGAGGGCGGCAAGAAAGGCCTCCTCGTCGAAATCAAAATCGTCAACGCTGCGCTCTGGCCGAGGCTGAGCCCTGGCCAAAGGTTTGGATTCACTGGATTGGCTCGCCCTTCTGGTTGGGGTGGCAGAGGGCCCCAGCAGATCGGCCATGGTCATCCCCTCCAGCTCGGCGAGGGAAAAACGGTCGTCGTCCGACCGCTCCACTTCCATACGGGGGGCAGGAGACTTGGGCGGGGCCGGCGGCGCAGGGGCTTGCTTGGCACCATCAGGACTGACGTCCTCAATCGGGAGCTGGGAGGACTGGTCCCTGGAGTCCGTCCTGGGATCGTCCTTTTTCAGCATCACCACCTGGGGGGGGCGGCGCGGCGGGGTGACCCCGCCCCCTGGATTGCGGGGATCGGGCCGTCGAGGCTGCAGCGAGGGGGGCTTGCCGGGTCCGGCCATCACCTGATGGATTGACAGACTGACCACTCTACGGAGTCTGCCTGGCGACTTCGTAGTCCTCACCGCCGCCCACGCCGAACGGCCATGGAAAAACGTCTGGAACTCCTTCCCTGGCCCGCCGTTGAGGCCGCAGCCCAACGGGAAGGGAGCACCATCCTCTGGCCCATGGGCTCGCTGGAGCAGCATGGTCCCCACCTGCCGCTGGCCACCGATGCCCTCTTCGCTGATCGGATGGTGGATGCGCTGATCGCGGCCTTGCCTGCGGATCAGCCGATCTGGCGCCTGCCTGTGCAGCAAATCGGCTTTGCCCCGGAGCACAAGGCTTTTCCAGGCACCTTCAGCCTTCGGGCAGAGGATCTCATCAGCCTGGTGGAGCGCGTGGGAGCCGACCTGGCCGGCTGGGGCTTCCATCGCCTGGTGTTGATGAATGCCCATGGGGGACAGATCAGCCTGCTGGATGCGGCGGCTCGGCAGCTGCGGGCCAACCACCCATCCCTGGCGGTGCTCCCCTGTTTTCTCTGGCGCGGTCCCGAAACCCTGGGCACCCTCATCCCCGAGCCCGAGCGCAGCGGGGGGTTGCATGCGGGGCTGGCCGAGACCAGCCTCATGCTGCACCTGGCACCGGAACTCGTGGGGGCGGAACGGCAGGTGGATGGTCTGCAGCCCCCCACCCCCCCGCCCGATGGCTGGAGCTGGGAAGGCAAAGCGCCAACGGCGTGGCTCACCCAGGAGCTCAGTGCATCCGGAGTGATCGGTGATCCCTCAGGGGCGACGGCAGAACTGGGCGAACAGCTCTTCACCGCCTTGCTGACGAGCTGGCAGCGGCGTCTGCAGTCACTGCTGAGCAGTGACTGGCCGCCAAGAGCAAAGACTCGTGCTTAAACTCTGCCAACCATCCCTTCCTGGCCCCAACGAGTATGGAGACCGAAACCCTTCCAGATTTTAAAAGTGAAATCTATAAAGATGCATACAGCCGTATCAACGCGATTGTGATCGAGGGTGAGCAGGAAGCTCACGATAATTACATTGCTCTCGGCACCCTCCTCCCCGACCAGGCTGAAGAGCTCGCCGTTCTAGCTCGCATGGAGCTGAAGCACATGAAGGGCTTCATGGCCTGCGGCAATAATCTCGGCGTCGCCGCAGACATGCCCTTTGCCCAGAAGTTCTTCACGCCATTGCGCGAGAATTTTCAATCCGCTCTTGCCCAGGGCAAAGTGGTGACCTGTCTGCTGATCCAGTCCCTGCTCATCGAAGCCTTCGCCATCTCGGCTTACCACATCTATATCCCAGTGGCCGACCCCTTTGCCAGAAAGATCACCGAGGGGGTGGTCAAGGACGAGTACACCCATCTGAACTACGGCCAGGAATGGCTCAAGGCCAACTTTGAGAGCAGCAGAGATGAGCTGGAGCAGGCCAACCGCGACAACCTCCCCCACGTCCGACGCATGCTGGAAGGGGTGGCTGGTGACGCCTCAGAGCTGGGCATGGCAAAGGAAGACCTGATCGAGGATTTCCTGATCGCCTACCAGGAGGCCCTGACCGAGATCGGCTTCAATTCCCGTGAAATCGCCCGGATGGCAGCAGCGGCGCTGGTGGGATAACCCGACTGCTGCACGGAACGTCATGGCAGGATGTGGCGCCGGCAGTTCCTGCCACACCATCTTGCTCACCCATGTTTGGCCTCATCGGTCATTCCACCAGTCTCGATGCCGCCAAGGCGCTGGCACTCTCCCTTGGCTATCCCGACTATGCCGAAGGGGATCTGGACATGTGGTGCAGCGCTCCACCCCAGCTCGTGGAGCGCTTTGAGATCACCAGTCCGGTGGGCAAGACGATCGAAGGTGCCTACATCGATTCCGTCTTTGTTCCGGAGATGTTGAGTCGGTTTAAAACAGCCCGGCGCAAAGTATTGAACGCCATGGAGCTGGCCCAGAAAAGCGGGATCAACATCAGTGCGTTAGGTGGCTTTACATCGATTATTTTTGAGAACTTCAACCTGCTGCAACAGCAACAAATCCGTAACACAACGCTGGATTGGCAGCGTTTCACAACGGGCAACACCCACACGGCCTGGGTGATCTGCCGCCAGGTGGAGACCACCGCTCCGGAGGTGGGGATCGAGCTCTCCCAGGCCAAGGTGGCGGTGATTGGGGCCACCGGAGACATCGGCAGCGCCGTGTGCCGCTGGCTCCTTCAGCGGACGGGCGTGGCGGAGGTGCTGTTGGTGGCCCGTCAGCAACAACCGCTTCTGGATCTTCAGGCCTCCCTGGGATCTGGGCGCATTCTTGCCCTGGAAGAGGCCCTGGCCGAGGCGGATGTGGTGGTGTGGGTGGCCAGCCTGCCCCAGACGCTCTCTCTCGAAGACACTCGCTTTCGCCGCCCGTGCCTGATGGTGGATGGCGGATATCCCAAGAATCTCGACAGCAAGGTGGCCGATGAAGGGATCGCCGTGCTCAAGGGGGGAATCGTTGAATTCTGGCAGGACATCTCCTGGCAGATGATGAGCGGGGCAGATATGTTCAATCCTAGGCGGCAGATGTTTGCCTGCTTTGCGGAAGCGATGCTGCTCGACTTTGAAGATCTCCACACCAATTTCAGCTGGGGACGAAACAACATCACGCTGGAAGGAATGGAACGGATTGGCGATGCATCCCGCCGTCATGGTTTCACTCCCCTGGGACTGAATCACCAGCTGGCCCCTTCCCTCGTGATGGCCTGAGGCCCTCCGCCACCCATTCCTTCCACCGCCCTTCCCACTCCATGGCCAGACGAGCCCTTCTGGACTTCGAAAAACCCCTGGTCGAGCTGGAGGAACAGATCGACCAGATCCGCCAGCTCGCCCGCGATTCAGAGGTGGATGTGAGCCAGCAACTGCTCCAGCTGGAAACCCTGGCCAGCAGAAGGCGGGAGGAAATTTTTCGCTCCTTGACGCCCGCTCAGAAAATTCAGGTGGCGCGCCATCCGCAACGCCCCAGCACCCTGGATTACATCCAGGTGATCACCGATTCTTGGTATGAGCTCCATGGCGACCGCTGCGGCGGTGATGATCGGGCCCTGGTGGGAGGCGTGGGCCAGATCGGCGACCAGGCCGTGCTCCTTCTGGGCCACCAGAAGGGGCGCGACACCAAGGAGAACGTGGCTCGCAACTTCGGCATGGCCTCCCCAGGGGGTTACCGCAAGGCGATGCGCCTGATGGAGCATGCGGATCGCTTCGGGCTTCCCATTCTGAGTTTCATCGACACGCCTGGCGCCTATGCGGGGGTGCTGGCGGAGGAGCAGGGTCAGGGCGAGGCCATTGCCGTCAACCTTCGCGACATGTTCCGGCTGAGGGTACCGGTCCTAGCCACGGTGATCGGGGAGGGGGGCTCAGGAGGAGCCCTTGGCATCGGCGTTGCCGACCGCCTGCTGATGTTTGAACACAGCGTGTACACCGTGGCCAGTCCTGAGGCCTGCGCATCCATCCTCTGGAGAGATGCGGCCAAAGCCCCGGAAGCAGCGGAAGCCCTGCGCATCACCGCCAGTGATCTGCAACGGCTGGACGTGGTGGACACCGTGCTGCCCGAACCTTCGGGAGGCAACCACTGGGCACCCCTTCAGGCCGCAGAGACGCTGAAGACGGCCCTGCTGAAGGAGTTGCGCGAGCTTCAGTCGCTCAACGTGGAGGAGCTGCTGGATCAGCGCTATGCAAAGTTCCGCCGAATGGGCCGGTTTCTCGAGAGTTCTGCCCCAGAGCATCAACCTGCCCTTTAGGGTGCACGAGATTTTTCAACCCTTTTGAGTTGAGCGTCGCCTTGATCACGGGTGCCTCCCGAGGCATCGGTGCTGCTTCAGCACGGTGCTTTGCAAAAGCTGGCTATTCCCTGCTTCTGATCGCCCGTCCGTCGCCGGACTTCACCAACGGAGCTAAGGCCCTCCGCGCCGAGGGCTGCCACGTGGAGACGGCCGACATCGACCTTGCCGACCCTGCGGCCATCGCTTCCGGGGTGGGGGAGCTGTGTTCCCGAGGCCTCCAGCCCTCCGTTGTGGTGAACAACGCAGGAAGCGCCTGGACTGGCCCCCTCGCCGAGATGCCCCTGGATCAATGGCAGAGGCTTTTGCAGCTCAACCTCACCAGTGTGTTCCAGATCTGCCAGGTTGTGGTCCCCCTGCTCCGGAAGGCAGGCGGAGGATTGATCGTGAATGTGAGCAGCCATGCTGCACGGCAGGCCTTCCCGGATTGGGGGGCCTACTGCACAAGCAAAGCGGCCCTGGCCAGCTTCAGTCGCTGCCTGGCTGAAGAGGAGCGTGCCCATGGCATCCGGGTGAGCACACTCACCCTTGGTTCGGTGAACACCCCTCTTTGGGATAGTGAAACCGTTCAAAGCTCATTCGATCGCCGTGCGATGCTTTCAGCCGATCAGGTGGCCCGAACCCTGCTTTACCTCGCCGAACAGCCCCATCACCAGGTGGTGGAGGACCTCACTCTCATGCCAGCTGTCGGTGCTTTCTGACCTATCTCCATGACCTCCACCCTTCCCCCGCGCTTTAGCTCCAGATCGCTTCCTGCCAGCGAACCCCAACCTCTCCCAATCAGTGAGCGGATCCGCCAGAGGATTCAGCAGGCTGATGCAGCCTATTTTGCCAACGACAACATCTCTCCTTTTCTCCATCCAGGAGACATTGAGGAACTGGAGCTTGAGGTGACTGGGAAAGTGCGTGATCTGTTGCGCAGCCTGGTGATTGACATTGACAATGATCACAACACTGAAGAAACGGCCGAGCGGGTGGCTCGTATGTATCTGCAGGAGGTGTTCAAGGGTCGCTACCAGGAACAACCCAAGATCGCAAGTTTTCCCAATGTCAAGAATCTTGATGAGATCTATACGGTTGGGCCCATTTCCGTTCGCTCGGCCTGTTCCCATCACCTGGTACCCATCCTTGGCAATTGCTGGATCGGCATCAAGCCGGGAGAACGGGTGATCGGCCTCTCCAAATTCTCCCGTGTGGCGGACTGGGTGTTCTCCAGACCCCACATCCAGGAGGAAGCCGTCATCATCCTCGCCGACGAAATCGAGCGACTCTGTGAACCCAAGGGTCTGGCAATCCTGGTGAAAGCCCAGCACTACTGCATGAAGTGGCGGGGGGTGAAAGAGCCCCAAACCAGCATGATGAATTCAGTGGTGCGAGGGGACTTCCGTCATGATCCCTCTCTGAAACAGGAATTCTTTGAGCTTGTCAAGCAGCAGGAATCCCTGTTGTAATCAAACCTTGGCTGGCCCCGCAGGCCCAGCTTCATCCGCAGCCCTCAGGGCATGAACCAGCTGGTTCACGCGCTCAGGGTTTTTCACACCTGGCCGATCCTCCACCCCGCTGGAGGCATCCAGGCCGAAAGGGTGCAGCACCTCCAGCACATACGGTGCGGTTTCTGGGCTGATGCCCCCTGCCAGCCACCAGGGAAGGGAAGGAGCAAAGCCCTCTAACCAATCCAGGGGGATGGAGCGACCCGTTCCACCCAACTGATGGGGCACCCAGGCATCCAGCAAGAGGGCGTCCACCACATCTGCGTAGGCCTCCCAGAGAGGGAGATCCTCCCGAGAGCGAACCCGGAGGGCCTTCCACAGCACGATCTCCTGCCCCAGGGTTCTCCTGAGCTCAAGGCACCGCTGGGGGGTTTCCCCTCCATGGAGCTGGACCACCTGATGGCCGTTGCCAGCCTGGAGATCGGGAAGATCACGGTCGGCGGGATCCGCCACAACGAGCACCCCCGCACATGCAGGCCGGCTCCGGTGCACGGAGGCAAAGAGTTCTGGACGCTGGTCGACCGGCAGGAAGCGGGGTGATCCGGGAACGGCCACCACGCCGATGGCATCCACCCCGGCAGCAGCGATGGCCCCCGCCTGTTGGGCATCCCTCAAGCCACAGATCTTCAACTGGGTTTTCCCCGGGGTTTCCTTTCTTTGGCTGATGAGGGGTGCAGGCACTGCCGAACTACAGCTGTCTCGGACCTTTCTAAGATCGAGTCAATCCAAATACGCGGATCAGGCTGTGGGGCAGGGCTGGGAACTCATGAGAATCCGCGGCATTTCCCTGCGCCTCCATCCCACCTGGTTTTTTGTCCTGGTGTTGCTCACCTTTGTGTTCGCCAGGGATTATCAGGATTCCCTGGGCCCTGGGCTGGGAACGAGCCTGCTCTGGCCCCTTTCCCTGGCCTCAGCCCTGCTGCTGTTTCTCTCGGTGGTGCTGCATGAGTTCGGCCACTCCTTCGTGGCCATGCGCCACGGGGTGAAGGTGCGAAGCATCACCCTGTTTTTCCTCGGCGGGGTGGCCAACACGGAATCCGAGTGCAAAACAGCCCGCGGGGAGTTTCTGATGGCGGCGGCTGGTCCTGCCGTCAGTCTGCTCATCGGGGGGGGGCTGCTGCTGGGACAGCATGCCGCCAGCCATCTCGCTCCCGCCCTGGGGGAAATGGCGCAACGGCTGGGGGAGCTCAACCTGGTTCTCGCCCTGTTCAACCTCCTCCCGGGCCTGCCCCTGGATGGGGGTCGCATTCTCAAGGCCCTGGTCTGGCAAGTCACCGGGAGCCAGAGGCGCGGGGTGGAGGTGGCCAATGGATTCGGTCGCTTTCTGTCGCTGGTGGCCCTTGGGCTGGGCGTGATGCTCATGTTCAAGGGGATGGGCTTCGGGCTCTGGCTGTTGCTGCTTGGATGGTTGGGTTTGGGGGCATCCCGGAGCCAGCAGCAGCTCCTTCTCCTCGAACGCATCCTTGGGGATCTGCGGGTTCAGGACGTGGCAAAGCGGCGCTTCCGGGTGCTGGAGGCCACGGACAACCTGCGAAAGGTCAGTCAGATCCGGCTCACACCAGCTGCCCCCCCCACCAAAGCCCCGGGCATCCAGTCGAGCAGTGAAGGCCCCCCAGATTGGCTCCTGGTGTGCGATCAAGGCCGATGGAAGGGGGTGATCGACGAGAAACCTCTTCAAGAGCTGCCCATCCAGCGCTGGGACACGGACCGGGTGGGGGACCACATGCAACCCCTCAGCAGCCTCAAGGCGATCCGGGAAGAGGCCCCCCTCTGGCAGGCCGTGCTGGCGCTCAACGACCATCCCAGGCTCCTGGTGTTGGGCCCCTCGGGGTTGCCAAGCGGCACCGTGGAGCGCCCCGACCTTGGCGAAGCCGTTCTCGCTCGACTGGGGGTGCGCCTGCCCGAGCCCCTGCTCACCAGGGCAAGACAGCAGAATGCCTACCCCCTGGGACTGGCCCTCGAACCGGTGGCCAGGGCCATGGCCGAATCGGCAGACTTGCCCGCCAAACCCAGCACCTCATAATCCTTCTGGCTGGACTGGACAGCGCTCCATTCCCATGCCTGGAGGGGCTCGCACAACAGCACAGCGCTCTCACCCTGCTGATGTTCCATGTGGGAGGAGCATCGCCACCACCAGCGGGAGGCACTCTGGAGCAGGAGTGCTTCCAGATCCTGCTCGGCAAGGGGCAACTCCGGCAGGCGAGGCGCCGGGCTCTCAAAGACGGCCTCCCAGAGGGCTTCATCCGGCCTGAGGGCAATGCTTCCATGCTGGAGCAAGGCATGGCCCCGCCACCGCTGGGCACTGCCGATGCGCTTCTGCCCACCGGGATGCACCAAATCGGCGGCGGTGCTGGTGGCGAAACAGTTGGCCTCATGGTGGCGGCAGGGGGAATCGCCGAACTCCAGGGGCCACCCCATGGCGGCAAACGCCTCCTGAAGCCACCCACAACTGAGGTGGTAGGCCTCCCGGCGCCGACGCGGTGGATCCCCCCAGATCAGGGCGTAGGTGAGATCGCCCCCATGAAGAACGGCTGAACCACCGCTGGGGCGTCGCACCAATGCCAGCCGTCCCTCCGAAGCGAGCCGCAGCCAATGGGGAGGGATCGCCTGCTGATGGCGGCCCAGCGACAGGGTGGGTTGGCTCCAGCGATACAACCGCAGGAGCGGCCCGCGGCGCTCGCCCGCGATCACACGCTCCAGGAGCCAGGCGTCGATGGCCATCTGCAGCGGCCCAGGAAGCGAGCAGGAGGGAAGGCTGCGCAGGCAGAGGGGGTCCATCCGCTCAAGGGCGCGGGGCAAAGGTCCAGAAACGGGGATCCAGCTCGTAGCCCAGCACGGCGGCCATCTGGCCCAGCCCCTGCCGGCAATCCATGGCGGCAGAGCGAGAGAGCCCATCGAGCTGAAACAACCGATGGCTGATCCACAGCTCCAGGCTGTCCGGTGCGAACTGAAGGCCCTCGTTGCGGCTGAAGCGATGGGGCAACAGCATGGCCACATGCCTGGCCAGGGTGCCACTGGCCCGATCGAGGAGCAGGGGAAGCCAGGGAAACTCCGCATCGGCCCGCAGACACCAGAGACGAACCTCCGGGATCTCGGAGAGCTCCCTCGGATCCTCGGCTGCGGTGGGCCATGCCAACTGCAGGTTCAACGTGCCGGCACAGGGCAGGAGCTCCCTCAGGGACAGGGTCATCCAGGCCCCCAGGGGAGCAAGGTCAAGATCCTGGATCTGTTGACGGCTGACCGAGACAAGCGCAGGGGGGTGGGCCATCAAGAGCTGTGACAGGGCCTGCATCAGAGATGGACCGTAGCGGGCTGAGGGCGAAGAATGGGTCCGTTCCCCTGTCTCTCATCATGCTGACCCAGACGGAAATCCTCATTGCCCTGGTGGTGGCCGCCCATGCAGGTGTATTGGCTGTGCGGCTGAGCTTCAGTCTGTTCAAGGCCTGAAGCGCCTGAATTATCAGGGCGGGACTTGGCAACAAGCCCCAGGGAGGTTATAAGCAGGGCCTGTGATGCTGATCTTCAGTGCCCTCCCCCCTCCAGGCCAATGTTCCCATTCCTGGTAGGCCCACGGTTCGCCCCAAGAAGCGTGCCCAGGGTCCTTCGAAAGGGTCGGCTCTGACTGCGGGAGTGGAGAAGGGCCGGGCCCTGCATCGAACCGTGGGATCCCGGCCGGTTCAGATGGTGGTGTCCACGGGGGCAGAGGCCCTCTCCCTCCATGAGGAGAGACGGGAACTGATCTGCAGCCTGATTGGACTCACGGTGAAGCTTGGGCTGGTGTTGGTGGCTGGGGTGAGTCTTTGCCGCCTTGCTGGTGCCTATCAGGAACGGATGGACCGCCAGGGAGAGCTCAGCGCGGTTCTGGAGATCGAAAAGGCCCAGCTTTCAAAAGCCCGCAATCGGTTTGATCAGCTTTTCATGGTGGAAGGGGAGCAAAAGCTGATCCGGGAGCAGAGCCAGTGGATCGCGCCCAATCGCCTCCGGGTGGTCTGGCAACAGGCGGATCCTCTTCCAGCTCAGCCTGCCGTGGCTATCGCTCCCCGGGCCCAGCGCCCCTGAAGATCGTCTGGCCAGCCCGTAAGTTGGTGCGGTCCGCTGTCGTTTCTCCCGGTCCATGAGCAGCACCCAAGGCGTTGGCAGCGGTTCTGGCCCCGTCTCTGGCACTGTTCTGATCACCGGAGCCTCCTCCGGTGTGGGTCTGTTCGCCACCAAGGCCCTTGCCGATCGGGGCTGGCATGTGCTGATGGCCTGCCGCGACCCCCTCAAGGCGCGGCGAGCCCAGAAAGCCCTTGCCATCCCCGATGCCTCCGTCACCCACCTGAAGGTCGACCTCGGGGATCTGGGAAGTGTGCGGGAGCTGGTGGACAGCTTCCATGGCTCAGGGCTGCCCCTGGATGCCCTGGTGATCAATGCGGCCGTGTATCTGCCCAGGCTGAAGGAGCCCATGCGCTCCCCCCAGGGCTATGAACTCTCGATGGCCACCAACCATCTCGGCCACTTTCTCCTGATTCAGCTGTTGCTTCCCGACCTGGAGCGCTCCACCCATCCCTCCCGTCGGCTGGTGGTGCTCGGAACGGTGACGGCAAATTCCAAGGAGCTGGGGGGGAAGATTCCCATCCCCGCCCCCGCCGATCTGGGAAACCTGACCGGGTTCGAAGCCGGCTTCCTGGCACCCATCAGCATGGCGGACGGCCGGGGGTTCAAGCCGGGCAAGGCCTATAAGGACAGCAAGCTCTGCAACATGATCACCACCCAGGAACTGCATCGGCGGGAGCATGGCCGCACGGGGATCGTCTTCACCTCGCTCTATCCCGGCTGCGTGGCCGACACACCCCTGTTCCGCCACACCCCGAAGGCCTTCCAGACGATCTTTCCCTGGTTTCAGAAATCCATCACCGGGGGGTATGTGAGCCAGGCCCTCGCCGGCCAGCGGGTCGCTGATGTGGTCACCGAGCCAGCCTTCGCCGTCTCCGGGGTGCACTGGAGCTGGGGCAACCGGCAGCGCAAGGATGGCCAGCAGTTTTCCCAGGAGCTGTCGGAGAAGGCCAGCAACCCAGCCATCGCCTCCCGCCTCTGGGATCTTTCCATGAAGCTGGTGAAGGTCTGATCCTGCTGCAGCGGCGAGGAGAGCAGGACAAATTGCGGCGAACTGCGGCAAACGGTCCCGATCTTGCTATCACAACTACAGCTGCACGCTCCCCTTCATGTCCCGCACCCTGCGCTGGGTGCTCGGTCTGCTGCTTGTTGCTGGCCTGCTCATCGGCGCGTTCCTGTTTCTGCCCTTCCGCTCCTGGTTGCCAGGCGGCACGGTGGGCAACGTGTCCACCCGACTGGTGGTCAACGGCCCGGCCTTCAACCCCCTCTTTCCCAAGATTCATCCCGGCGAGCAGCTGGTGTTCACGCAAGAGAAACGGGGTTTCAGCCAGGCGCGACTGAAGGAAGGAGAGACCATCAAGGCGTTGCTCTCCATCTCTGATGTGCTCACCGCCCCCAGCGCCCGAGCCAAGTTCAGCGGCGCCAGGCTTGAACTGCAGAGCTGGCCCCTGGTGGACCAGGGAACCCAGGCCAGTGCGCTGCTGGTGGCCGATCGCTTTCAGGTGAAAGTGATTGGTCAAGGGGCAGGACTCACCCCGGACGATCGCCACGATCTCCTCAATGCCTTTGATCTCAAGGCCCTGGCAGCCCTCGCCCCTGAAACCCCGACGCCTGAGGCTCCAGGCGCCACCCGTTCCCTTCCCGCCGGAAAGGGCGCCCCACTGAAGCTGCCGTTGCCCCAGCAGACCGCCCCTTCCAAGTCACCTGTCCTGGAGCCCGCCGCATGAGCGCCACCGTTCTTGAGCGCCTTGAGCGCCTGCCTCGCCGCAACCTCACCGTTCTTTCCCTGCGGGGAATCAGCACCCTGGTTCCCGGGGGATGGCGCAACGTGACCAGCGCGGAGGAACTGATCAGTGACGTGCTGGGCACCAGCGAGCCAGAGCTGATGCAACAGGTGCGGGAGCGAGCCGATCAGCTGAGTCGTGCCCGCCACGAGGGCTACACCCGAGCCATGAGCCTTTACGACGCCGTCAACCGGTCCCAGAAGGCGGCAGGGGGCCTGCGGGTGCTGGCCAATGTGACGGGCGGCCTGCCGCTGGTGAAACGGCTGGCCAACCTCACTCCCCCCACCGACACCCTGCAGGCGGCGGATCTGAGCCTCAAGGTGGCCGCGGAGATGCTGGCCTTCACCCAGGTGAACGGATTGCCTGGCAACAGCTTTTCCGATTTCCGGGCCTCTCTCAATGAATACGCGGGGGAGGCGAAACTGCGCATGGCGGCCCTTGTCTGCTTTGACGCCCTGCTCCCCCTGGGCGATCAGGCCCTGGAGCGCATGGATGGCCTGCTCGGCAGGGTGGGGCACCAGGAACTGCGCCAGCTGCCGGCCTACGCCGGGATGGCGGCCATGATCCCCGGGCGGGGGGATGAGGCCCACCTCAACTTCCTGCGGCGTGGGGTGGACACCTGGCTGGACTGGGCCGGGGGCTTCACCAGTCAGCTGGGACTGACCAGCCAGCGGGCCGTCCGGGCCCTGGAAACCACCCTCGGCCCCTGGCAGGGAGGGTTCCAGCAGTTGGCCATCTTCCTGGATGCCTTCACCGATACCTATCAGCACACCGGCGTTCAGGCGGTGGCGAGGCGATTGGTGGAACGCGCCGCCGCCGAGATCTGAGCAGGAGCACAGCATGCGTTGGAGCCAGGGGCGTCGAAGCGACAATGTGGACGACCGGCGAGGCCGTCCGGGTCCTGCGGTGGCAGGAGGCATCGGCCTGGGGGGCCTCCTCCTGGCCGTGGTGGTGGGACTGCTGGGGGGAGATCCCATGGTGGTGCTCCAACAGATGGGCACGGGCGGTGGAATGGGGGGACCCACGGCCAGCAGGCCCAGGCAACCCACGGCCCAGGAAAACCAGTTGGCTGATTTCGTCTCGGTGGTGCTGGCCGACACGGAAGACACCTGGGAGAAAGAGTTTCGGGAGGTGGGTCGGCGCTACATCCCTCCCAAGCTCGTGCTCTTCGACGGGGTGGTGGCCTCCGCCTGCGGCCAGGCCTCCGGGGCGATGGGGCCCTTCTACTGCCCGCGGGACCAGAAGGTGTACATCGATCTCAACTTCTATCGCCAGCTCAAGCAACAACTCGGGGCGCCGGGCGACTTCGCCCAGGCCTACGTCATTGCCCACGAGGTGGGGCACCACGTACAAAACCAGCTGGGGATCGAACAGAAGGTGACCCAGATGAAACAACGCCTGCCAGCGGCCCAGGCCAATCAGCTGTCCGTGCGGCTGGAACTCCAGGCCGATTGCCTGGCGGGCGTGTGGGCCCATGCCACCGCCAAACAGCGCCGCACCCTGGAGGAGGGGGACATCGAGGAGGCCATGAACGCCGCCGCCCGCATCGGTGACGACGCCCTGCAACGGCAGAGCAGCGGGAGGGTGCGACCGGACTCCTTCACCCACGGAACGTCGCAGCAGCGCCAACGCTGGTTTGCCACGGGGTTGAAAACGGGCGACATCAACAGCTGCGACACCTTCACCCGCCGGGAGGTGTGAGATGGGCTTAATCGCTCGTTAACGCCTCCTTTCCCTGGCCCCACAAGGATGTGAGGGGATAGGAGGATTCGATGGGCCGACCCGGATTGGGCATCGCCATGGCGTGTCGCGTGGTGGCGGGGATGGGTTGTGTCTTCTGGGGCCTGACCAACGCCGGGCCCTTGGCGCAGCCTGCAGGGGAAGCCATCACGATCAGCGGTTCCAGCACGGTGGGCCCGATCACGGAGCTGGCCATCAAGGGCTTCCGAGGAACCCCCCAGGGCAGGGAGGTGCGCTTCGGCCCCGTGGTGGAAAACGGCACAAGCGCAGGGTTCCGCGAGTTCTGCAGCGGCAAGACGGCCATCAGCAACGCCTCTCGCCCCATCAACAGAAAGGAGCTCGCCGCCTGCAAGGCCGCACGGGTGACGTTCTACGAGCTGCCCATCGGCTTTGATGCCATCACGGTGGTAGTGCATCCCAGCAACACGTGGGCCCGGGAGATCACGGTGGGTGAGCTCAAGAAGCTCTGGTCCCGCTCGGCACAGAAAAAGGTAATGCGCTGGAACCAGGTGCGATCAAGCTGGCCAGCCCAACCCATCAAACTCTTCAGCCCTGGGAAAGACTCCGGCACCTTTGACTACTTCACCAAAGCCATCACGGGTGAGCAGGAGAACAGCCGCATTGACACCACCAGCAGCGAGGACGACAACGTTCTTGTCAAGGGCGTGGCAAACACGCAGCTGGGCATGGGGTATTTCGGCTTTGCTTACTTCAAGGCCAACGCCACCAAGCTCCGCGCGCTGGCCGTTGTGGGGCCCAAGGGGAAGGTGCTGCCCTCGGTGAAGACCGTGCAGAACGAAACCTATCAGCCCCTGTCGCGGCCGATGTTCATCTATGTGAATGCCAGGCAGTTGGCTGCGAAAGCCCCATTGCGGAACTTCGTGGGTTACCTGTTGCGCAATGCCTCGGAGATCGTGGAGAAGGAGGGCTCGATTCCCCTATCCGACATGCAATATCTCCTGGTGGAAAACAAGCTGTTCCGCCAGGTGCAGGGCAGTGCCTTTGCAGGAGATCTGCCCGTTGGCCTCACCCTCGGGGAGCTGCTGAATCGCAGCATCGATCAGAACAAGAGGACGGAATTCCGGCTCTGAATGGCGGCCCCTAGTCGAATCCGAGCAGATCAAAGATCTCACGATCCTTGAGGGATTCCGCCTCCAGGGGCTGAACGTTCTCCAGCATGGTGCGGGCAAGGTTCAGGTATTCCTGCTGCACCGCCTCCACTTCGGGGCTGGGCTCCATCTCGAAGATGGTGCACTTCTTTAAACGGGAGCGGCGAATGGCGTCCACATCACGGAAATGGGCCATGGTCTTCATGCCCACCCGGTCGTTGAACTTGTCGATCTGATCCGTATCCTTGCTGCGATTGGCCACCACACCACCAAGGCGCACCTTGTAGTTTTTCGCCTTGGCCTGGATGGCCGCGATGATGCGATTCATCGCGAAGATGGAATCGAAATCATTCGCCGTCACGATCAGGCAGTAGTGGGCGTGCTGGAGAGGCGCGGCGAATCCTCCGCAGACCACATCGCCCAGCACATCGAAGATCACCACATCGGTGTCTTCCAGCAGGTGATGCTCCTTGAGCAGCTTCACCGTCTGACCGGTGACGTAGCCGCCGCAGCCCGTCCCCGCAGGAGGGCCACCGGCCTCGATGCACTGAACGCCGTTGAACCCCTCGAACATGAAATCTTCCGGCCGCAGCT
>JAYKIG010000069.1:0-43615 GCA_035286045.1 Cyanobacteriota bacterium | reverse complement strand
CTCAAAGGTGAGGATCTGATGCAACAGGCCCTCATGGCCTTGAAGGGGTCACAGCAAGGTTTAGGGTGAAGAGCAATCCGCCCTTTTGAATGCCTCCCCGCCCCCGCGTAGACCGCCGTGCTCCCGTGCGGGAGCTTCCCAACATCAACGAGCGCATCAGCTACCCCAACCTGCGGGTCGTCGATGCCGATGGGAGTCAGCTCGGAGTCATCACGCGGGAGGCCGCCCTGGAGGTGGCCAAGGAGCGGGAACTCGACCTGGTGCTGGTGAGCGAGAAAGCCGATCCTCCCGTATGCCGGGTGATGGATTACGGCAAATACAAGTTTGAGCAGGAAAAGAAAGCCAAGGAAGCCAAGAAGAAGTCGCACCAGACCGAGGTCAAGGAGGTCAAAATGCGCTACAAGATCGATTCCCACGACTATCAGGTCCGCATCGGCCAAGCCAGCCGCTTTCTCAAAGCCGGCGACAAGGTGAAGTGCACAGTGATCTTCCGCGGCCGGGAAATCCAGCACACCTCCCTGGCGGAAGCTCTCCTCATGCGGATGGCCAAGGATCTGGAGGAGAACGCCGAACTCCAACAGTCACCGAAACGGGAAGGGCGAAACATGATCATGTTTCTTTCTCCCAAACGGCAGGCCGCCGGGAAAACGGCTGCGGTGAAAACGCCGAAACCGGTGAAAACCACCCCAGGCGGTGGCAATGCATCCAGCGCGCCAGCTGAGGAGGACTAGCCCTTTTCAGCAAGGGTTGATTCAAAAAACGCAGTGATGGCTGCCCATGCGGCCTCGGCTGCCTCCGGGCGGAAATCGTCCCGGGCTTCGCACAGGAAACCATGGCCCGCGGCGAAGGTCTGCAGCTGGGCCCGGTCACCCTCCCCCCTGGCATTCGCCTGTTCCACCGCGGTGGCGATGGCCTTTAGATCCTCTGCAGGCACCAAAGGATCCTCCGCACCGTAGATGAGCAGCACCCGGCTCCCAGGGTGGGAGAGCACCTCGAGGGTGGGGGGGCCTCCACCAGGCCTGCCCTGCACCACACCCGCTACATAACACACGCAGCTGGCTGCCACGCCCTCCAGCGCACTGGCGAGGAGGGCAACGTGGCCTCCGAAGCAGAAGCCCATGCACCCCACCGCCAGAGGTTGGCCCTCCGTTCCCTGACTCTGGAGCCAGCGCACGGCCCGAGCCCCATCCACCAGGAGGGTGCGGGCGCTCGTGCGGTCCTTGTGGGAGCGCCCCTCCAGAAGCTCCTCAGGGGCATAGCCCAGGCTGAGCACAGGAGCCGTCCGGGCAAACAAGGGAATGGCCAGGGCCCCGTAGCCCCTTTGGGCCCAGCGGTTCACCACGCTGCACACCCAGGGATTCACCCCGAAAATCTCCGGCAGCACCAGCAGAGCACCCTTGAGTGGGCCGGACTGGGGCCGCGCCCACCAACTGCGAAGGGGCACCTCATCGGGCCGCTCAGGAGCGAGGGTGAGCCAACCGGCAGAGAGGGGTTCCGCTGGATCTGTTTCTTTCACGGCACCAGGGCAACCGGCACATGGTCCTATGCCAGGGGGGGAATTGTCACGGAGGCAAAAGCTCCGTAGGGTGGCCGCAAGATCCGACTGTTGTCCCGCGTGCGATTCCACATTCAGCAGGAAAGCGATATTCCCGCCTCGACCCAGCTCTATAACCAGATCTGCTTTGCCATCGCGGCGCGGCACTACCCCCCCGGCCACCGCTTACCGAGCACCCGCCAGCTGGCCATGCAGACAGGTCTGCATCGCAACACCATCAGCAAGGTGTATCGGCAACTGGAAACAGACGGTGTGGTGGAAGCCATGGCCGGTTCTGGCATTTATGTGCGCGACCAGCAGAAACCGAGGGAAATCAAACCACCTCCCGGGATCCGTACCAAAACCCCGCCCGATATCGACAGGGTGGTGCGCCAGAGCATTGACGGCCTGCTCAATGCGGGATGCACGCTGCAACAGGCCCGCGACCTGCTCACCCGGGAGGTCGACTGGCGACTTCGCTGCGGGGCCCGCGTCCTGGTGAGCACCCCCAGGGAGGACATCGGGGCGTCGATGTTGATTGCTGAGGAACTGACCCCGAATCTGGAGGTGCCGGTGGAGGTGGTACCAATGGAAGAGCTCGAAGCGGTGCTGGAAAACTCCAGCAAGGGCACCGTGGTCACCAGCCGCTATTTTCTCCAGCCCGTGGAGGAAATCGCCCAGCGCCATGGAGTCCGTGCCGTGCCGGTCGACCTGAACGACTTCCGCCATGAGCTGGACCTGCTCAAGGAGCTGCGGGGTGGCAGCTGCGTGGGCCTGGTAAGCATCAGTCCGGGCATCCTGCGGGCCGCCGAGGTGATCCTGCACTCCATGCGCGGCAATGAGCTGCTGGTGATGACGGCCAATCCCGATACGGGAAGCCGCCTGCTGGCGCTGCTAAGGGCCGCCAGCCATGTGCTCTGCGACAAGCCAAGCCTGCCTCTGGTGGAGCAAACCTTGCGGCAAAACCGTTCCCAACTGATGCGCCTGCCCGTGGTGCACTGCGCCCAGAGCTATCTGGGCAGTGCCACGATTGATCAATTACGCAAGGAAATCGGCCTTCTGGCCGTCTGATGCCATTCGCGAACGCCCTCGTTCAGGCCATGCGGGCCGATCTGGCCCTGATCCGGGAAAGAGATCCGGCAGCCAGAAGCACCCTGGAGATCCTGCTCTGCTACCCAGGGTTCCATGCCCTGGTGATGCACCGCATCAGCCATCGCCTCTGGCGCCTCCAGGTTCCCCTAGTGCCCCGACTACTGAGCCAGGTGGCCCGTCTGCTGACGGGAGTAGAGATCCACCCCGGTGCAGTGATTGGCCACGGCGTGTTCATTGACCACGGCATGGGGGTTGTAATCGGTGAAACCAGCGTGATCGGCGACAACTGCCTGCTTTACCAGGGCGTGACCCTGGGAGGCACAGGCAAGCAACATGGCAAACGTCACCCCACGCTGGAAAACAATGTGGTTGTCGGGGCAGGGGCCAAGGTGCTGGGGGCGATCACGGTGGGATCCAACACACGAATTGGGGCGGGTTCCGTGGTGCTGCGGGATGTGGACGCGGACAGCACCGTGGTGGGGATTCCAGGACGAGTGGTGCACCAGTCGGGGGTCCGCATCGACCCCCTGGCCCACTCCGCCCTACCGGATGCGGAAGCACGCGTGATCCGAAATCTGATGGAACGGATCGACCAGCTGGAAACGGAGGTCAACCGCCTTCAGGACTGCCTGAGGGAAGTGGCTGCAGGCAGACCACTAAAGGAGCCCTGCAGCGGTAAAGCCCAGAACATCCGCGATCGGGAGATTCTCGAGTTCCTGGGTGAATCAATGACAAAAAGCGACGGCACTTAAGCACCGTCAGGCCGTCACCTGTTCAGGCACCTGAGGCTGGAACATGAACATGGAGTAGATTACATTTCGACGTATTTGAGTCATCATTTCCAGGAACATGTCGTAGGCCTCATTTTTGTATTCGATGATCGGCTGTTGCTGACCATAACCGCGTAGATAGATCGTTTCGCGCAATGCCTCCATAGATTGCAGATGCTCTCTCCAGAGGGTATCGATCTGCTGAAGGATGAAAAAGCGCTCCGCTTCCCGCATCAGGCCAGGACGTAATTGATTGACCTGATCTTCCTTGATGTCGTAGGCATTACGCATCTGCTCCTGAAGAAAGGCTTTCAATTCATCCATACCCAGTCCCTGCAGCTGCTCTGGAGTGAGATCTTCCAGGAGGTAGATGAATTCCTTCACTTTGTCAAGCAATCGTTTCAGATCCCACTCCTCAGGCGGGAGATCGGGATTGACATAGGCCTCAACAATGTCATCAATAGTACGTTCACCATACCCCAATACCTGAAGCTTCAGCTCCCTGCCCTCCAGCACCCTGCGCCGTTCCGCATACACAGCTTTACGCTGATTGTTCATGACCTCATCATATTCGAAAACATCTTTTCTCTGATCATAATAATAGGTTTCCACCTTCTTCTGGGCCCCTTCAAGAGAGCGTGTCAACATGCCTGATTCGATGGGCATGTCTTCCTCAACTCGAAAGGCATTCATCAGACCCGCAACCCTTTCGCCACCGAAAATCCGCAGCAGGTTGTCCCCCAGGGAGAGGAAAAAACGCGTGGTTCCCGGATCACCCTGCCGACCCGAGCGACCACGCAGCTGGTTGTCAATCCGTCGGGATTCATGGCGTTCCGTGCCAATCACATGGAGGCCTCCCGCCTCACGCACCTGTGCCTCTTCCTGTTTCACGACAACGTCATACTCAGCCTTGATGCGACGCAGGAGATCGCGCATCTTCTGAATCAAAGGATCCGTGGTGGGAGCTTTCTCAGCCGCCAGGGCGATGCGATCTTCCAACTCCAGCAAGGTCAGGGACCGATCCCCCCACTGCTGCACCAACTCCTTTGCCAGGGCGGTCAGATCCCTTTCCGTATCACCAGAAAGCGCGCAGGGATAGAGCATTCCCAAAGCCCGGCCCGCCCGTGGCGGGGCCATTGGAGACTCAGCTCCAAATCCCCCGCCCGCCTCCGTGGAGCGCGCATGGGGAATCGGTGCTCCGTGGCCATCTTCCGGACGCACCAAAACGGGAAGCAGCACCTCCCTGCACTTCAATCGGGACATGTAATCACTGTTGCCGCCAAGAATGATGTCCGTTCCTCGGCCGGCCATGTTGGTGGCGATGGTGACGGCTCCAGCCCTTCCCGCCTGGGCAATGATTTCAGCCTCACGCTCCACATTTTCCGGCTTGGCATTCAGCAGATTGTGGGGGATATCAAGCTCGGCGAGCAGAGAGGAGAGCAATTCAGATTTCTCCACGCTTGTGGTACCCACAAGCACAGGGCGTCCACGACCGTGGATTTCTGCTGTTTCATTGGCCACCGCACGCCACTTGGCTGGTTCGGTTTTGTAGACCTGATCGGTCCAGTCCACCCGGGAACTGATGCGGTTGGTGGGTACGGTCGTGACCTCTAATTTATAGGTTTTTTCAAATTCCAGCTCCTCGGTTTTCGCCGTTCCCGTCATGCCCGCCAGGCGGGGGTAGAGCAAAAAGAAGTTCTGATAGGTGATGCTTGCCAATGTTTGCGTTTCTGGCTGGATGGGGAGAGCTTCCTTCGATTCAATGGCCTGATGAAGGCCATCGCTCCAGCGCCGCCCGGGCATCACACGACCAGTGAACTCATCGACAATAACCACTTCCTGATTGCGAACAATATAATTGACGTCCTTGGAGAACAGCTCTTTCGCCTTCAGGGCGTTATTGACAAAGTGCGCCCAGGGATCCGCGGAATCATAGAGATCTTGAATACCAAGAAGGTCGGCCGCGTGAGCATAGCCCTGGTCGGTAAGGGTGACGTTACGGCGCTTCTCATCAACTTCGTAGTCTCCCTCAGGATCAATACCATCCTTGCCCATCTCAGGAGAGCGGGTGAGGCGAGCTGCAACGTCCGAAGCCAGCCGATACTTCTCCTGAGGGCGCTCCACCTGGCCTGAAATGATCAGGGGTGTTCGTGCCTCATCGATTAGAATAGAATCGACTTCATCGATAACGCAATAGTGGAAATCTCGCTGAACAATATCAGCAAGATCCGTGGCCATATTGTCGCGCAGGTAGTCGAATCCAAGCTCTGAATTGGTGGCATACGTAATGTCACATGCGTAGTTTCTCTTCCGATCCGATGGCAGCATCTCTTGCTGAATCAAACCCACACTCAAGCCAAGAAAACGATGGACCTGACCCATCCACTCGGCATCCCGTCGGGCCAGATAGTCATTCACCGTGACCACATGCACGCCCTGGCCGGAAAGGGCGTTCAGGTAAGAGGGCAATGTGGCCACAAGGGTTTTTCCCTCACCGGTTTTCATCTCAGCAATTTGTCCATCATGCAGCACCATTCCACCAATGAGTTGCACATCAAAATGCCGCATACCCAACACCCTTTTTCCAGCTTCCCGAACCACGGCAAAGGCCTGGGGGAGAAGCTCATCTAAAAGTTGCTTTTTGCGAGCAGGTTGATCTACCTTATCCAACTTCAGCCGGAATTCCGCCGTCAGTCCTCGCAATTCATCATCACTGAGGGGAGAAATCTCATCCTCCAGAAGATTGATATCAGAAACAAGTGGCTGGTAGCGCTTTAACTTACGTGAATTTGGATCACCCAGCAGCAGCTTTAGCATGGAACACATCAGGCTTATCTTAAATCCACCTTACCACTTCAAGAGACAGTTCAAGAGAGCCTTCAATCGAGAGTCATCAGAGCTTGAATCAAGCCACTCCTGGCTACACTTTGCCAAGGAGACATCGAGGAAAGCAACAAGGCAAATGGTTCCTCGAGGTCAAGCCAGGCCCGCGGTGGGCAGGGAAGACGAATCTTCAGACCATCTGAACAATGGCCAAGCGTCGATGCGCCTTGTGGTCCATGGCCCTGGTGCCAGGGCCTTGCGACTGGGCCTGGGGCCCGATCTCAAGCCTGTGCAAGCCATCCAACAGCTGCAACATCTGATGAATGGCAATGCCTTCTGGGCTCGGGAACGGCCCCTGCACCACTTACGGCGCATGGTCAAACACAGCGCGGTCTGTGTGACCGCGTGGCAAGGCACGACCTTGGTGGGCTTTGGTCGTGCAACCAGTGATGGCATCTACCGCGCAACCATCTGGGATCTTGTCGTGGATTCAGAGGTGGCGGGTCGAGGGCTGGGCAGGGCGTTGGTGGAAAGGTTGATGGAAAGCTCGGCCCTGGCCACCTGCGAGCGGGTTTATCTGATGACAACCAACAGTGCGGGGTTTTACAGAAAAATGGGATTTGAGATCAATCAGTCTCAAGTGCTGATGATCAAGGAAAAAAGCGGATGAAGAGATTCGAACTCTCGACCCTCTCCTTGGCAAGGAGATGCTCTACCACTGAGCTACATCCGCTTGGACGGCGACCGATCAGAACACCGAGCGCTCTCCTAGCATGCCCCATCGCCCGGGCCTCCGTCAATCACCGGAGAGGCTGGAGGGCTCTGAACCTTTGGCTCCAGCCAAAAGGCGCAGAGTTTTGATGAGCACCAGGAAATCCAGCAATGGACCCGCATTTCTTATATAAAAAAGATCGTAACTAAGCTTGGCCTTGCTATCCTCAATCGAGGCTCCATAGGGATAACAAACCTGGGCCCATCCACTGAGCCCTGGCTTCACCCAGTGACGAACAGAGTAATGGACAATGGCTTCTTGCAGCGAAGCTTCCAGCTCAGGTCTTTCTGGACGGGGACCAATGAGGCTCATCTCACCTTTAAGCACATTGATTAACTGGGGCAGCTCATCAATCCGCAAGCGTCGCAACCATTTGCCCACGAAGGTGACCCGAGGATCGTTGCGGGTTGCCCATTGGATTCCCTGATCCTCAGCCCCGAGGCGCATGCTTCGAAGTTTGCAGATCTTGATGGGGTGGCCGTAAAGACCCGTTCTAACCTGGGTGTAGAGCACTGGTCCCTTCTCTTCCAGCCGTATCAGGAGGCAGGCAAGGAGCATCAGCGGGAGTGTCAGCACAAGGAGGGTGCTGGCAACCACCACATCCCCAAGCCGTTTCACCCGCCATCCCCAACGGCCCGGTTGCATTTCAAAACCCTCCGTGTGGAGGAGGGTGCGACTGGAAAACAACTCGGGAGGAACACACTGGAGATGGCGCTCTGCCCAGGCCACAAGCGTGCAGATGGAAGCGCCCCGCCCCCGGCTGGAGAGGAGATTCTGGAGGAGAACATCCTCGAGCTCAGCCGTTTCACTGACAGCAAGTCCATCGAAGTTTTCCAGACAGAAGAGATAGTGCTGGGCCAAAACCTTGCTGGAGCAATAGTGAAGATCCAGCAGATCAATCAAGCCAAGCTGCTTGATTTCCTTTCGTAGTAACTTGATTTCCTTGGCATTCCCCACAATCAACCAGCGTGTTTTTCGCGCGGGGGATCGGGTCGCCATCCACTGGGCTGCCACGGAAAGGAGGGTTGTCCCACCCAGAACAGGCAGAAGAAAACCACGAAAGGTGCGGGGATCTCCCACCTGGAAACCCCAGTTTAAAAACACCACAACAGCGGCCATAACCAACAGGCCAACAGCAGGAGCTCGCAGCAGACGCCAGAGGCTGAATTGCGAAAAATCCGACTTGGAATAGCGGCCAAACAGATAGGAAATGCCAACCCACAGAGTCAGCAAGGCCAGGGGGGATTTCGTGATGCCCGGCCAAGAGCCCAGACGCAAAAAAAAGATCAGGTTGTAAAAACCGATCAAGAGGACGGCATCCCACCCCGCAAGAAAGGCCAGCACTCGGCGCTGCCGCATCCAGGGGGCTCGCCACCACATGGCCCTATGCGGGCAGGGTGGCCATCAGACTTCCCATTTCCAGCGCCTGCAGGGCATAACTCCAACCCAGATTGCTCTTGATGCCTGCCCGCTCCAGGGCCTGTTGGAGGGTATCGGTTGTGAGGACGCCAAAAATGACCGGGATTCCCGTGGTTCTGGAGACGGCGGCGACCCCTTTACTGACTTCCGCAACCACGACATCAAAGTGAGGGGTATCACCACGGATGACGGCCCCCAGGGTGATCACCACCTGATAGCTCCCGCTGGCCGCCAGCTTCTGGGCCACCAGGGGAATTTCAAAGCTCCCAGGCACCCAGGCCACATCCAGCTGGGGGCTCTGGGGGGAGGTGTCGATGCCATGGCGAGCCAGGCAATCCAGGCACCCGCTGAGGAGCTTGCCCGTGATGAGGTCGTTGAAGCGGGCGACCACCAGAGCGATGCGCAGGCCGGAGACGGTGGTGAACGTTCCCTCGAAGATGGTCAATGTTCAGACCACGAAATAGCTCATGCCCCAGTTCAACAGCACCAGCCCGACCCAGGCCAGCCCCCCGATGAGGATCAATCTGTTGGAACGGCCCACGTCTTCACTGCTGGCGTAGAGCACCGGCACCGCCACGATCAACGCAAAGGAGAGCACCACAAGGGCAAAAACGGAGAGCGTGTTGATGATCTGCATGGAATGGAAAGGCGCGCCGGCCTGTTCAGGCACTGGCCGGATTCTCACACGGAGGTCCTGCGAAAAGGGAACCCGACGCCCCCATCCTTCACAAGTTGTCGGAGGACAACCCTTCCAGAAGCTGGTCGCGCTGGGGGGCCAGCCCGGGAGCCACTACCGCTGGGGTCCGTTAAACTAGACGAACACTACAGTCAGCGTCATGGGCGGAGCCAGCACGCAGCAACTCCTCCTGGTGTCTGCCGCTGATCTCCAGGGGGCGCCCACGGGTTGCGACTCCGTTCCCTTGCCCGACTTCCTGGAGGATGGGGACCTCCAGGCCGATGGGGCGGCCCGCCCACGAAAGCGGAAGAAAGGGGGCTCAGCCGCTGTGCCAAGTGTTGACCGTCCTGCAAACGGAGATCAGACCCGTTCGAGAGAACCCCACCCTCTGGAGGACCAGCCCCGCTGGCATCACCACAGCCTGGTGGATCCCGATGCCCTGACTCCGATGCTGCGGCACTACGTGGCCCTGAAATCAACCCACCCGGACAGGCTGTTGCTTTATCGCCTCGGAGATTTTTTCGAGTGCTTCTTTGAGGACGCGATCACGGTGTCGCACTTGCTTGAGCTCTCCCTGACGGGCAAGGAAGGGGGCAAGTCCATCGGGCGAGTGCCGATGGCTGGCATCCCCCACCACGCCGTGGAGCGCTACTGCTCCGAGCTGGTGCAACGGGGCCGATGCGTCGCCCTCTGCGATCAGGTGGAAACCACCCCATCCAAGGGCACCCTGCTGCGACGGGAGATCACCCGCGTCCTCACCCCCGGCACCGTGCTGGAGGAGGGGATGCTGGCGGCACGGCGCAACAATTGGCTGTGTGCCGTGTTCCCCCAGGGGGCCCGTTGGGGGATGGCTGTGGCGGATGTGAGCACGGGGGAGTTTCGTCTCAGCGAGCAGGAGGGTCTGGCTGCCCTGCACCAGGAACTGCTCCAGCTGGAGGCAGCGGAGGTGGTCTGGCCCCAACCGCCGGCGGAGGAAGGGGCGGAGATAGACCATCCCTCCTGGTGTCCCAAAGAGCTGCGGCACACCCCCCAACCCCGCCTCCCCTTCGAGATGCCCCAGGCCCGGCAACGACTGCTGGAGCGGTACCGCCTGGCCGGCCTGGAGGGCCTGGGATTGGCGGAGGCCCCCCTGGCACTCCGGGCGGCAGGGGGGCTGCTGGCCTATCTGGACAGCACCCAGCCCGACCTGGACGGGGCGGGGGACGGCAGGGAACCCATTCCCCTGGAGCGGCCAAGGCTCTGGCATGCAGGCGATCAGCTGGTGCTGGATGTGCAGACCCGCCGCAACCTGGAACTGACCCGCACCCAGATGGGGGGGCGATTGGAGGGCTCTCTCCTCTGGGCCCTGGATCGCACGGTGACCGCCATGGGAGCCCGCTGCCTGCGGCGCTGGGTGGAGGCCCCCCTGGTGCAAGCCACCCCCATCCTCGAGCGGCAAGAGGGGGTGAGCGAGCTGGTGCAACAGCGAAGCCTGCGGTTGGCGCTGCGCCGCCTGGTCCGACCCATGGCCGACCTGGAGCGGCTGGCCGGCCGGGCCGGGGCAGGCAGCGCCTCCGCCCGCGATCTGGTGGCCCTGGCCGACGGGCTGGAGCGGCTGCCCCGCCTGGCGGAGCTGCTCCGGAATGCGGACAGCCCCCCCCTTCAGGCCCTGGCCGAGCCCCAGCCCCACCTGGCGGCCCTCGCCTCCGACCTGCGCCACACCCTGGTGGACACCCCCCCGCTGAGCCTGAGCGAAGGGGGACTGATCCACGACGGGGTGGATCCCCGTCTGGATGGCCTGCGCAACCAACTGGATGATCAGGAGCGCTGGCTGGCCGATCAGGAACGGCAGGAACGCCAGGTGAGCGGTCATGCCAACCTGCGACTTCAGTATCACCGCACCTTTGGATATTTCCTGGCGGTGAGCCGGGCCAAGGCCACGTCCGTTCCCAGCCACTGGATCCGCCGGCAAACCCTCGCCAATGAGGAGCGCTTCGTGACCCCCGCCCTCAAGGAGCGAGAGGGGCGCATCCTGCAGCTGCGCACCCGGGCCGCCCAGCGGGAGTACGAACTGTTCACCGCCCTGCGCCAGCAGGTGGGCCAGCAGGCCGAGCCCATCCGGGCCGCGGCTCGGCGTGTCGCCGAACTGGATGCCCTGGCCTCCCTGGCGGAGGTGGCCGCCACCGAGGGCTACTGCCGTCCCGAAATCGTGGCGGGACGCGAGCTGACGATCGACGCCGGTCGGCACCCGGTGGTGGAACAACTCCTGGTGGACGCCCCCTTCCATCCCAATCCCATCTCCCTGGGGGGAGGTCATCCCGACGCCCCTGACTTGCTGGTGCTGACCGGACCCAATGCCAGCGGCAAGAGCTGCTACCTGCGCCAGACGGGCCTGCTCCAGCTGATGGCCCAGATCGGCAGCTGGGTGCCGGCCCGCTCGGCCCGATTCAGCCTGGCGGATCGGATCTTCACCCGCGTGGGCGCGGTGGATGATCTGGCCAAGGGCCAATCCACCTTCATGGTGGAGATGGCCGAAACGGCCAACATCCTGCATCACTCCAGCCCCCACTCCCTGGTGCTTCTCGATGAGATCGGGCGAGGCACAGCCACCTTCGACGGCCTGGCCATCGCCTGGGCCGTGGCTGAAGCCCTGGCCGAGAACCTGGGAGCCCGCACGGTGTTCGCAACCCACTACCACGAGCTCAATGAGCTGGCCGCGCTGCTGCCGAACGTGGCCAACGCCCAGGTGCTGGTGAAAGAAACCGGCGATGATCTTTTGTTCCTGCACCAAGTGGTGCCAGGAGGGGCAAGCCGGAGCTACGGCATCGAGGCAGCCCGGTTGGCGGGGGTGCCACCCACGGTGGTGCGGCGGGCGCGGGAGGTGCTGGGGCGGATCGAAGCCAACAGCCATGTGGCCCTGGGCCAACCTCAGGGCTCCCGTTGAATCCAGGCCCGCCGCAACAGGGCGTTCGCGGCCGCGGCCACGAGGGCAGCCCCACCCCGGGTGCCCTCCAGCCGGATCTGGGGCAGCCCGCTGGCCGCCAGCCGCCCCTTGCTCTCCGCCACCCCCACGAATCCCACCGGCATGCCGATCACGAGGGCCGGCCCGTTCCTATCGCCAGCAGGGGTGAGGGCGAGCAGCCGCTCCAATGCCGTGGGGGCGCTGCCGATGAGCACCACCGCCCCAGGGTGGAAGGCCAGGGCGCGGGCCATCCCCTCGGCGGCCCGGGTTCCGCCCACCGGGGCCACCTCCGGGGCCCAGGCCAGCACGGAGTGAACGGGATTGGCAAAGGTGCGCCGGGCCATGGGGCTCACCGCCGCCGCGGCCATGGCCGTGTCCGTGAGGATCGGGGCTCCTGCAGCCAGGGCAAGGGCCCCCAGTTCACAGGCTCCGGGGCTGAAGCGAAGATCGGGAGCCAGGCTGGGATCCCCACTGCTGTGCACCAGCCGTTCCAGCACATCCCGCTCATAGCCCCTCAAGCCCGTGTCGCCCAGCCACAGGCGGATGCGACGCAGGCTTTCGGAGAAGATCGGATGGTCGAGATCGTTCAAGGCTGGCACTGATGCCCATCCACCTCTACTGGGGCGACGACGAGGCCGCCCGCAGCCGAGCCGTGGAGGAGCTGCTGGAGCGCACCCTCGATCCCACCTGGGCAACGATGAATGGGAGCCGGCTGGATGGACAGGATGGGGAGCAGGCCCGCCGCTCCCTGGAGGAGGCCCGCACTCCGCCCCTGGGCGCCGGAGGACGGGTGATCGTGGTGCAGCGCAGCCCCTTCTGCAGCGCCTGCCCGCCCGCCCTGGCAGAAGCCCTGGAGGCCAGCCTGCAGGCCATTCCCGAACAGACCCACCTGGTGCTGGTCAGCAGCGGCAAACCCGATGCCCGGTTGCGCACCACCAAGGCCCTGCGGGCCGTGGCCGAGGAGAAAAGCTTTCAGCTACCCGCCAGCTGGGACGGGGCGGGCCAGCTCGAGATGGTGCATCGCACGGCAAGGGAGCTGGGACTCCAGCTGGAGCCGGAGGCGGCCGAGCGGCTGGCCATGGCCATCGGCAGCGACAGCGCCCGGCTGGCCAGCGAGCTGGAAAAACTGAGGCTCTATGGCGGGGAACAGATCTCGGCAGACGCCGTGGCCCAGCTGGTGGAAGGTCGCAGCAGCACCTCGCTGGCGGTGGGGGAGGCCCTCCTGGCCGGCAGGCCCGCCGAAGCGATCGCCCTGCTGGATGCCCTTCTGGCGACCAATGAGCCGGCGCTGCGGATCATCGCCTCCCTGTCCAGCCAGATCCGTGGGTGGCTTTGGGTGGCACTACTGGATGCCCAAGGGGAGCAGGACGTGGCGACCATCGCCAAAGCCGCCGGCATCGGCAACCCCAAGCGGATCTACGTGCTGCGCAAGCAATTGCGGGGCCGCAGCACCGGGCATCTGCTGCACCTGCTGCGCCAGCTCCTGGAAGCGGAGGCGGCCCTCAAGCGCGGTGGCGACCCCGCGGAAACGTTCCGTGACGCCTGGCTGCTGCCCCTGGACGCCTCGGGGTAGGCCTTCTCGATAAGTTGGCGTTCACCCGCAGCCGCCCACGGATGGCCCTCCTCGTCCAGAAATTCGGAGGCACCTCCGTGGCCGACGTGGAACGGATCCAGGCCGTGGCCCGCCGCATCACCGCGAGCCGGGAGGCCGGCCACGAACTCGTGGTGGTGGTTTCGGCCATGGGCCACACCACCGATGAGCTCACGAGCCTGGCCCGGGCCCTTCACTCCGCACCACCAGCGCGCGAGATGGACATGCTGCTGGCCACTGGGGAACAGGTGTCCATCGCCCTGTTGGCGATGGCCCTGCAGCAGCTAGGCGTGCCGGCGGTCTCGATGACGGGCCTCCAGGCGGGGATCATCACCGAGTCGGCCCACGGGAAAGCCCGCATCCTGGAGATCCGGACGGAACGGCTCTGGAGACACCTGCAGGAGGGACATGTGGTGGTGGTGGCCGGGTTCCAGGGCACCAGCCATGGCCCTTCCGGCATCCCGGAGATCACCACCCTGGGGCGTGGGGGCTCGGACACCTCCGCCGTCGCCCTGGCGGCGGCCCTGGGAGCCATGGCCTGTGAGATTTACACCGATGTTCCTGGAGTGCTGACCACCGATCCCCGTAAGGTGCCCGATGCGCAGCTGATGCCCCGCGTGAGCTGCGACGAGATGCTGGAGCTGGCCAGCCTGGGGGCGGCCGTTCTTCATCCGCGGGCGGTGGAGATTGCCCGCAATTACGGTGTCCCCCTGGTGGTGCGCTCCAGCTGGAGCGAGGATCCCGGCACCATCCTCACCAGTGGGGTGAGCAGGCCTGTTGGAAGCGATGGGCTGGAACTCGGCAAGCCCGTCGACGGAGCAGACCTGGAACGGGACCAGGCCGTGCTGGCGCTCTCGGGCCTTCCCGACCTACCAGGAGTGGCAGCCCGGCTCTTTGAGGCCCTTGGGGAGGCAGGGATGAACGTGGATCTGATCGTGCAATCCAGTCACGAAGGGGCCAGCAATGACATCGCCTTCACCGTGGCCGAGTGCGAGCTGGAGCGGGCCAGGGAGGTCTGTCAACAGCTCCTGGATGCCCTGGGGGCCCAGGAGGCCAGGCTCAGCACGGAGAGGGGGATGGCCAAGATCAGCATCTCCGGTGCAGGAATCATGGGTCGCCCGGGCGTGGCGGCCCGGCTCTTTGACACCCTCGCCCGGCTCGGGATCAACCTGCGCCTGATCGCCACCAGCGAGGTGAAGGTGAGTTGCGTGGTGGAGGGGAGCCAGGGCAGCAAGGCCCTTCGGGCCGCGGCGGAAGCCTTCGAGCTGGGGGAGATGCAGTTGCGGCAGGGCCCCCTGCCTGCCGATCCCACCGCTCCCGCCGTGCGGGGGGTGGCCCTGGACCTGAATCAGGTGCAAGTGACCGTCAAGGGAGTGCCTGACCGGCCCGGCATGGCGGCCGCCATTTGTCGGTCCCTGGCGGATGCGGGCATCAGCCTGGATGCCATCGTGCAATCCGAACGGCAGCGACCCACCGTGGCTGGGGAGGCCACCAGCAGCCGGGACATGAGCTTCATCCTGCGCCGGGGCGACCGCCCTGCCGCTGAAGTGGCCCTGACCGCCCTGCTCAAGCAATGGCCAGGGGCCAGCTTTGAGGAGGGATCGGCCATTGCGCGGGTGAGCGCCGTGGGCGCAGGCATGGCCACCACCGCCGGCACCGCCGCCCGCATGTTCCGGGCCCTCTCCAATGGGGCGATCAACATTGAAATGATCGCCACCAGTGAAATCCGCACCAGCTGCGTGGTGGCCGAGGCCGATGGGGTGCGGGCTCTGCAGGCGGTGCATGCGGCTTTTGGCCTGGGAGGAGCGACCACGATCCAGGTGGAGGGCACCGAAGCGCCGATCTGAGGGCTCAACCCTTCCCCACCAGTTTCTGGCGGAGGTTCTTGATGCGATCCCGCAGGTTGGCCGCTTCCTCAAACTCCAGGTTCTTCGCCGCGGCCTTCATTTTGTCCTCCAGCTGCTGAATCAGCTCCGGAAGGGAATCCAGCGGCACGGCGTTGAGCTCGGCCTGCTCGGTGGCCTCCTCGAGCTGCTCATCGTTGAGCCGCCTCGACACTTCAAGAAAAGCCAGGATCGAATTTCCGGCACGCTTGCCGGCTGGCCTGGGAGTGATGCCGTGCTTGACGTTGTAGGCCTCCTGAAGGGTGCGTCGGCGCGCTGTTTCCGAGATGGCCTTCTCCATGCTGTCGGTGAGATTATCGGCATAAAGCAGAGCCACGCCCTCCACGTGGCGGGCGGCGCGGCCGATGGTCTGGATCAGGGAGCGCTCGGCCCGCAGAAAACCTTCCTTGTCCGCATCGAGAATCGCCACGAGGGACACCTCGGGCAGGTCGAGGCCCTCCCGCAGCAGGTTCACCCCCACGAGAACGTCGTACTCGCCGTTGCGCAGGTCCTGGATGATCTCAATCCGCTCAATGGAGTGGATCTCGGAATGGAGATAGCGCACCCGCACCCCATGGTCGGCGAGATAGTCAGTGAGGTCCTCCGCCATCCGTTTGGTGAGGGTGGTCACCAGCACCCGCTCCTGTTTGGCTGCCCGATCCCGAATCTCCGCGAGCAGATCATCCACCTGGCCCTCGGTGGGCCGCACCTCCACGATCGGATCAAGCACCCCGGTGGGGCGAATCACCTGCTCCACCACCTCACAGCCGCTCTGGCCCAGTTCCCAGTTGCCGGGGGTCGCACTGACGAAGATCGTCTGGTGGGCCTTCTCCCAGAACTCTTCTCCCTTCAAGGGCCGGTTATCGGCGGCACTGGGGAGGCGAAAGCCGTGTTCGATCAACACCTGCTTGCGGCTTTGGTCGCCGTTGTACATGGCCTGCAGCTGGCTGCAGGTGACATGGCTCTCATCGACCACAAGCAGCCAGTCCTTGGGGAAGTAGTCGATCAGGCACTCGGGGGGGGTTCCCGCCGGTCGTCCTGCCAGGTGGCGGGCGTAGTTCTCGACGCCATTGCAATACCCCACCTGCTGCAGCATCTCCAGGTCGTAGGTGGTGCGCTGCTCCAGGCGTTGGGCCTCCAGGAGTCGGCCCTGGCTGTGGAGCTCGGCCAACCGCTCGGAAAGCTCCAGACGAATCGCCTGGATGGCCGCCTGGAGCCTTTCCTTGGGGGTGACGAAATGCTTGGCGGGATAGATGTTGATCGTCTCGAGACTCTGGAGAATTTCGCCAGTGGTGGGATCCACATAACGGATCGCCTCCACCTCATCGCCGAACATCTCCACCCGCACCAGGCGATCTTCGTAAGCCGGGCCGATCTCCAGCACATCACCACGCACCCGAAAACGGCCCCGGCTGATCTCCAGATCATTGCGAGAGTACTGATTATTCACCAGCTCCCGCAGAGAGCCCCGCAGATTCAACGTGGCGCCCACCTCAAATTTCACGGCGGCCTTCAGATATTCGGAAGGAATGCCAAGGCCATAGATGCAGCTGATTGAGGCCACCACGATCACATCACGCCGCTCAAACAAGGAGCGGGTGGCCGAGTGGCGCAACATATCAATTTCTTCGTTGATGGAGGCCGTTTTGGCAATGTAGGTATCGGACACCGGCACATAGGCCTCCGGCTGGTAGTAGTCGTAATAGGAGATGAAATATTCGACTGCATTGCGCGGGAAGAATTCACGCAACTCGTTGCACAGCTGGGCCGCGAGGGTCTTGTTGTGAGCCAGCACCAGAGCCGGTCGTCCCGTCTGAGCGATCACATTGGCAATGGTGAAGGTCTTGCCCGTTCCCGTGGCCCCCAGGAGGGTCTGGTAACGCTTACCGCCATCGACACCCTTCACGAGGGCGTCGATGGCGGTCGGTTGATCCCCCTGAGGGGTGTAGGGAGCCTGGAGCTGAAACGCCATACCCCCATTCTGGGGGCTTCTTGAAGGCGGTTGGGAGTTCAGGCCAGAGGGGTGTTCGAGAACAGCAGGGCCATGGCCCGTGTAAGGGGCACCTCAAGCCCGAGGGCGCGGAGCACGAAGAAGCTGATGAAGCTGTACACCAGGGCACCCAGCACGGCACTGGTGAAGCCATTGCGAAGGCGGAAGCCCTGGATCAGCCAGGCGGTCAGACCAAAGAGAACGATGGAGATCAGCCAATCGAAGAGGAATCCGACGGGGATGAGCCCTCCCAGGGTTGCGATCAGCCGGAGGGGGGCCAGGACAAACCGCAGGGGCCACATCAACAGCGTGCCCAGCAGGCCGATCACACCTGCCGAGAGCAGGGCGACCTGGAAGTTGGCCATGTCCACGCCCAGGGGGAGCTTGGATATCAGGAGAAGGATGGCGGCTCGAATCGGCCACTGGAGCAACCAGAGGAGGGAACCGACCATGGATGCCACCTAAACGGAACTCTCGACACCATAGGCATGCTGCTCCAAGGGAGCAACGGGACCGGAAGCGGCTTCCCTCAGGCTCCGCACCACAGCCACCATGGCCAGCTCATCACGGAGCCGATTCACGGCGGAGCCGACCCCCACGCCGGAGGCACCGGCGGCCAGGGCCATGGGCACCGTGACGGCCGACAGGCCCGAGGCACAGAGAACGGGCACGGGCACCTTGGCAGATGCCAGGGCGCGGCTGATGGCGAAGGCGGCAGCCAAAGTGGGGGCTGCTTTTTCAATCAAGCCCAGAACGCCCGCACTCACGGGGCGGGCGCTGGTGCCCCCCTCGGTCTGGATCCAGTCCGCCCCCGCGTGAGCCAGGGCAATGGCTAACTGCTCCTGTTGGTCGAGGGGAAGCCCATGGGGAACGGTGACCGACAGCACCACCTCCGGAAGCAGGGCCCGGGTGCGCTCGGCAAGACGCAGAACCTCCTCCGCCTCGAAGCGCAGGCCCTGGGCATAGAAGGCGTCGAAATTGCCGATTTCCACCATCGTGGCTCCGGCAGCCACCGCGGGGGGGAACAGTTCCGGGTCGACGGCAGACACGCAGAGCGGCAGCGCCGGAACCAGCCCCTGGATCCGACGCACCAGCACCGGATCACAGGCCAGATCAAGAAGGTCGGCCCCGCCTGCCGCAGCAGCCCTGGCGATCCTCTCCACGGAGGATGGATCGCGATTGGTGAGGCCAGCGATCACTTTGAGCAGCCGACGCTGACCAAGGGCCTCCTGCAGGGAGACCGGCAGGCTGGTGTGACGCGACATCTGCAGGCACGCAAGGTTGTGACCACGATTCTCCCATCCGATGCCTCGCCGCCAGGGCGGCGCTGGGGGCCGGACCAGGACCGGCTCCACCGGCACCTGCTGCGCCAGCCCCCCCTCCTGCCCAAGGGCGCCAGGCTGCTCCTGGCCCTCTCCGGGGGGCAGGATTCCATGGCCCTCCTTGGGCTGCTGAGGGACCTGCAGGCGCTCCATGGCTGGCATCTGAACCTCTGGCATGGAAACCATGGCTGGCATTCGGAAGCTACAGACCAGGCCCAGGGCCTCCAGGCCTGGGCAGAACGCCAGCAGCTCCCGCTGCATGGCCAACGGGCGGACCCTCCTCCTGCCACGGAAGCAGCAGCCCGGGAATGGCGCTACAGGTGCCTGCAGGAGCACGCTGAAGCTCTCGGTTGCAGCCATGTGCTGACAGCCCACACCGCCACAGATCGGGCCGAGACCCTCCTCCTGAACCTGGCCCGCGGCAGCCATCGGCGCGGTCTGGGGGCTCTGCGGGCCCGTCGCCCCCTGGCCAACGGCATCCAACTGGTGCGTCCGCTCCTGAGCTTCACGCGGAATGACACAGCCCGGATCTGTCAGGAGATGGCCTTGCCCCTCTGGATCGATCCCAGCAACACCGAGAGCCGCTTCAGCCGCAATCGGGTGCGGGCCTCGGTGTTGCCCGTGCTGGAAGAGCTCCACCCGGGAGCCACCACCCGCATGGCGGCCCTCGCCGAACGGTTGGCACAGGAGGAAGAACAGGCGGGGGAAGTCCTCGCGATGGCCCTGGGATCGCTCGTGGTGGCACCGGATCAGAAGGGAGCCCTCACGGCGTTGAACCGTCGCTCCCTGGCTGCTCTGCAGCCGGCGAACCAACGGCTCCTGGTGCAGCAGTGGCTCCGCCTCCACTGGGGCAGCCCACTAGAGGCCCGCATCCTGGAGCGGCTGCTGGCTCGGCTTCCGCTGGATCAGGGGCCGGGGCGGCATGATCTGGCGGAAGGTTGGCACCTCCGCTGGGAGGGCGGCAGCCTGCTTCTCTTCCCACCCACAGACGATGGCAGACCTGGTTGAAACCAGCGATTGGCAACAGCGCTACGAGGGGATCGAGAACGCTTATTGCCAGGGCCGATGGGCCGCGGTGATGGAGAACGGAACCGTTCTGCTGCGGGAGCTCCTGGACGCGGGTGAAGATCCGGAGGTCGAGGCGCTGCGCCATCGGATGCAGCTCCTGATGGCCCACACCCTTCTCCATGGCTATGGCGATCGGGATGCGGCCGAAGACCTCTACGAGGTGGTGCGCCGCAGCGATGCGGAGCCGACCCTCCGCCAGATGGCGGAAGACGGCCTTGATCTTTGTCATCAGCCCCTCCCCTCCACCCTCGCCATTGAGGAGGAGGGGGAGGATGCCAGCGAGGAAGCTCCCTCGGTTCCTGTTCTTTTCCTACCGGATACAGAGAAGGGCGACGAGGAGGACAAAGCCTGGCCAGAGCCCTCCAGGACCCGTTCTCCGGCCTCCCAGATGCCCCTGCAGCCCCGTCCCACGGTCTCACCGGAGAGCGATCCTATGGCGGAGCTGGCCCAGGACCTGCCACCCGAACCGCTCAACAGGCTGGGGATCGCGGCGGATCCCTTTGGCGCCGGTGGGGGGGGGGCGGGGCCGGACCAGGGCCTCCCCGTGATGCCCTGGCTCCTGGAGCCATCGGCAGGCCCAAGTCAGGGGCTCGGCGAGCCTGAGGGGAGGGTGGTGGGGGAGTTGCCCTGGGTGGAGCAGACCATTGGCGAAACCATGAGGGCCGATGTGGTGGAGGAACCGGAACTGATCGAGCTCCATCAATCCACACCCTCCCTGGCGGAAGAGGTGGACCTTCCGATCAGAGAGGAGCTGGCCCCAGCCCCCCCAAGCGCCGTAGATGGGGCGCCAGAGGACGATGGGGACCTGCGCACGGGCCTGCTGCTGGTGGTGCTGGGCTAGGCGCTCAGCCCGCCAGGGCGGCGGAGCGGCGGCGACGGGTGCGGCCCGCTTCCAGCTCGGGCTCTTCCGGCTGGGGGTTGGGCTTGCTGACCGCTGCCACGGGCTCTGGACGGGGACGGGCCTCGGGAGCTCCATCCCGACTGCGATCACGATCCCGGTCGCGACCGCCTTGTCGCCCTCTCGGCACAGGGCGGTTGTCTGGCTCTGCTTCCGACTGTCCCTTATAGGCAGGGCTCCCCGCTGGAGCGGGTTGCACCAGGCAGATGATCAGGGGATCCACCTGAAGCTCCCGGCGCAGTCGGCGCTGAAGACCCACCTCCACTTCCCGTTGCACTCCCACCCAATCCACGTCAGGAGTCTTGCCTCCAGTGTTGCGCGAAAGCTGGCTCCAACGGTTCTCGAGCACCCAGCGGATTTCCCGTTCGGCCCAGATGGAGAGCTTGCGTGGGTCGGCGGTGGTGACCACCCCGCGAAGGTTGACCCGGGGCGGAGCGGCCATGACCCCATCGGCGCTGATGACCGCCAGAAGGGTGATCACCCCATCCTCCGCCAACTGCTGACGCTCCTTGAGCACCCGGGCATCGACGATGCCGTTGCGGGAGGCGTCGAGCAGCTCGATGCCCGCCTTGACCGCCTCACCCCGCCGAATGGACTCGGGGGTGAGTTCCACCACATCACCGTTGTCGATGATGAGGATGTTGTCCCCAGCCACACCCATCGATTGGGCCGTCTTGGAATGACAAACCAGCATGCGATGTTCCCCATGGACAGGAACAAAGAATTTGGGGCGTGTCAGGGCCAACATGAGTTTCTGATCTTCCTGGCTGCCATGGCCTGACACGTGAATGCCCTCCCCTTTGCCGTAGACCACCTTGGCGCCCAACATCATCAGACGATCAATCGTGTTGACCACAGAGATGGTGTTCCCCGGAATGGGGCTGGCCGAGAAAATGATGGTGTCGCTGGATTTCACCTGCACCTGGGGATGTTCGCCGCGGGAGATGCGGCTCAAGGCAGCCAGGGGTTCCCCCTGACTGCCGGTCATCAGCAGCACCACCTCCCGATCGGGCAGGTCTCGAATTTGCTTAATGGGCACAAACAATTCATCGGGACAGCGCATATAACCCAGCTCGCGAGCCTTCGCGATCACGTTGAGCATGGAACGGCCCAACAAGCCCACCTTGCGTCCGTGCTTCATGGCCAGCTCGAGAACCATGGAAACCCGGTGGACTGAGCTGGCAAAGGTGGTGACGATCACCCGCCCTTCGGCCTTGGCAAAATGGCGATCCAGGTTCGGAAAAACAGCCCGCTCGGGGGGGGTGAAACCCGGCAATTCAGCATTGGTGGAATCGCTGAAGAGGCAAAGAACACCCTGCTCCCCATAGTGGGCAAGTCGCTGCACATCAAAAACCTCCCCATCCACAGGTGTGTGGTCAAATTTGAAATCACCCGTAAACACCACCACACCTACGGGGGTGGTAATCGCCAGCGTGAAGCTGTCAGCAATGGAATGGGTGTTGCGGATGAATTCCACTTTGAAGTGCTGACCCACATGCACCACATCCCTGGGGCTTACGGTCTGCAGGGTGGTGCGATCGGTCACCCCGGCCTCCTCCATCTTTCCCGTCAGCATGGAGAGGGCCAGCCTGGGACCGTAAATAACAGGAATGTTGAAGTTCTTGAGGTGATAGGGAATACCACCAATATGATCTTCGTGGCCGTGGGTAACAATCATGCCGCGAATACGCTTGTGGTTTTCGCGGAGATAACTGGTATCGGGAAGAACCACATTAACACCATGCATTCCATCGCTCGGGAACGCCAGACCGGCGTCCACCAGCATCAGGTCGTCACCGTATTCAAAAACACAGGTATTCTTGCCGATCTCATGCAATCCCCCCAGGGGAATCACGCGGAGAGCAGGCTGCTTGGCAGAAGAAGATGCGATGGATTTAGTCGAATTTCCGTGAGAACTTGTCATGAAATAAAGGAATAAAAAACACGGTCTTGGTCTGGACGAAGCCTTGGCGTCAGGTGGGACGCAGGGCAGCAAGGATGGAGGAGAGTCGTTCGCGAACGTGGCTATCGGCTGGCAACAGGGGCAGGCGCGGGGCACCCACAGCCCAACCGGAAAGCTCGAGCGCCGCTTTGACAGGAATGGGATTGGTGGTGCAGAACAGGCCCTTGAACAGGGGCAGAAGCTTCTCGTGAAGGGCCAAGGCCTCTCCGTTGTGTCCCGCCATGAAGGCCTGGACCATGGCCTGAATGGTTTCACCAGCCAGGTGGCTGGCCACGCTCACCACCCCGACGGCCCCCACGGACAACATGGGCAGGGTGAGGGAATCATCGCCGCTGTAAATCGCCAGCCGGTCACCGCAGAGCCCTCGCAGCTGCTGCACTTCTTCCGTGGTGCCGCTGGCGGCCTTGAAGGCCACCACATTCGGGCAATCCGACAGTCGCTCCACGGTTTCCGGCGTGAGATGGCAACCGGTGCGGGCAGGGATGTTGTAGAGCATCAGGGGGAGCTCAGGAGCCGCCTGAGCCACAGCCCGGAAATGGGCTTCCAGGCCGTCCTGGGGAGGTTTGTTGTAGTAAGGCACCACCACCAGGGCACCGTCAGCACCGAGGGCTGCCGCTTTGGAGGTGGCCTCCACCGCCTCCGCCGTGCAGTTGCTCCCACTGCCTGCGAGCACCACCGACCGGGCACCCACGGCACCCTTCACGGCAGAGAACAGGGAGTGTTGCTCCTCCCAGCTGAGGGTGGGAGATTCGCCCGTGGTGCCGCAGACGACAAGGCCGTCGGAACCATGGCGCACGAGGTGATCGGCCAGACGCTCAGCCAGGGGAAGATCCAGGGCTCCATGCGGCGTAAAGGGCGTGACCATGGCCGTGAGCACCCGACCGAACCTGGGAGAGCGCTCAATGGGGTGGGCGCTCAAGGCTCACCTCCATCGGCTCCCATCAGCAGCTCAGCGATCTGAATCGCATTGAGAGCGGCCCCCTTGCGAATCTGATCCCCGCACAGCCAGAGTTCCAGAGCCTGGGGATGGCTCAGATCCTGGCGAATCCGGCCGACGGCCACAGGGTCCTGGCCTGTCACATCCATGGGCATGGGAAAGCGATTGGCAGCGTGGTCCTCGATGAGGACAACACCCGGAGCCTCTGCCAGCAAGCCCCGGGCGTCCTCCGCGGACAGGGGCGCCTCAAACTCGATGTTCACCGCCTCCGAGTGGGCGCGAAGAACGGGCACCCGCACGCAGGTGGCACTCAGCTGCAGATCGGGACGGGCCATGATCTTTCGCGTTTCGTTGAGCATCTTGAGCTCTTCCTCGCAATAGCCATTCGCCTGAAGGGGCGAGTTGTGGAGAAAAAGGTTGAAGGCGAGGGGAAAAGGGAGCACCTCACTCTGGGGAACCCCTCCCTCCAGCATGGTGCGCGTGAGTTGCCGCAACTCCTCCATGGCCCGTGCGCCGGCTCCGCTAGCCGACTGGTAGGTGCTCACCACCACGCGCCGGATGCGAGAGCGGGCCTCCAGCGGAGCGAGCACCAGGCACAACAGGATGGTGGTGCAGTTGGGGTTGGCAATGATCCCTTGGTGGGCAAAGGCCGCGCCGGGATTCACCTCCGGCACCACCAGGGGCACCGAGGGGTCCATACGGAAGGCACTGGAGTTATCGATCACCACGGCCCCGCTGGCCACGGCCTGGGGAGCCCATTCCCTGGACACGCCCCCCCCCGCGGAGGCCAGCAACAGATCCAACCCCTGAAAACTCTCAGGCCCGACGGCCTTCACCGTGAGGCGTTCCTCGCCCCACACCACCTGCTGACCCGCGGAGCGAGGGGAGGCCAGCAGTCGGAGCTCCTCCAGGGGCCATTGGCGCTCCCGCAAAAGAGTCAGGAACTCCTCGCCCACCGCACCCGTCGCTCCAAGAATGCCGATCCGAAGAGGCCGGGACGGCAGACCTCCCACTGGGGAACTGGCAGATGGCGATGGGGAACCGGAACTGGAGAGGGTGGTCACCGAGGGGCGGACGGGGGGGTAGGCCTGGGGGCGTGGGGGAGATCAGGAGCGGCTAGGGAAGGCAGACCGGACCTGATCAGGGGACCGGCACAAACCAGAGGATGGACTTCGAAGGGGGGTATATCGAGACGACTTGACCGTCCTGCAAACAATACGCGGGCAAGGCGGCCCAAGGCCACTTTCTAGGATGAAAGATTGCCAGCCGTTCGGACCTGTCCATGACCCCAGCCGCCAGCCCCTCCACCGGCCAGGCCTCCAGCCTGAAAGTGAGCACCCAGCCACGCCCAGGAAGTCGCTTGGCCGTGGAGGTTGCCATTCCTGGTGGACGCAGCCAGGCCAGCTATGACGCCGCTCTGGAGAAGCTCAGTCGCAGCGTGAAGCTACCTGGCTTTCGCAAAGGGAAGGTGCCCCGCTCGGTTCTGCTCCAGCAGCTGGGGCCCTTGAGAGTCCGGGCCACGGCCCTGGAAGAGCTGGTGGAGAGCGTGTGGCGGGATGCCCTGGAGCAGGAACGGATCGAGGCGCTGAGCCAACCGGAACTCCAGGAGGGATTTGAAGCGGTGCTGGATCGCTTTTCCCCAGGGTCCGAGTTGGTGCTCACCCTCGAGATGGATGTGGAACCCACTCCCACCCTCAGGACCACTAAGGGGTTGAAGGCGGAAGCCGCCTCGGTGGTCTTCGATCCCGCCCGAGTGGACGAACTTCTGGAGCAGTCCCGCCGTCAGTTGGCCACCCTGGTGCCCGTGGAAGGACGTCCGGCGGCCATGGAGGACGTGGCCAGGATCCGTTTCACCGGGGTGTTTGCCGACAGCGGCGAAGCGATCGAGGGCGGCAGCAGCGAAGGAATGGATGTGGAGATGGACGAGGGCCGCATGATTCCCGGCTTCGTGGAGGGGATCGTGGGGCTGGACATAGGGGCCAGCCGCGAAGTCAGCTGCACATTCCCGGAGTCTTACCCCCAGGAAGAAGCTGCAGGACGGCCGGCCACCTTCACCATCACCCTGCTCGACCTCAAGACCAGGGAATTGCCCGAACTCGATGATGCCTTCGCCCAGCAGGCCAGCGACAAGGGCTCCCTGGAGGAGCTCAGGGCCGATCTGGAGGAACGCCTGAAACAGGATGCGGATAGGCGGCACAAGGCCAATCGCCAGGATGCGCTCCTGGAAGCGCTGGTGGAGCAATTGGAGGTGGAACTGCCGGAAACCCTCATTCAGCAGGAAATGCGCAACCTGGTGGAGCAGACCGCCAGCCAGATCGCCCAGCAGGGAATGGATGTGAAGAAGGTTTTCACCGCCGATGTGGTGCGGTCCCTGATGGACACCTCCAGGCCGGAGGCGGAAAAACGCCTGCGACGCAGCCTGGCGCTGCGGGCCCTGGCCGTTGCGGAAAACATCGAAGTGCCTGCCGCTGAGGTGGCCACCCGGGTGACGGAGGTGCGGCGGGAACTGAGCAACCAGCCCAACCTGGATGAGGAGCGGCTGCGCCAGGCCGTGGCGGACGACCTCCTCCAGGAGAAGCTCCTCGACTGGTTGGAGACCCACGCCACCCTCAGCGAAAGCGCCCCGGCCACGGAAAAAGGGGCGGCAGCTGAGAAACCAGGGAAGGTGAAGAAAGCCAGAAAAACCGAGGCCCCCCAGGCAGAGGAGAAGACGGCCACCCCCCAGGCCGAGGAGAACGCGCTGCCCATAGATTGAACAGGCTGTTCCTATCACCCCAGCTCCCCGCGTGTGACCCAGGTTTTTCCTCACCCCGTGCACAGCCTTTGGCAAGGACCACGACCCTGGGCCGCCAGGTTGGGCCCGGAAGCGTCCCCCGGTGTGCTGCCCACCGTGGTGGAGCAGTCCGGTCGGGGGGACCGGGCCTTTGATATCTACTCCCGCCTCCTGCGGGAGCGGATCATCTTCCTGGGGACGGGGATCGATGACCAGGTGGCCGATTCCCTGGTCGCCCAGCTGCTGTTTTTAGAAGCGGAAGATCCAGAAAAGGATATTCAGATCTACATCAACTCCCCGGGTGGCTCCGTCACAGCCGGGCTGGCGATCTACGACACCATGCAACAGGTCAGCCCTGACGTGGTCACGATTTGCTATGGCCTGGCCGCCAGCATGGGCGCATTTCTGCTCTCAGGGGGAAGCAAGGGCAAAAGACTGGCCCTTCCGAACGCAAGAATCATGATCCACCAGCCGCTGGGTGGCGCCCAGGGTCAGGCGGTGGACATCGAAATCCAGGCCAAGGAAATTCTGTATCTCAAGGAAACGCTTAACAGCCTCCTGGCCGAGCACACGGGGCAACCCTTGGAAAAAATTGCAGAAGATACAGACCGAGACTATTTCCTTTCTCCGCCTGAAGCGGTTGAATATGGATTGATAGATAGGGTCGTGGAGGGAATTCCCTCCCCCAGCCCGGTTTGATCCTTAAGGACCGCAGACCTGCCGGCGCTTGAGGGCATCCTAAAAGCGGGGCCGCCCCGTACGCTCCCCCCCCGACCAAGGACATGGCAAAGTTCGACGCCCACCTCAAGTGCTCCTTCTGCGGCAAGTCGCAGGATCAGGTGCGCAAACTGATTGCCGGGCCCGGGGTTTACATCTGCGATGAATGCATCGATCTCTGCAACGAGATCCTGGATGAGGAGCTGGTGGAGGGTCAGGGGCACAGCAGTCGGCCCTCCGCCGAAGCCAGTCGGAAAACTCCCCAGAAGAAGGCACCCAAGCCTGCCCCCACCCTGGCCTCCATTCCCAAACCCCAGCAGATCAAGACCTTTCTCGATCAGCAGGTGGTAGGCCAGGAGGAGGCCAAGAAAGTACTGGCCGTTGCGGTCTACAACCATTACAAACGGCTGGCCTGGCAGGGAGACGGGCAGGGGGAGACGGACCGCAGTGCCACCCGCCTGCATAAATCCAACATCCTCCTGATCGGTCCGACAGGATGTGGAAAAACCCTGCTGGCCCAGTCGCTGGCGGAACTGCTGGATGTGCCCTTTGCCGTGGCGGATGCCACCACCCTCACCGAAGCGGGTTATGTGGGGGAGGACGTGGAAAACATCCTGCTCCGCCTGCTCCAGAAGGCCGAGCTCGATGTGGATCTGGCGCAACGGGGCATCATCTATATCGACGAGATCGACAAAATTGCCCGCAAGAGTGAAAATCCTTCGATCACCCGCGACGTTTCCGGCGAAGGGGTGCAGCAGGCTCTCCTGAAAATGCTGGAGGGCACTGTGGCTAACGTGCCCCCCCAGGGTGGTCGCAAACATCCGTATCAGGATTGCATCCAGATCGACACCAGCCAGATCCTCTTCATCTGTGGGGGTGCCTTTGTGGGACTGGAAGACGTGGTGCAGAAGCGAATGGGTCGCAATGCCATTGGTTTCCTGCCTGCCGATGGCCAGAGTCGGCCCAAATCCAGCAAGGATCGCCATGCGGCTGAGGTGCTTCGGCACCTTGAGCCCGACGACCTGGTGCGCTACGGCCTAATTCCGGAATTCATCGGCCGTTTGCCGGTGACGGCCGTGCTTGAGCCCCTCGACACCTCGGCCCTGGAAGCCATCCTCACCGAGCCACGGGATGCGTTGGTGAAGCAGTTCCAGACCCTGCTGAGCATGGACAATGTGCGATTGGATTTCGAGCCGGGGGCGGTGGAAGCCATTGCCGCTGAAGCCCATCGGCGCAAAACCGGAGCTCGTGCCCTGAGGGGCATCGTGGAGGAATTGATGCTGGAGGTGATGTACGACCTCCCCTCCCAGAGGGACATCAAGACCTTTACGGTGACCCGGGATCTGGTGGAACAACGCAGCCGATCCAACGTGTTGCCCATCCCCAGCGCGAATGGGCGAACGGATCACAGCAACCAGGCCAGCGCCTGAACGGAAATCCCCACCTGCCCCACCCTTCTCCTCCCCAGGGAGGGGGGCGATGCTGATGGAGCCTTCTTCCAACCCCCTTGGCCGCAGCTGACCATCTGCAGGTGCCCCGGCAACATGGCCTGTTCAACCACCATGGCATCGACCTGGGAGATGGCACGGTGGCGCACTACCTGGAAGGAAGAGAAATCCTGCGCAGTTCCCAGACTGAATTCAGCCGGGGTCTGACAATCACCACAGTGGATTATCCAGCTGGCGCATGTTCAGCAACGGAAGAGACGCTACAGCGTGCCCGGGGACGATTGGGTGAACAAAATTACAATCTGCTCTTCAACAACTGCGAGCATTTTGCCCACTGGTGCAAAACGGGTCGCCATCGCAGCAACCAAGTGGAAGACTGGCTCCACACCGGGAGCCTCGGGGCCCTGGCCTTCGGTCAGTTCATTCCAGCGGCCGTACTCACGGGGGCCAGGATGCTGCTCCGGCACGGCATCACCTTGGAACCGGGCCATCTGGAGAGAGGAAGGGACCTTGCCCTCAAAAGCCTGGAGCAGTTGGATGGGCTGCGCCAGGGTCTGCAAGCCCGTCTGGAGGAAGAACTGGCGAAGGCCGAACTGCGCTGGGGCACCAGCGAACAACCCAGCGATCAGTTCGTGCGACTCCGGCTTGCCGCTCAGAAGCTGGCTGATCAGCTGAGCGAAGTGGAAGAAATGGAAGCGCGGATCGAGGGGATGCTCGCCAGGAAAGAAAGCCTCAGCATCAACGATTCTGCACGCAACCAAGCCGGTACAGCAGGGCTCTGATGACGCGTGAACCTCCAATAAAGAGCCGACCAAAGAGGTTGGCCTTGATGGTGATCTCGCTATTGGGTTGAGAGCCAGGATACCAATGATATGCAATAAGAATCTGACGCAGGTCTTCAAGAATGGATCCCACCACTCTCAAACTGTGCCGGAAGGAATCAGAGCGTGCCAATAGCGCCAGCTTATATTCAAGGCCCGCATAGATTCCGCGCAACCTGGTCTGCCACATGAAAGCAACGGTCTTGACCTTGGCGGAAGATCCCGTGAGACGGGACGTGATGGAGGCAGGGTGGACGCGATACAAAGTCAGCTGCTCACGCAGAAAGAGGAAAGGACCGTGGCTGGCAAGCAAAGACCAGCACAGCCAATCTTCCACGCCCTGCTTGCCGACAAAAGAAAAAGGAACCCGTTTCAGCGCATCGGCACGTACCATGGAGGAGGAGATACAGACTCGATTTCTGATCAGATAATCCTGTTGACTGCGCAACCAGTAGGGAACTTCTGGGCTGCCGGAAAATGCAACCTCAAAAAAATGAGCCTGATCGAGATCGCCGATCACCTTCACTGCGGTATGACACATCACGATCTCGGGATAATGCCTGAATGCTGCTAACTGTTGTTCGAGCTTCCTGGGAGCAAAGAGATCATCCGCATCGAGAAAGGCGATGAACTCTCCCGAAGCGTGGTGAAAACCAAGACAGCGAGCCATGCTAGAACCATAGTTGAGACGGTAGGGATGGGAAAGAAGAATGACCTCAGGGTAATCACCAGCCTTGAGCGCATGCAAAACCTCCCAGGTTTGATCGGTTGAGCCATCATCAACAAGGATCACCTCTTCCGGCACCAACGTCTGAGCAGCAACAGATGCGAGAGTTTCAGCTATCGTTGATTGGCAATTATAACAGGGAATAATCACAGATATTGATCCAGGCTTCATGGTCTGATCAGTGCCATTTGACCATTCAACCATCGGTCGATGGATCGGTCAGGCCGCCAGGGGTCTACGCGACAATGCTGTGATGACCGAGGCCTACCAACCCCTACACCACAAGTACCGCCCAAGGCGCCTCGATGAATTGGTTGGGCAGGAAGCCATCGCCTCCACCCTGGCCAATGCCCTGCGCAGCGGACGCATTGCGCCTGCCTACCTGTTCAGTGGTCCTCGGGGAACGGGGAAGACCTCCAGTGCGCGCATCCTGGCCCGCTCCCTCAACTGCCTGGCCAGCGAGGGGCCCACCCCCGAACCCTGCGGCCGCTGCGAGCTCTGCCGCTCCATCGCCTCCAGCACGGCCCTCGACGTCATTGAGATCGATGCGGCCTCCAACACCGGGGTCGACAACATCCGGGAACTGATCGAGCGCTCTCGCTTTGCTCCCGTGCAGGCCCGCTGGAAGGTGTATGTGGTGGACGAGTGCCACATGCTCTCCACCGCAGCCTTCAACGCCCTGTTGAAGACCCTGGAAGAACCGCCACCGCAGGTGGTGTTCGTGCTGGCCACCACCGATCCCCAGAGGGTTCTCCCCACCATCCTCTCCCGGTGCCAGCGCTTTGATTTTCGGCGCATCCCCCTGGCCGCCCTGGAGACCCACCTCGGTTGGATCGCAAAGGAGGAACAGATCGCAATCACTCCAGAGGCCCTTCACCTGGTGGCCCAGAGGGCCCAGGGAGGGCTGCGGGATGCGGAGAGCCTGCTCGACCAGCTCAGCCTCCTGCCTCCCCCCATCGAAGCCGCGGCCGTCTGGGACTTGCTGGGAGCCGTTCCAGAAGAGGAATTGCTCACCCTGGCCGAAGCCATGGCCGGGGGAGATCCCCTGGCGGTGGTGGATTCCATCCGCCATCTGCTGGAGCGGGGGCGGGAACCCACCGCAGTGTTGCAGGGGGTGGTGGGTCTGCTGAGGGATCTGTTACTGGCGGGGGAAGCGCCTGGACGCCTTGAGCTGACGAGCGTGTCGCCCCACCTGAGAACCGCCCTCCCGCCTCTGGCAAAAAGCATCAGCAAACAGCGCTTGCTGCAATGGCACGCCGGACTGAAGGGTAGTGAGCAGCAGTTGCGCCATAGCGTGCAACCCCGGCTCTGGCTGGAGGTGATCCTTCTGGGGCTGCTGGCGGAGCCCACGACAGCCCCGCCGCGCAGCAGTGGAGGCGGCGGCTCGCTGGAGAAGTCGGATCGCCCGGCGCCAGGACGTGCGCCGGCCCCCGCCCCCAAGGCAGAACCTCCCGCGCCTCCCCCGCAGGACGAAGCTCCGCCCACGGTGGATCCGCCAGTTCCATCCGGGATGGGTCAACAAACTCTGGAGGAGCTGTGGCAACAGATCCTGGCGGGGCTCCAACTTCCCTCCACCCGCATGCTGCTCTCCCAACAGGCCCATCTCAAACGGCTGGATGGGCATCGGGCCGTGGTGCAGGTGGCCAGCAACTGGATCAGCATGGTGCAGAGCAGGCTTCCCCTGCTGGAGAAAGCCATGGAGGCCACCCTTGGCAGCGCCCGCACGATCACCCTGGAGCCCAGCGATCAGGAGCGTCCCGCCCCTTCTCCAGCCCCTGCTCCTGCCCCCGTGCGCCCGCCCGAGCCCGCTCCAGTGCAGGAGCCCAAGGAGCCCGCAGCCCCGGTTGTCACAACGCCCCAGGCCCTGGTTGTGGAGGAAAAGCTCCCAGCAGAGACAACGGCGCCACCGGCGCAGAGCCAGGAGATTCAGCCTGTCAAGCAGCAACAGTCAACGGCGGACGAGCGCTTGCTGGAGGAGACCACGGGCTTGCTTGCCGACTTTTTCAACGGACAGGTGATTCAGGACGCCGACAGCCTCATCCTTCAGGAGAAGGAACCACATCGTCCTCCAGATCCAATGGCTGGGAAGGCGTGAAATCGGAGTAGGAGCTGGCGGGCATGGCAACAGGGGAGGCTCCCTTGTGAACCGTTTTCTGCCACACCAATGTTTTCGGCAGGAATGCCATTCTGACCATGACCCAGGGGATCACGATGAACCAGTGCATCATGTAAGTCATGGCCAGCAGCACGTTCCCGGGCGTGGCAGCTGGGATCGGCGGGCCCTCTCCGCCGCGATTGCAGCCAGCGGCGATCGAAAATCCTGAGAGGGCCAAGACCACAAAGGGGAAGGGCCACATTCCGGGGAGCGTCCTCGTCGCCATGGCGGCAAGGAGGTCGGAAACGACCATCACGGGCAGCACATATTGCAGAACAAAAAAGGACGCGAGATCCCATTTCTGAAATCCCGTGAGCCGATCGGAAAGAAGTTGCTGGTAGTAATCAAGAAACCGTTGCAGGCCACCTTCGGCCCAGCGCTGCCGCTGGCGCCAGAGGGCCTGGAGGCTCGACACAGCCTCCTCACTGACGGGGGGGTCCCACATCACCCCGACCGGCAACCCGGCCAGGAGGAAACGGAAGCTCAGATCCAGATCGTCCGTGATGGTGGCTTCATTGAAACCCCCAGCCTTCTCAACCGCATCCCGACGCAACAGCTGTCCGTTGCCGCGAAGCTCGGCCACGCCGCCACGACCGAGCCGGGCCTCCTGAATGAAGGCATCGAAGGCCATCTCCATGGCCTGGGCACGGGTGAGCCAGTTGTGGGCCATGTTGGCCTCCGCTTTCCGGAGCTGGACGGCCGCCCAGCCTTCCCGCTCCGCAGCAGGAATCACCCGCTCCAGCCAATCCGAAGGAAGGTCGGCATCCGCATCCAGCACCAGCATCCACCGTCCCTGCAGGTTGCCCAGCACCGCATTCAGAGCACCCGATTTGCCCCCTCCGGAATCGCGACTGCGACGCAGGGTTTGCAGCTGGGGGTGCCGTGCCTGAAGTTCGGCCAGCCGTTGGGGGGTGCGGTCTTCACTGCCGTCGTCCACCACCCATAGCCGCAGACCATCGGCCGGCCAACGCAGCCGAAGCACCCGCTCCACCAGGGTCCCGATAACAGCTTCCTCGTCGCGGGCTGCCACCACCACATCCACCAGAGGGAAGGAAGGGGGCGACCCCTGGGCGGCCTTTCCGTCCGGGAGCGGGGGATCGGAGGGCCGCGGTCTGAAGAACAGGGTGCGTGCCACCGAACCGCCCAGGATGAGGGCCATTCCCAGGCCCGGCACCAGCCGGGCCCAGGGGTTCAAACCATGGGGAAGGGCTCCCGCAGCGACACAAGCCAGGAGCAACAGGGCTGCCTTGCGGCGGCGATTGTCTGCGCTCCCGCCGCCCATCCCCTTTCCAAACACTGTGGCGATCTTAGGGGGCCCCAATCGGCTCTAGGCACGGGAAACCGCCTCCACCGGGTGGCTGGGGGCCTCAACCCCCACCACTGACGGCCATTGGCAAGGATTCCAGGGGTTGGAGGCTGGCCCCTGGGTAGTAGTGCTTGAGAATGGTGTCCATGGCCCACCCCCTCCGGGCCAGATCGATGGCGCCAGCCTGGGACAGACCCGCCCCATGGCCAAAACCACCGCCCTGCAGCACCCAGGTTTCAGGGCGGGGATGGGAGAGGGTGAACAAGGTGCTGGGGAGCTGGCGCAGGGTGCGACGGATGGCATCCCTGCGCAGCACAACGCTGGATTTGGAACCCACGATCTCCAGCGCCACGACCCGACCACTGGCTCCCCGCTCCAGCACCTTGAGGCTGCGTGGCGTGCCCACGCGGAGACCCCTGGCCGCCAACGCGGTGTTGACCCCCGCCGAGGTGAGGGTGCGCTGCCAACGGAAGAGCGGGTGATCGGCGCCATAGGCCCCCTCTCCATTGCGGATCAGGGCTGGGAGCGCCTTCGCGCTGATGGGCAGGGGCGTCCTCTCCTGAAACGCGGGAAGGCCATCGGCAAAGGGGCGCAGATAGGGCACGGGATCCACGCTCCAGGCCTCCTCCAGCCCTGCCGCCACGCCGCCGTTGCTGGCGTGATACACCGCATGGATGGGTTGGTCGCCCTGGGCCAACACCTGCCCGCGGCTTCCGGCGATGGCCTGGCGCACCGCTGGGCTGGCCAACCCGGGATCGCTATACACCTGGCACTGGGTATCGGCACAGAGGTGATAGCCATCCGCCCGATAGCGGCCCACGTTGCGAACGGCCCAGGTGCGGGCCAGCACGGCCTGGGCCCCGAGGGCGGCCGGAGGAGAGCCGGCACCAATCTCATGGGGCACGACGCCCTCGAGGTAGCGCTCCAGGGGCACCTCCTCCAGCAGACTCCAGCCACCGTGCGCATCGGGAAGCAGGCGGAAGGGTCCTCGATAGATACCCTTCCCCCAGCGCAACCCGCCTGGGGCCTTGAGGCGAACCGGTTCCTTCACCACCAGGGTGCCCTGGGGACGGCGGAGCTCCAGATGGAGCCGCCGTCCCGCGGTGCGCTCCACCAGCTTCGCGGGACGGCCAGGTGGATCGGGGGCATCCGCAGGAGCCCACACCTCCCAGTCGGCGGGTCGGGCGATCACCGGCTGGTGACCCGCAGCAGCCCAGGGTCGGGCGGCCGCCTCCGCGCTCTCGTAGCTGGCGAAGGGGCCCAGCACCCGGCGGCGCACCGAGAAGGGCTGGGGCAAGGGCGTCCAACCCCAGTGGAGGATCAGCTCGGGGGCGGTCAGGGTCTGGCCGGCCCCATCCTGCAGGGTGATCTGTCCGCTGGCTGGGCGTAGCACCAGGGGCGCAGCCTGCCCGGCCCCTGGCGTCGCGGGGCCGAGCCTGGCCGCCAAGGCCACCCAGAGGACGGGATCCTCCGATCGCAGGGCGGGAGGGGGGGCGACGGGCCACTGCAGGGGGGATTGATCGGAAGCCTGGCAACCGCTGTTCATCAACAGGAGCGAACCCAGCAGAACGGGCTGCCACCACAGCCCACGGGCCGGGGGACGGGGAGCGCCGTGAGGGAGAGGGGCTGGGCGGAACATGGGTGAAAATTTGGTGGGGGGTGAAGTCGCGTCGTACTCTGAACAGCTGTGCGTGTGCTCTCAGATGCCGAAGCTGAAAACCCGCAAAGCAGCCGCTAAGCGGTTTAGGGCCACAGGCAGCGGCAAGTTTGTACGCCGGCGTGCCTTCCGCAACCATCTCCTCGATCACAAGAGCCCCAAGCGCAAGCGCTACCTGGGCACCATGGCCGTGGTGGATGAACGGGACAGCGACAATGTGGCCCTCATGCTGCCGTACGCCTGAACGGCAACCCCTTTCTCCCTCACCCTTCCCCCTGATCCATGACCCGCGTCAAGAGAGGCAACGTCGCCCGAAAGCGCCGCAACAAGATCCTTCGCCTGGCCCGCGGCTTCCGCGGCAGCAACGGCAGCCTGTTCCGGACCGCTAATCAGCGGGTCATGAAAGCCCTTTGCAACTCTTACCGCGACCGGCGCCGCCGCAAGCGCGACTTCCGTCGCCTCTGGATCGCCCGGATCAACGCCGCAGCCCGCCAGAACCAAACCACCTACAGCCGGCTGATCGGTGGGCTGAAGAGGGCAGACATCCGCCTGAACCGCAAGATGCTGGCCCAGCTGGCCATCGCCGACCCTTCCGCCTTCACCACCGTGGTGACCACCGCCATCCGCTGACGGCGGCCCCCCAGCGATGCCTGACATCCTGCCGGATGCCTACCTCCTCGGCCTGATCGGACTGTTGGCCATCGCGGCCGTGGCGGTGGGTCGTCAAATCCTTCGCGTCCGGGCTGATGAGCTCACCCTCTCCCGCCTCGGCGGCACCAGAAAGGCCGACAGCTCCTCTCTTGATGCGGCCAGCCTGTATGAACTGGCTTCCGTGCAACTCCGCAAGCGGTTGTATGACCAGGCCGCGGACACCCTCAAGAGCGCACTGAAGCAATCTCAAGCGGAACAGGCCCCGGCCGAGGCTCTGGCCCTCATGGAAAACGCCATGGGTTTCGCCTTGGCGGCCCAGAACAAATATCCGGCTGCAATCCGCCACTACCGCTCGGCCATCAAGGCCAAACCGGACTATCCCGTGGCGCTTAACAATCTGGCCTTCGCCCTGGAAAAGCAGGGCAAGGTGGAGGAATCCCGGCAGACCTATCAAGAGGTACTGACCCAGGACCCAGACAACAAAACGGCCCGGAAGCGACTCAAATCGTTAGACCGTCGGGCCGGAATCCCCTCCAATACAGCAGCCTGATCACCAGAGTCCGCGCACAACACCCTCAGTGGATGGGGGGGGAGCCCCCGGATTGAGTTGCAACCGTCCTCCCATCCCCATGGCCCGGTCTGGAAGCCAGCCACTGAGCGACAGGCCCTGCTGTCCCTGAAACTCACCGCCAGGCTCCAGCATCGCTCCCATGCTGGTCCCGAGGATGAGGAGATCCAACTGGTTTGATTTGGCATTGATGTTTCCCTGTACGGGCGTGCTCAGCCCGGCCAGGGTCAGCTGGCCGCGAAGATCCACCATCTGGCCGAGGGGGGTGACCCGCACTAGCACCAGCGTCGCCGGCACGGGCTGGGGGCTCGTGAACGGGCGATAAGTGCCTTTCCAGTGGCGAGGAATCCGTTCGGCGATGAGCTTGGCCCGGCCTACGGGGTCGTAGGCCTCGACCCCGGTGGAGACCGCCTCGCCAGAGGGTGCTGAAGGGTCGCTGGGAGGCGTGAAGGGGACAAATGCCCCGCCAGCAGGGGAAAGGCTGGCCGCCAGAAGAAAGGGAGCCAGGGCCACCGGCAGGGGCATCGCGGTTGAGCAGCTGCCATCGCACACTAGAGGGATCAGACAGGGAAAAGAACCCCCCATGTGCCCCTTGCCCGTCGATCCTGCCACTGCCGCAGGGGATGAGCTGGTGATCGCTGGACGTCGCTTTGGAAGCCGGTTGATGACGGGGACTGGGAAGTACCCCTCCCTGGCGGTCATGCAGGCCAGCCTGGAGGCCAGCCAGTGCTCCATCGTCACGGTGGCGGTGCGTCGCGTGCAAAGCCAGGCCCAGGGTCATCAGGGCCTCATGGAGGCGATTGATTGGAGGCGCATCTGGATGCTGCCGAACACGGCCGGCTGTGCCACCGCCGAGGAGGCCGTTCGGGTGGCCCGACTGGGCCGGGAGCTGGCGAAGCTGGCTGGCCAGGAAGACAACACCTTCGTGAAGCTGGAGGTGATCCCCGATTCACGCCACCTGCTCCCCGATCCCTTCGGCACCCTGGAGGCGGCGGAGCAACTGGTGCGGGAGGGCTTCACCGTGCTGCCTTACATCAATGCCGATCCCCTTCTGGCCAAACGGCTGGAAGAGGTGGGATGCGCCACCGTGATGCCCTTGGGATCCCCGATCGGCTCAGCCCAGGGCATTCGCAACGCGGCCAACATCGCCCTGATCATCGAGAACGCCGGTGTTCCCGTGGTGGTGGATGCCGGAATCGGCGTTCCCAGCGAGGCCGCAGGAGCCATGGAAATGGGTGCAGACGCGCTCCTGGTCAACAGTGCCATCGCCCTGGCGGGGAATCCGGCGGCCATGGCCCGTGCCATGGCCCTGGCCACCAGTGCGGGGCGCATGGCGCACCTGGCGGGCCGGTTGCCCATGCGCCCGGAGGCCAGCCCGAGTTCGCCGGCCCTCGGCCGGGTGGGCACCTAGAACGCACCCCCGGCACCCTGCCACTGTGACGAACCGTGCAGGGCTGCGGACGGCAGAGGCGACCCCCCATAGGGTTTGCCAAATTTCACCATTCCCCCCATGCAGGTCACCCAGGAAGATGGCGGCAAGCTCAACGCCTTTGCCAACGAGCCCCGCATGGTGGTCATGGAGCCAGGGGAGGCTCCCCGCTCCAATCGCCTCCTCCTGATCGGGGGCACTGTGCTGGTACTGGTGATGATGGCAGTGGCCAGCCGCATCAGCTGAAGCCCGTTGGAACCGCCGAAGGCCTGTAGTAGTTTGCTGCGTTAAGCAACCGCGCATTCAGGAGTCTCGAGGTGAAGGTCCTTGTTCTCGGCGGCGACGGTTTCTGCGGCTGGCCCTGCGCGGTGAATCTGGCCGATGTGGGCCACGACGTGGTCATCGTGGACAACCTCAGCCGTCGCAAGATTGACATTGATCTCGGCGTGGAGTCGTTGACTCCGATCGCTGGCATCCGGGAGAGGCTGACGGCCTGGGAACAGGTGGGAGGGCGGCCGATTCGGTTCGCCCATCTGGATATCGCAAAGAGCTATGAGTCGTTGCTGGAGCTGCTGCGCCAGGAGCGGCCCGAAGCTGTCGTGCACTTCGCCGAGCAACGGGCCGCGCCCTACTCCATGAAATCCAGTGCCACGAAGCGCTACACCGTGGATAACAACGTGAATGGCACGCACAATCTGCTGGCGGCCATCGTGGAGAGCGGACAGGACATCCACATCGTTCACCTGGGGACGATGGGGGTCTATGGCTACGGATCCCATCGCGGAGCCACCATTCCCGAGGGCTACCTCACGGTGGAGGTCCCCCAGCCGGATGGAAGTCGCTTCACCGAGAAGATCCTGCACCCAGCCAACCCGGGCAGCGTCTATCACATGACCAAGACGCTCGACCAATTGCTGTTCTTTTATTACAACAAGAACGACAGCATCCGCATCACAGATCTCCACCAGGGCATCGTCTGGGGAACCAACACCGCCCTGACAGAAAAAGATCCCCGTCTCACCAACCGATTTGATTACGACGGCGACTATGGAACGGTGTTGAATCGTTTCCTCATGCAGGCCGCCATCGGCTACCCCCTCACCGTGCACGGAACAGGCGGGCAGACCCGGGCCTTCATTCACATCCGCGACTCTGTCCGCTGTGTGCAACTGGCCTTGGAGCACCCGCCCAGCCATGGCGAGCGGGTGAAGATCTTCAACCAGATGACCGAAAGCCATCGCGTGGCCGACCTCGCCGAAAAGGTGGCTGCCCTCACCGGAGCGGAGGTGAGTTATCTCTCCAATCCACGCAATGAAGCCATCGAAAACGACCTGATCGTGGATAACCGCTGCTTCATTGAACTGGGCCTCAAACCCACCACCCTCGACGACGGACTGCTCACGGAGGTGGTGGATGTGGCGCGGCGCTGGGCCGATCGCTGCGATCGCTCCCGCATCCCCTGCCTCTCCGCTTGGACGCGCCGTCAGGCTGCAGCCATCGGATCGCCAGCCTGACAGGCCCTTCTGTGAAGATCGTCTTTTTCACGGAGACCTTCCTCCCCAAGGTGGATGGGATCGTCACCCGGCTCACCAAAACGGTGGAACACCTGGTGGCGGGAGGAGATGAGGTGCTGATTTTCTGCCCCGAAGGCGCACCGGAGGAGTTCATGGGGGCCAGGGTGGTGGGAGTACCGGCCATGCCGCTGCCCCTCTACCCCGAGCTCAAGCTGGCCCTGCCCAGGCCTGCCGTTTCCGATGCCCTCGACCGGTTTGCTCCGGATCTCGTGCATGTGGTGAATCCGGCCGTGCTCGGGCTGGGTGGCATCTGGCTGGCCCGATCCCGAGGCCTGCCCCTGGTGGCCAGCTACCACACCCACCTGCCGAAATACCTGGAGCACTACGGCATGGGCATGCTGGAGCCGCTGCTCTGGGAACTTCTCAAAACCGCCCACAACCAGGCCCAGCTCAACCTGTGCACGTCCACAGCCATGGTGGCGGAACTCGCCGCCAAGGGGATTCAGCACACTGCGCTCTGGCAGCGGGGAGTGGACACAGAACTCTTCAAGCCCTCCTGCCGTTCGGACGCCATGCGGGCCCGGCTCCATGGACAGCACACCGATACGGGCAATCTCCTCCTCTACATCGGGCGCCTCTCGGCCGAGAAGCAGATCGAGCGCATCCGCCCCGTGCTGGATGCGCTCCCCCAGACCCGTCTGGCCCTCGTGGGCGACGGTCCCTACCGCCCCCAGTTGGAGCGACTCTTCGAGGGCACAGCCACCACCTTTGTGGGCTATCTGGCGGGACAGGATCTGGCCTCCGCCTACGCCAGCGGGGATGCTTTCCTCTTTCCCTCCTCCACGGAAACCCTCGGGCTGGTGCTCCTCGAAGCCATGGCGGCCGGCTGTCCTGTGGTGGGAGCCAACCGGGGCGGGATTCCAGACATCGTGAGCCATGGGGAGAACGGCTGCCTTTACGATCCCGACCAACCCGCGTCGCTGGTGAGCGCCGTGGAGATCCTGCTGGGCGACCCGGAGACCCGCCTGACCCTGCGGCGGGCGGCTCGGGAGGAAGCCGAGCGCTGGGGCTGGGCCAGCGCCACCAACCAGCTCAGGCAGTACTACGCCCAGGTGGTGCATCCCAGCAAAATGGCCCTTCCGGCCTGAGAGGGATCAGGGAGCCGGGGTGGATGGGGGGCTGGGCTGCACTGGCCGCTGCCCCTGAAACCAGGTGGTCAGGAGGGCCTTCACCATGGGAGCGGCCACTGTGCCGCCATACCCGCCGCTGTTTTCGCCGAAGGCGATGATCACCAGATCGGGCTGATCGGCTGGGGCGTAGCCGCCGAACCAGGCGTGGTCCGGCCTTGGCGGATCCTCGGCCGTGCCCGTCTTCCCAGCAACGGGGGGAAGATTGGGATCATTGAGGATCGTTGCCGTCCCCTCGGTCACCACATCCCGCAGGCCCTTTCTCACGGAACGAAGGGTTTCGGGACGCAAGCCGATCCAGGTACGGGCAGTGGGCTGTTCCACGAGATGGGGCGTGACCAGCCAGCCCCCATTGGCCACAGCCGCGTAGAGGCGAGCCATCTGCAGCGGGGTCACCGTCACGGCTCCCTGGCCGATGGCGGAGGTGATGGTGTCCACAGGCGTCCAGGGCTCATCCAGCACCTTCTGTTTCCAGGTCCGATCCCCGAGGAGGCCAGGGGTTTCCTCATCGCGGATCTCGATCCCCGTGAGGGCGCCATAGCCCATGCGGCGGGCGGCCTTGAAGAGTTCCTCCGGGCCCACCTTCAGACCCACCTGGTAGTAGAAGCTATTGCTGCTCACAGCAAGCGCCTTGGGGAAGCCGATGCTGCCGAAGGAGCCATGGTCGGCGTAACACTGGCCGTAGTAGCAGAACGTGCCCATGGTGGGCACGGTGGAGCGTTCGGTGTATTTGCCCGATTCCAGGGCGGCGATGGTGGTGACGATCTTGAACGTGCTGGCGGGGGGGAATCCCTGAAACGCCCGATTGAGCATGGGCGCCTCCGGACGGTTCAGGTCATTCCACTGGCTCAGGGTGGGGCCATCGGCAAAGACGTTGGGATCGAAGGTGGGTCGGCTGGCCAGGGCGCGGATGGCCCCGGTGCGGGGGTCCATCGCCACAATCGCTCCCTTGGCCACGGTGCCGAGAACCCGTTCGGCGGTTTTCTGCAGATCCAGATCCAGGGTCAGCTTGATGTCCTTGCCCGGCCGCGCAGGCTTGTCGCCCAGCACACGCTGCACCTGACCGGCGGCATTGATCTCCAGCTGCTGCCCCCCCCACTCGCCACGGAGGGTGGTTTCGTAGGCCCGTTCCATGCCACTGCGCCCGATCCGGTCGTTGATCCGGTAGCCCTGGGGCTGGAGGCGGGCGTATTCCTCCTCCGTGATGCTGGTGGTGGTGCCCATCACATGGGCCCCGAGGGAGCCGTGGGGGTAATGGCGCAGCACATTGACCACCACCTCGGCCCCATACAGCACCCCCGCCTGCTCCCGGAACCGGAGCACCTGGGCTGGGGTCAGGGGACCAGCCAGATCGATCTGAAAGTCTTCCGCCTGGAGGCCCTTTCTGTAGCGGGCCTCCAGGGTCTCCGGGGGGAGCGCCAGCAGCTCGGCCAGCCGATCCCTCAGATCAGGCCACTGGCCCTTTTTGACGAAGCGCGGTTGCACCGCCAGGGTGTAGGTGAGCCTGTTGGTGGCCAACACCCGGCCCTGCCGATCCAGTAACCGGCCGCGGATGGGATGGCGGGGAATGAGGCGAATCCGGTTTTCATCGGCCATCACCTTGAATTCGGAACCGTGAAGCAGCTGAAGCCAGGCCAGGCGGGCCACCATGGCTCCTCCTAGAAGAAGCATCAGCAGCATGAGCCAGAAGGCCTGGTGGGCCAAACCCGTACGGCGCGTGACCCCCTGTTGGGCAACGAGGCGCATGGACACGGCCTAGGGCGCCTCCAGGCAACGCTCAAGAAGGCTCAACCGGGTGGAGATTCTCGTGAGTGCCTCCTGCAACTCCTGGGGGGCCTCCTCCCGAGGGACGTCCACCGTTGTCGTGGTCTGAGTCGGGATGGGCCCTTCCGTGGGCACATCCCTCACCTCCACCTTCACCACGGGGTTGCCCAGACCCGGCTGGACACGGTCCAGATTGTCACGCACGGATCGGGCCGCAGGCTCCCCTTCTTCCCGCAGACGTCCAAGGGGGTCAGGGTTGCTCCCATCGAAAGCCGCCAACACCTCCTTCGCCCCCCCCTTACGCACCCGGTCGGCCACCGCAAGGCCAACTGGCAGAACGTCCTGCATCAGGGTGAGACGGAGAGCGTCAAAGGGATCGGCAGCCATTGGCGCAACGCACGGCAGAGGGTTTCTCCCAGTCTGGCCCGCCCTGAAGCGGGAAGTGGGACATCAGGGTGCAGGCAGCTCGACAGGTGGTTGGGACGCGGTTGGTTTGCAGAAGTGGTGACTTCCCAACCACCAACCCGCAGCCATCGCCAACACGAACAGGCCACTGAGGGGCACCAGAGCGGAGCGGGTGGAGGGCAGGGCCAGCCATTCCATCCAGTTCCGGAACCAACGCTCCCGATCAAAGCGGCGGCGATCCCGCAGAACCAACTTTTCCCGCCGTCGATAAGCCCTCTCCACCCAGCGCTCGAAGGCTTTCTTTTTTGTGACGGCCATCTTGCGCTCCACCTCCAGGAGCTGGCCGGCGGTGAGGTCAGGGTTGAAGGTGCTGATCAGATCCAGGGTTTTGAGAAACATCTCCACCGCGCCATCCTTGATCGGGCGGTCCTGGTCATCCAGCAGATCCCAGTCGAGCTCGGGATAGAAACGGAGGCGATTGGCCTGGATCTGCTCCTCCGGGAGCTGGCCGGGCTCCCGCAGCCAGCGATCGGTGTTGGCGTCGAAGCGGCGCCAGTAGAGAAAGGGATTGAGGTAAACCGTCTTGCCGCCCACCAGGATGCTGTCCTGCTGCAGGCGGCGCTGCAGCTGGTGATCCGGATCGGTACTGACGGTGGAAGGTACGACGGCTGCCAAGGGGCCGGATTCGGGTCCCCGATCGTATCGGCGACAGAGGGGCCGGGCCAGCCCGGCCAAGTGACCAACTTTATGGTTGGGTGCGGGACGCCTTGGACGATTGCAGCAGCTGAAGCAACAGCGGCTTCAGCTCAGCCGC
>JAYKIG010000068.1:0-7553 GCA_035286045.1 Cyanobacteriota bacterium | reverse complement strand
TGGGCCTGCCCCTGTACCGCTATCTGGGCGGCCCGATGGCCAGCCTGCTGCCGGTGCCGCTGATGAACGTGATCAACGGCGGCGCCCACGCGGCCAACAGCCTCGATTTCCAGGAGTTCATGCTCGTGCCCCATGGCGCCCCCAGCTTCCGCGAGGCGCTGCGCATGGGTACCGAGGTGTTCCACGTGCTCAAGGGCCTGCTCAAGGACAAGGGCCTGAGCACCGCCGTGGGCGATGAGGGCGGCTTCGCGCCGGACCTGGGCAACCTCGAGGCGGGCGAGCTGCTGGTGCAGGCGATCGAGAAGGCCGGCTACCGCCCGGGCGACCAGATCTCCCTGGCCCTCGACGTGGCCAGCACCGAGTTCTTCAAGGATGGCCGCTACGCCTTCGACGGCGGCAGCTACACCAGCGCCGAGATGGTGGACCAGCTGGCGGCCCTGGTGGGCCGCTTCCCGATCCTCTCGATCGAGGATGGCGTGGCCGAGGACGACTGGGACGGCTGGGCCCTGCTCACCGAGAAGCTCGGCAAGACCGTGCAGCTGGTGGGCGACGACCTGTTCGTGACCAACACCAGCCGCCTGCAGCGCGGCATCGACCTGGGCGTGGCCAACTCGATCCTGATCAAGGTGAATCAGATCGGCTCGCTCACCGAAACCCTGCAGGCGATCGATCTGGCCGGTCGCGCCGGCTACACCAGCGTGATCAGCCACCGCTCCGGCGAAACGGAAGACACCACCATCGCCGACCTGGCGGTGGCCACCAGGGCCGGCCAGATCAAGACCGGTTCGCTGAGCCGCAGCGAGCGGGTGGCCAAGTACAACCAGCTGCTGCGCATCGAAGACGAGCTGGGCAGCCAGGCGGTGTACGCCGGCACGGTGGACCGTGGCCCCCGCGGCAAGGCCTGAGGGCCTGAGGGGGGCGGTTCAGTAAAAACGTTTCCCTTTGCGAGCTTTTTGCCCGCCTCCGGCCGTTCACAGCTAGCAAGGGGGTACTTTTTTTGCCCATTCCTGCCCTTCATGCACCCCCAGCCCCCCACTCCGGCACGCTCCCCACGTCACCGTCTGCCGGTACTCAAACCCCGCGTGCTTGGGGGATCCCTGCTCATCGCCGCCGCTGCCATCGGTGCTGTAGCCGCGGGGCGGGGGCTGGCGTTTGTGCCCCAGAAGGCGATTGAAGGCCCCCTGACCCTGGCCAACTTCGTGAAGGGCAGCACCGATTGCTTCGATCGCAGCAAGCGGCCCCCGCTGGCGGTGGTGGACACCCACCTGCATGTGCGCCCCTTTGGCGGGCCTCCGATTCCCTATCAGGATCTGATGAAGATCCTGCGGCAAAATGGTGTGCTCTTCGCCAATCTCTATGGCATTGGTCAGCGGCTGCCCGTGCAGTCTCCCTGCACCTACTACCTGAATTGCCCCGGTGAGCCCGCCGCTCCAAGCCTCAAGAGCGACTTCAGCAATGCACAGAACACTCTGGATTTCAAGGATCAGGAGATGAAGCTGGTGCTGTCGATGACCTTTCCGGATTTGTCGAAGCCGGAGGAGGTGCTGCCGCAGATGGCCCTGCTGGATAAGGAATATCCCGGCATGTTTCGCTGGATGGGAGAGGTGAACCTGGCCAAGCAGGCGCTCTACAACAACGGACATTCAGCCGTGCCCATGCAGGCCATTGCCTCCTGGAGGCCCTTCATGGCCGAACTCCAGAAACGCAATATTCCAATCGCCATTCACTCCGATCTCGGCAACGACAAGGAACCTTTGAAATATGTGCCGCTGATGGAGGAGGTGCTCCGTCGCTATCACAACAACCGGATTGTCTGGATGCATCTTGGCCTGTCCAAGGAGCTCACGGTCATTGATCCCAGGCAACACATTGCCCTGCTGGAGTCTTATCTGCGGCGCTATCCCAACCTCTCCTATGACATCTCCTGGCGTGTGCTCTACGACCAGGTGTTCAAGGATCCCAGCAAGCGGGATCTCTACGTGGCCTTCATGAACCGTTGGCCGAAGCGCTTCATCCCCGGCACGGATTTCGTCGCTGCTGCCGGCAAAACTGAACAGGTGTATCGGGAGGAACTGGCGGTGACGAGTTCAATCCTGGCCAAGGTGAACAACGAGGCCTACAGGGGCATCGCCCTCGGTCAGAACTACTTCGATCTGGCCGGCCTGGATGCGGTGGCCCCCCCGATCTGCACCCGTTAAGGAGCCACGACTGGGGACGCCGAGGGGGCTCAGCCCCCTTCCTGTCGTCGCCGCTGCTCGAACTGGAGCCGGAGGAACTGGAGCTGGCACTCAGGGGAGTTTCAAGGCTGGCTTGTTGAACCGCGATGGCTGGAACAGAGGGAGACGTCGCAGCAGTTGCCAGGATCAGAGCCAGAGCGAACCGACAAACCATCCACCGCACGGGGACGTGGGAATTCATGGGCATAGGGAAGGGAGGAAAGGGTTACCCATCACGTTGCCGACCAAAAAAAAACCCCCAACCCGATCGTGAGAGGCTGAGGGAAGTGTTCCAACCGGGCCAGAGGGGGTTGCCCCCTGGCCTTGCGTTGAGATGGCGCCTAGTCGCGGCTCTTGCTGGAGCCAGAAGAACTGGATTTCGACGAGCCCGAAGAACTTGAAGAGCTGGAACTGGAAGAGCTCGATGAACTCGAGGAGCTGGAGCTGGAGGAGCTGCTGCTCTTGCTGGAACCGGAGGAGCTGCTGTTGCTGGAGCCCGAGGAGCTGCTCTTGCTGGAGCCCGAGGAGCTGCCCTTCCTCTTGTTGTCGTCGCTGCCCTTCTTGGACTTGGACTTCTTCTTGCTGGACTTCTTCTTGCTGGACTTTTTCTTGCTCTTGGCAAGCAGCTGCTGCTCCCCATCCAGGGTGAGCCTGAAGGGGTTGGAGCTGGCGCTGAGCGGAGCTTCAGTGCTGGCCTGCTGGACAGAGAGGGCGGGGACGGAGGGCAAGGCTGCCGCTGTAGCCAGGATCAGGGCCACAGCCAAGCGGCGAGCCATCCAGCGCACGCGTGAATGGGAGTTCATGTGCTTGGGAGTCTTTAGAAGTTAACCACATTCACACTGTAAACCTTTAGGCAACCCTGACCCTCCCCGTTAAGAACTCATTACGAAGGCTTTTACTCGCTGAGGGAAAGCCAGCTATGCAAGATAGGCAGGTTGAGGCTCATCTCCCATGGCTGCCATCCGTCAGCTGGTTGTTCTCGACCACAAAAGCTATGGGAACGCCACCCACATGCTGGTGAGCAGCTCCTCTCCGGTCAATGCGGAAGAGGGGGCCATCAAGCTTCCCCAGCCCAGCAGGGTTCGCCTGGACGGCCAGCCGATGATCCTGGAAGATCGCACCGATCGGGCCCTGAGCGAGCTGCGCCTGTCGCTCAAGAAATTCCTTGTGGGCCTCAACACATCCCCCCAGGATCGGGACAGTTTCCTTCAGGCCCTGAAGGGCAAGCTGAAGATCGTTCTCAATATTCACGGCTACAGCACTCCCCTGGCGGGTTTTCATGAAAATGCCTACCAGCGCACCCAGATCAAGTTCGATCGCGACCAGAACGCGATGGCCGCACGGGGAACAATCACGGATTACGTGGTTTTCATCGACTACAGCTGGCCTTCTGAGCAGGCCCTGTCGCTCTCGCTGCCCTCCGTGCTGAGGGAGATGCCTTTCCTCCTGATGGCCCTGGCCGCGGCGGCCCTGCTGATCTTTTGCCGCGGCCTGTATGAGCTGAGGCCTTCCGCTGGAGGGGTTGGCCCGGCACTGGGGCTCGGAGTGGGGGCGGGGGTGCTGGGGGGGATCGTGGCAGCACTTCTGTTGTTGCGGATGGTGGCCTATTTCCGCGACCGCGACCGGGCCGCCAGTGCTGCTGTCTACGACGGGGTGGAGCTGGTGCGTTGGCTCCACCAGATCTTTCTGGAGGAGATCACCAAGGAGGCGCCCCAGATTGAACGGGTGGAGCAGCTCCGCGCCCTCCTGCAGGAGAGCGATTCAGTGCCGCAGGCTCGGCAGGTGGCCGCTCCTGTGAAGGTCAGGGTGAAACTGAGCCTCCTGGCCCACAGCATGGGCTGCTTTGTGGCCACCCAGCTCGTGCGCACTCTCTCGGATGTGTTCGATCCAAAGGCCATCGATCGCTGGAAGCAGGTGGGTCTGGAGGGGCCCTTCTCCAGGTTGGATCCCACCGAAACGGCCACGGATGTCATCACTGATGTGGGCATCGGTGAGTTGTTCTCCCTCGACCAGCTGGTGCTGGCCTCGCCCGACATCCCCGTCTGGGCCCTCACCAACGGGCGATCGAACCCGTTGCAGGCCTGCCTGCGCCGCTTCCGTCATGTGTCTCTCTTCACCAACGATGCCGATATGGTGCTGCGCCTCCTCTCCACACTGGCCAACTTTTTTGTGTTCCCCTCCCGCACAAGACAAGGCGGCTATCGCCTCGGCAATGTGGTTCCCCTGGAGGATCGGCAGGCCTGGGGCTTGCACACACTGGATCTCAGCCGGATCGGCCTGCACGGCATGGGGGGAAGGCTGTTTCAAGGGGGGCATCCCCTCACGGAGCCTCCGTTCAAAGCACAACGGGTTCCAGCCAGCCATCTCAGCCTGGTGGATTGCACCGACTACCGCGATCGGGAGGAGGTGTCCGCCCCCTGGAGCCCCATGCTGGCCAGCACCGGCCCGGCCTGGCGCCCCCTGCGCTACGGCCTCACCACCCTGGCCATGGTGTTCAAACGGCTCGATCCGCATGGCGGCTACTTCCGCGGCCCCTTCTGTCTGGATCTGATCTACAGCCTCCTGCTGTTCGGTCCGCCCACCTCCTCTGAGGCGTTGGCCTCCCTTGATGAGGAGCTGAAACGCCATCAGATCAGCTGGATTGATGTCAAGAATCCCTCCGGCAGCACCAGGTGATCTTTTCGCCTGTTTCGGCGTTCTTCAGGTCTGTAGCAGCATCCTGGAGAGATTCGGCAGTCCTGCCCCCTGGTGATAGGGGTCGCGTTTGAGGTCTGTGCAGTGGTCGAGCAGGATCTGCTTCACCCTTTCGGGATAGCCGATGAATTCCGTGCGGACCGACAGGTAGGCCGCCAGCAGGCCGGAGATGTGGGGGGCGGCCATGCTGGTGCCACTGAGGGCGATGTAGAGCTCGTCGAGGCTCTTCCCCTTGTCGCGGTCGGGGTTGCGTTCAGGATCGCTGCTGCTGCGGCACGACAGGATCCGTTCACCCGGGCCCACAACATCGGGTTTCTGGCGTCCATCGGCGGTGGGGCCCCGGGAGGAGAAGTAGGAGGTGCCGTAGCGATGGGGCAGGGTGGGGTGAACGGATCCAACAGCGATCGCCTCCTCCAGGTTGGCTGGATCGCCGATGGAGAGATTGAAGGAGCGGGTGGTCTGGAAACCATCCACCTCCAGCTCACCGATGCCTTCATTGCCAGCGGCCAGCACCACCAGCACCCCTTGCCGCACCAGCCGCAGAAGGGAGGCACAGAGGGGTGAGTCACCGCAGCCGAAGCTGGTCGCATCGAACGGTCCACCCAGGCTGAGGTTCACCCCCTGGATGATCAGGCGCCGGCCCTTCTGGTTCTGCTTCCAGATGTGGTCGATCGCCTTGATGATCCAGGCGTCGTTCCCCGTGCCGTTGTCCGCCAGCACCTTGTAGCTCACCAGCCTGCTCCTGGGCGCCATGGAGAGCATGTCCAGACCGTCCTTGCCGCCCACGCCATGAAGTCCCCCGGCGATGATTCCTGCCACATGGGTGCCATGCCCGTTTGCGTCATTGCCGCTGGCGGGGGTCACGGCGCCACGGGCCGTGCAGTCCCAGTCGGCGGCGATCGTGCCTTCCGCAGCGAAGGCAGGGTTGTGGAAATGGGGATGCTGTTTGTCGATTCCGGTGTCCAACACGGCCCAGGTGATCCCCTGACCCAGGGCGTTGTAACCCAGCTGGGCCGTTCGGACCTGCAGGGTATGAATCGAATCGCGCATCAGCGCCCTTTTCTTGCTGTTGCTGAACATCCGGTACACCGCCGGTGAGCTGGCTCCGTACTGTTCGCTCATCACGGCTGCCAGGGTTTCAACTTCGGCCCGGGTGAGATTCACGGCCACATAGCGATCCAGCTGGTCTTCCAGGAGCACCGTTTCGGCGGTGATCCTCCCCTCCTGGATCACATGGCTGTCGATCCAGTCCAACACCCTTTTGCGGGCCTCCTCCAGGGAATCATCCCCACCTTCTTCGACTGCAGATCGGTCGACGAGCTCGATCAGCACCGGCACCCTGGCGGTGGCATCGGCATCCAGGGCATCCGCGAGATTGCGCGTCACCGTCATCGGGCTCACGGGCTGGAAGCGGGAACGATCCAGGGCGGCCATCACCGTTTCCTGGGTGCAGCTCTGGGAGAGATACCGACTGGCCGAATGGGCCTTGCTGGGGGGCCACACGATCCCCTTCACCGGTTCATCCACGATGGGGGGCTTGCCGGCGGAGCTGTATTCGTCGGCAAGAGTCCCATCCAGACAAACGATGTCCCCTTCCTGGGCGATGTTCACCCAACGCTTCACACAGGGTGGGATCGGCAACTTCTTGCCGTGCCACTTGTGCAGCACGTCGGTCACCTGAGGCAGTCCCAGGGGCGAGCCGATCGTGACGAAGAGATCCACCTCCAGGCTGGAGTCCAGCTCCATCAGGGCCTGATACGTCACCATGCTTCCCTGGCTGTGGCCGATCACCACAAAGGGGCCGCCACCTGTGCTGATCCGATCCCTCACGGTCTGCACCATCCGTTCACGCTTCGTCTGGTTGAACAGAAAATCGTTCACATCGGCCAGGAAGGCCTTGGTGAACAGTGCCGTCACGGGGCGCCAAGCCCCCTTGGCGTCCACGGAGAGCGCGGTGGCTCCCCCTGCCTTGGCCCCTTTCCGGGCCGCCTTGCTTGCTGCCGCCTCCAGCTCCTGCTCCAGGGACGCCACGAAGGCCGCCGATTCCTCCGTCGCGTCGCTGTTCTCGATCGAGGCCTTCAGGAGTGCCTCCGCCCCTGGCTGGAGGGTGGCACGATCCTCGCCAATGGCCCGGGTGGAGAAGCCCGCCGCCTCCGGATACCGCTCCCGATCCACCCAGTACGCCATCCGGGTGCGCTCGCCCTGGTCAGCGGCGAACAGGGCCCGGTCCCACTCCGAGCGCAGCACACCTTCCGGAGGCATGTTCGAGATGCCATGGCTATAGATCACTGTGCGGGCCCTCCCCTGCACGAACGCGGCCGCAGTGCTCTTGCTGGGGGATGTCCTGCGCTGGGGCATGGCTGGATCAGGCAACAAGCTACGGCAACCCCTAGCAAGAGCCGTCGCTGCTGTCAGCGCGGGCTCATCTGCCCCCCTAACCAACACGTGAAAGGGCCCCTTCCAGGGCCCCAGGGTCATTTGGGTGACAAGGCTGACCTCACCCCGTCTCCGTTAAGAGTGTCAGGCAGCCACAGGGGCGGCTTGACGGGAGAAACGAACGATGTTGTTCGCTGTTACGGGTTTGCTCTCACCGAGCAGGCTTCAGTCACTCTCCTCATGCCCCGTCGAAACCATTGCAGCCCC
>JAYKIG010000067.1:0-28754 GCA_035286045.1 Cyanobacteriota bacterium | reverse complement strand
CAGGGCCGCAGCGATCGCCTCCAGCCCCTGGTGGCCGAGCTGATCGATTCGATGGAGGGCTACAGCTTCTCCGCCCCTGCGATCAAGGAGCTGGAGGTGCGCCTCGATGGCCTCTTCCTGCCGCCGCCGGAGCAGCTCGCCGAGAAGCCAGCCCTGATCCTGGAGGCCCAGATGGCTGCAGCGCCTGATTTCCTGCTGCGGCTCTACAGCGAGAGCGCCCTGCTGCTGCGGCATCAGCATCGCCAGGGCCAGCCTCTGCGCCACTGGCGGGTGGTGGTGATTTGCCCCTCGCGGGATCTCGCCTTCGGGGATCCAGTGCCGGTGCGGGAGTTTCTGGAGGAGCGGGTGCTCTGGATCGAGCTGGCGCCGGAGCGGCTGCCGCCAGAGGCGCCGCCCCTGCAGCGGGCCCTGGGCCTGCTGCTGCTCCCCGAGGCCCAGGTGAGCGCCAGCGCCACCGCCATCCGCCGGTCGGCAGCCGGCACCACCCTGTCCGGCGAAATCGACACCGTGATCGCCGCTATCCTGGTCGCACGCTTCAGCGGCCGTTCTATCCCCGAACTCTGCGCCATGGGCGGCATCACCCTCGACGACTTCACCAGCAGCGCCATCTATAAGGAGATTTTTGGTCTCGGGCAGGATCAGGGCCGCCAAGCCGAAGCCGCTGCCCTCACGGTGCGCCTGCTCCAACGCCGCTGCGGCACCCTCAGCTCCCAGCAGCAGGCCCGAATCCAGGCCCTGCCGCTGCCTCGGCTGGAGGCCCTGGCCGATGCCCTGCTCGATTTTCAAGGCCCGCAGGATCTCGCGGCCTGGCTGGAAGCACAAGAACGCTGATCGGTTGGCCTGGCCCGGCGTGGCCTCCTGGATCGATCACTCGGCGACGAGGCGCCTGCGGCGCCCTCCCCCAACAGCCAACAGCCGCAAACCGAACAGCCAGAGTTAAGAAACAGCCAGGGTTGAGGGATTGAGGATTTAAGGGTTAAGGGAAGGGCCCTGGGGGAGGCACACCACACGAAACCCGATGAGGCTGAAGGCAATGTCGGGCCGGATGTGGGAGCGATGAGCCGAGCGGCAGAACCTGGGGCTGCTGTCCCAAGAGCCGCCGCGCAGCAGCTTGTCTCTCGCTCCCCCCTTGCTCTTCTCCTCCACTCCATCCAGCCAGGCGCTCCCATCTACGGGGGCTCCCTCATAGCTTTGGTGCCAGTCATCCAGGCACCATTCGTTCACGTTGCCGTGCATGTCCTGCAGACCCCAGGCGTTCGCGGGAAACATCCCAACAGGGGTGGTCTGCTTTCGATACACACCCTTCGGGCCATTGCCATAGGTGTAAGTCCCGTTGTAATTCGCCAGCTCCGGTGTGAGTGTGTCTCCAAAGGAAAAGGGCGTGCTCGTTCCCGCTCGGCAGGCGTATTCCCACTGGGCTTCGCTGGGCAATGTGTACTGGCGTCCGGTGCGTTGGCTCAGGCGGCTGCATAATTCGATTGCATCCAGCCAGCTCACCTGCTCCACCGGGCGCTGGTCCCTGTCACCTCCATCAGCAAAGCGCGATGGGCTCGCCTTCAACTCCCGCTCCCAGCGTTCGCCTTGCCGGGGCTGCCACTAGGCCACCGCCCGCCACTGGGCCTGGGTGATGGGGGTCTGTCCCATCAGGAAACCCGCCAGGTGCACTTCATGCTGAGGGCCCTCTGAGTCGCTACGCAGTGGTTCATTCGGCGGTGAGCCCATCAGAAACTCCCCCGCCGGAATCCAAATCAACCGCAGGCTGAGGCCCGCCCCCAGCTCCTGCTCAACGGCCTCCACCTGCCCCTGCCGCCGCTCCACCTGCCAGCTCTCTCCGTGGCGCCGAAGCAGGGCGGTGGTCACCGTGTGCGGCCGCGGCACAAACTCGGCGGGCGCTGGTGCCGGAGCCGAAGACGAGCCCGGAGAAACTTCAGGCGTCCGCGCCAAACCAGCCCCAGCCCCCTTGCCACCCCCCAGAAACGGATTGACCCCCAACGCCGGCTTCTGATAGCGGGGCACCTCAAACAGCTCATGCAGCAGCTCCTTGAGGCTCTGCTCAAAGCCGGCGTCGTCGCGGAAATCAACCCAGAGGCGGGGCCCGAGGAAATCGGGAATCAGGTTCTGGTCGGGCTGCTCCTGCGGCAGCGGCTGCAGCTCCGGATGGCTCAGCAGGGGAATGAACTTGCGGGTGTCGCTCTGGCGGGCCATGTGGGCCGACACGATCAGGCATTCCTGGCCGGTGCCGCTGCGGCGCTGCTCCGCCTTGCGCACATAGGTGGGCGAGCACACCATCAGCACCCGATGGGCCTCGCGGATCGCCGTTTCGCCGAACAGCACCACATCCATGCCCGGCTTGAGGTCCCACTGATCCAGCGTCACCTCCACCCCGCTGGCCACCAGCCGCTCCGCCAGCTGCCGCACCCAGTCCTTGTGGGCCTCGCTGTCGTGGGAATAGGAGAGGAACACCCGGGGGGTCATGCCGGCCGGAGTCTCAGGAGCTGGGGCTGATTATGCAGCATTAGATTCAGGGCAATATCTCTTTCCGTGATCGCCCTGCCCCATGCGAAAGGCTCTGATTGTCGGCGTTGACGAATACGAGAGCGAGAACATAAGAAATCTCACGGGTTGTGTTGCTGACGCCCAGTCGGTCTGTGATGTTCTGGCGCGCCATCAGGATGGCACCCTCAACTTTCAATGCGACCTGCGGGTGGCGAAAAACCACCATTCCCCTCTCAACCGCCGCGACCTGCGAGGGCGGGTGGAGAGTTTCTTTCAGGAGGACGCGGAAGCGGGTCTGTTCTATTTCGCCGGCCACGGATTGATCGAATCCACCGGTGGCTATCTGCAGGCCAGTGATGCCGAAACCGCCAGTGATGGCCTGGCACTCAGCGATCTGCTCCATTGGGTGAATCAATCGCCGATCCTGCACAAGCTGGTGATTCTGGATTGCTGCCACTCCGGGGCCATGGCGGCACCGGCCGACACCCCCAATGTGGCGAAACTAGGAAAAAACGTCACCGTGCTCACCGCCTCAACAGAGCGGCAGCCCGCAGCAGAAAACCACGGATCCGGACTCTTCACCGGATTGATGGTGGAAGCCCTCAAGGGGGCCGCCGCCAACATCACAGGGGAAGTGTCACCCGCCAGTGTGTATGCCTTCATCGACCAGTCCCTGAGTGCCTTTCAGCAACGGCCGATGTTCAAGAGCAACGTGCAGCAGTTCATCTCCCTACGCAACACTCAACCCAAGATCAGCCTGTCTGACCTGCATCGGATTACCGAATTCTTTCCGGCGAAAGACGATGAACACGCCTTGGATCCCTCCTATGAGAAAGATCCCAGCCCGGAGCATCTCAAAGCCGATTACAAGGGGAAGGATCCCGTGAAGGTGGAGATTTTCACAATCCTGCAGCGATACAACCGTCTGAATCTCCTTGTCCCTATAGGCGAAGATGACATGTATTTCGCCGCGATGAATAGCACGAGCTGCAGACTCACTCCGCTCGGCCAGCATTACTGGCGGTTGGTGAAGCAAAAGCTGGTGTGACGCCCCCCACCAGCTCCCAGCGCACCGTGAGCACCACCGAGGGCGCAAGCACCCGCCAGCTGTGCGCCAGCCCCGGCCCCCAGAGGGCAAAATCCCCGGGCTCCTCCAGCACCACCACAGCTTCGTCTTCGCCCCGGCCGAAGCACAGCTCAAAGGCACCCGCGCCCGCCAGCAGGGAAAGGGTGCGGCCCACGCTAGCGGGCTTGGCCTGGCCCCATTCCGGGGGGTCGGCCGGATCGTGCACAAACCACTTCACCGCCAGGTTGGCCGCTGCCTCAGGCCCGGCCGGGTGGCCGAGGTGGCGCAGAAACCGCAGCGAGTCCGCCGGGATGGCCGGGTGATCACCCACCAGCCAGTTGGTATGGGGCGCCCGGGGATCCCGCAGGGCCCAGGCGTTGCCCACCTCCAGCCCCTGCAGATCGGCCCCCCGGCGCCGCACCGCCCTACTCCGCGGCTCCGGCCAGGGCGGGCTCCGGCGCCGCCAGGCCCGTGTGGCGGATCAGGGCCTCCGCCGAGGGCCCCCGGCCCCGGAAGGCCTCGAACACCTCCGCCGGATGGCGGCTGCCCCCCAGGCTGAGCACGGTGTCGCGGAAGCGGCGCCCCGTGGCGCGGATCAGCTCCTCGTTCTCCAGCCCCACCTCCTCGAAGGCGCTGAAGGCATCGGCGCTCAGCACCTCGGCCCACTTGTAGGAGTAGTAGCCGGCCGAATAGCCGCCTGCGAAGATGTGGCCGAAGCTGCAGAGGAAGGCGTCCTCCTCGATCGGCGGCAGCACGGTGGTGGTGCGGGCGATCTCCCGGCGCAGCTGCTCGGGCGTCTGGCCGCACTCCGGATGCCACTGGCTGTGGAGCCGCAGATCCGTGAGGGCGAAATGCACCTGCCGCAGGGTGGCGGCGCCCCCCATGAAGGTGCGGGCCGCCTGCAGCTTGGCGAATTCCGCCTCCGGCAGGGGCTCGCCGCTCTGCCAGTGGCGGGCCATGCCCAGCAACGTGGCCCGGTCGTAGCACCAGTTCTCCATGAACTGGCTGGGCAGCTCCACCGCATCCCACTCCACGTTGTTGATGCCCGCCGCCTGGGGCCGCTCCACCGTGGTGAGCATGTGGTGCAGCCCATGGCCGAATTCGTGGAAGAGGGTTTCCACCTCCTGGAAGGTCATCAGGCTGGGGGTGTCGCCCACCGGAGCGCTCTGGTTGCACACCAGGTAGGCCACGGGCAGCACGGGCGTGCCATCGGCCTTCACCTGGCGCACCAGGCACTCATCCATCCAGGCGCCACCGCGCTTGCTGCCCGGCCGGCTGTAGGGATCCAGATAAAAGGCCGCGATCGGCAGGCCGGTGTCGCGGTCGTTCACACGGAAGAAGCGCACATCCGGATGCCACACCGGCGCCTGGCCATCGGCCGCCTCGATGTGGATCGCAAACAGCCGGTCGCAGAGGCCGAACAGCCCCTCCAGCACCCGGGGCAGGGGGAACCAGGGGCGCAGGGCCTCGCTGTCGAGATCAAAGAGCTCCTTTCGGCGCACCTCCGCCCAGAAGCTCGTGTCCCAGGGCTGGAAATCGGCCGCCTCCAGCGCGCCCGCCCGCTCCGCGCAGGCCCTCAGCTCCTCGAGTTCCCGCTGGGCCGCCGGGAACGACGCCACCCGCAGATCCTCCAGGAGCTGTTCCACCTCCGCCTCGGAGCCCGCCATCTTGGCGGCCAGGCTCACCTCGGCCCAGTTGGCGTAGCCCAGCCGCTGGGCCTGCTGGCGGCGCAGCTCCAGGATCCGGCGGATCAGGGGCCAGTTGCCTCCCTCCTCCCCGGAGGCCCGGCTCACGTGGGCCCGATACACCTTCTCCCTGAGGTCGCGCCGGCGGCTGTATTGCAGAAAGGGGCCGAAGCGGGGCATGTCGAGCCCCATCAGCCATGGCCCCTTTTCAGCGGTGGCCTCACCGCCATCGGCGTGGCGCACCTCCCCCTGGCGGGCCGCCTGGGCCAGCTGCTCCCGCAGGCTCTGGGGCAACCCCTCCACCTCCTCATCCGTGGTGAGGGTGAGGCTCCAGGCGCTGGTGGCATCCAGCAACTGGTTGCCGAAACGGGTGGCCAGTTCGGCCAGCTCCTGGCTGGCTCCATTGAACGCCTGCTGGGCCTGCCCTTCCAGCCCCACGCCCGCCAGTTCCATCTGGCGCAGCTCCGCCTCCAGAATCCGTTGCTGGGTGCCGTCCCAGCCCCCCTGGCCCTCAAGGGCCTTCAACACCCGATAGATCACCGGGCTCTGGCCGCAGCGCTGGCCAAAGGCCACCACCGCCCCCTGCTGGCTGGCATGGGCCTCCCGCAACTCCGGGCTGTTGCACACCCCGTTGAGATGGCCCACCACGCCCCAGCTCCAGCGCAGGCGCTCCGTGAGCCGGTGCAGAGGGTCCATCACCTCGTGCCAAGCCAGGGGGCGCTCCTCCATCAGCGCCGCCGACACCTGCCCCTCCAGGGCCACCAGCTCAGTTTCCAGCTGGAAGAGAAGCTCGGGGATGTGCTCCTGGATCTGATCCGGGGTGATGGCCTGAAACTGGGGCAGGCCCTCCCCGGCAAGGAGGGGTGGCCGCTCAAGGGAAACGCTCATGGGGAACGGAACGGGACTGCATGCACTGCAGCCATTCCAACCCACAGCGCCCGCTGCTGGGGCTAACCCAGGGGAGGCAACCCGCCCAGAAGGGCAACGGTCTGGCTGGCGAGCTGGCCCGAGAGGGCGTTGGTGCTGGCCTCATAGAAATCAATGGCCACCCGGGGCCAGAAGCCGATCACCAGGGTGGGCACCAGGAGGCACATCCCGATCACCAGTTCCCTTGGGTTCATGTCGCCCACCATGGCCAGGGCCGGAATCCGGGGCCCGAAAAACACACGCCGGCAGAGCGAGAGCAGATAGATCGGCGTGAGCACCAGGCCAATGGCCGCCAGCACGATGGTGATCACCCGGAAGCCGGTGGTGAAGGAGCTGTTGGCCGTGATCCCCAGAAACACCGTGATCTCACTCACGAAGCCGCTCATCCCGGGCAGCGCCAGAGAGGCCAGGGAGCTGGCCAGGAAGAAAGCAAAGGTGATCGGCAGCACCTTCGCCAGGCCGCCCATGTTGGGAATGGAAAGCGTTTTCGTGCGCTCATAGAACACGCCCGTCACGAAGAACATCGCCGCGGCGATGAGCCCGTGGCTGATCATCTGCAGCATGGCGCCGCTCAGCCCCAGGGCATCCACCGCCCCGATGCCCAGGAGCACGAAGCCCATGTGGCTCACCGAGCTGCAGGCGATGCGCCGCTTCACGTTGTCCTGGGCGAAGGCGTTGAGGGCCCCCCAGATGATGTTCACGATCCCCAACACCATCAGGGCTGGCGCCAGCCTCAGATGCTCCTCCGGGAGCATCTGCACATTGAAACGCAACAGGGCATAGCCCCCCATCTTCAGCAGCACGCCGGCCAGCAGCATCGACACCGGGGCATTGGCCTCCCCATGGGCATCAGGAAGCCAGGTGTGCAGAGGAAACATCGGCAGCTTCACGCCGAAGCCGATCAGGAAGCCCAGATAACAGAGCAGGCCGAAGGTGCCTCCAGGGGAGCGGCTGGCCAGCTCGCTCAGGTTGAGGGTGAAGGTGTCGCCCGAGAGGGCCAGGGCCAGGCCGCTCACCAGAATCAGCAGGGAGGCGGTGGCCGTGTAAAGGATGAATTTCGTGGCGGCGTACTGCCTCTGGTTGCCGCCCCAGATGGCGATCAGCAGATACACCGGCACCAGCTCCAACTCCCAGGCGAGGAAGAAGAGGAGAAAATCCTGAGAGAGAAACACCAGGGCCTGGGCGGAGGCCTGCACCAACAGCAGGGCGAAATACAACCGGGGCTTCTTGCTCACATTCCAGCTGGCGGCCACGGCCAGAAGGGTCACCAGGCCGCTGAGCACCACCAGGGGGGCGGAGAGGCCATCGGCCGCCAACGACCATTCGAGATGGATCGCCGGCACCCAGCTCACCCGTTCCTCCAGCTGCAAGGCACTGAGGGACCCATCGAAATGCTGGCTGAACGCCCACAGCATGAGCAGCATGTCGGCCAGCAGCACCCCGAGGGCCACAAGCCTGGGCTGCTTTGGATCTGATGGATCCCCCGGGAGGAGAGGCATCACCAGGGCCGCCGCCGCTGGCAGCAGCACGATCAGGGTGAGCCAGGGAAAGGTGCCGTCCATCACAACGCAGAGGGGGGAGAGAAACTGGTAGTCCCCGGCCTGGCCGCGGGGAAGGGGATTCAGGCAGGTCCCGGACGCCGGTGAGCATATCTACTCAGGCACCGGAATGGTCTGGGGGGTCACCCCTGGCGGCCTCGGCTTCGCCCACGGCTCCCCCCAACAGCAGCGCCCACCTGGCGCTTGGCGGGCGGAACGGGCTGCCCCTCCCCCGCCGCGAGGGGGCTCCAGGCGCTGCCGCCCTGCTGCAGGCCCAGCACCGCATGGCGGCTGGTCACCCCGCAGGCCAGCCAGGTCTCCTCCATGGCCTGGCCCACCGCGTGAGCCCGATCCTCCGAGGCCAGGGCCAACAGGCTCGGTCCGGCCCCGCTGATCACACAGCCCCAGGCTCCGGCCTCCAGCGCGGCCTCCCGCACCTCTCGCCCCCCCTGGATCAGACCCCAGCGGTAGGGCTCGTGAATGCGGTCGTACATCCCGGCCGCAATCAATTCCCCGTCCCCGATGCGCAGCCCCCGCAACAACAGGGTGAGGCTGCCGAGATTGGTAACCGCATCGGGGATCGGGATGCTGCGGGGCATGGCACGCCGGGCCTCGGAGGTGCTCAGGCGGATCCCCGGAATCGCCACCACCGCCTGAACCGACGGATGCCATTCACTCCGCATCACCCGCCAGTTGGGCACGGCCGTCTTGGCGGTGAGGCACAGACCGCCCAGAAGGGAGGGCACCACATTGTCTGGGTGGCCTTCGATCACGATGGCAAGCTCCAGAAGCTTTTCCCGGCTCAGGACGTCGCCGATCAGGGCATTGGCCCCGATCAAGCCAGCCACAATTGCAGCGGCGCTGCTGCCAAGCCCCCGGGCAGGGGGAACAGCCAGACGGACGCGGGCCTCCAACCCCACCGGCTCCACCCCCGCTTCTTTCCAGACCCGCTGGGCGGAGCGGTAGATGAGGTTGTCGGGCCCCCCGCGCAGGTGGGATCCCTCCGGCCCCTCGATCAGGAGATCAAAGCGATCGACACCCCCCTCAACCACCCGCAGCTCAAAACGGTTGTTGAGATCGAGGGCCGCACCGAGGCAATCAAACCCAGGACCGATATTGGCTGTGGTGGCTGGGACATCCACCACGACCCCCTCGCCGATCAGGGGTTGTGCCATGGGCCTCGCTCCGCTCTTCTCAGTGTCCCATCCCCCCGCCGGCAAGCATGCGGGCCCGGCACGCCGCGCTGAACACCCCCACCGCAGGATCGGTGATGGCCTGGATGGGGATCGGCTCGAGCACCGGGCGGAGGCGGCCCTTCGCCAGGAAAGCGTCCAGGAACGCTGGGGAACGGAGACCCTCCAGCTGCTTGCCCGCCGTGCCACCCGCCAGCCAGATCCCGCCCTGGCAGAGGGTGGTGAGGGCCAGATCGCCGGTCACGGCTCCATAGGCCCCAAGCCAGAGCTGGAGGGCCTCCCTGGCGAGGGGGTCGCCCCCATCAGCGGCCTCGGCCACGGCGCTGGGCCAATCACCTCCCTCCGCCAGCACAGATCCCAGTGGATGGTGGCCATCGGGATGGCGCTCCGCCAGGAGCCAGCGCGCCACGGCACCCAGGCCCGTGCCGCTCACCACCCGCTCGATGGACAGGCGCTCCAGGCCCAGATCGGCCCGGAGCCATTGGGCCAGTTGCCATTCCTGGGCCGTGCGGGGGGCAAAGCTGCCATGGCCCCCTTCCGTGGGGAGAGCCTTCAGGCCGGAGGGGGTCGGAACCCCAACGGCAACACCCAGGCCCGTACCGGCACCCAGAACAAGCAGCGGGGCCCCCTCCCGGGCTTGCCCAGGCCGCACCTGGGCCAGCTGATGGGGCCGGAGATGGGGCAGGCCGTACACCAGCACGGCAAAGTCGTTGATGAGTTCCAGCCGGCTCAGGCCGCACTGGGCTGCCAGATCCCCCTCATCGAGGTGCCAGTTGAGGTTGGTGAGCTGGGCCTGCCCCCCCTCCACAGGACCCGCCACCGCCAGACAGGTGGCCGCTGGGCGGGGAAGGCCCAGCGCTTCGGCCCCGTCCAGAAAATCCCTCACCATCAACCCCAGATGGCTCCAGGCGGAGGAGGGATAGCGGCTCTCCTTCAGGCACTCCAATCCGGAGGCCGAGGAGCGATAAAGGCTCAGAAGGGTCTTGGTGCCCCCGATGTCACCAGCGAGAAGAAGGGTCAAGCAGGGGCCCTCAGGACAGGGGGAGGGAAGCGGCCCTGGCCCCATTGGCCTCTCTGGCGCCGCTGATCAGCCGCTCCAGGTTCACCGCGCCGAGATCGCCCTCCCGCCGGGTGCGCAGGCTCACGGCGCCGGCCTCGGCTTCCTTGGCTCCGATCACCCCGAGCACGGGAATCTTCATCTGCTCTCCGTTGCGGATCAGCTTGCCCAGCCGATCTCCGCTGAGGTCGAGGGTGGCCCGCACCCCTGCGCTCCTGAGTTGCTCCAGCACGGTCTGGGCCCAGGGCAACACCCCCTCGCTCACCGGAAGCAGGCGCACCTGTTCAGGTGCCAACCAGAAGGGGAAATCACCGGCGTAGTTCTCCGTCATGATCCCGAAGAAGCGTTCCAGGGAGCCGAAAATCGCCCGGTGGATCATGATCGGTCGCTGCCGGCTCCCATCGGCCGCCACGTAGTGGAGATCAAAGCGTTCCGGCAGGTTGAAATCCAGCTGAATCGTGGAGCACTGCCAGAGGCGGCCGATGGCATCCTCGATCTTCAGATCGATCTTGGGGCCATAGAAGGCTCCGCCCCCATCATCCAGCTTGTAGGTCCACCCTTTTTGCTCAAGGGCCTCCACCAGCCCCTGGGTGGCCAGCTCCCACACGGCGTCCTCACCAATGGATTTCTCCGGGCGCGTGGAAAGGTGAATCTCGTAGCGACGGAAATCGAAGGTGGACAGAATGCGCTCGGTGAGATGGAGCACCCGGAGAATCTCGGCGCCGATCTGATCCGGCAGGCAGAACACATGGGCGTCGTCCTGAGTGAACCCCCGCACCCGCATCAGCCCATGCATCACCCCCGGCCGCTCGTAGCGATAGACCGTGCCCAGCTCCGCCCAGCGGATCGGCAGCTCCCGATAGCTGCGCAACCGGCTGGCGTAGGTGAGCACATGGAAAGGGCAATTCATGGGCTTGATCTGGTAATCGCGCTCATCCACCGCCATGGGGCCGAACATCGATTCGGCATAGAAATCCAGATGGCCTGAGGTTTTCCAGAGGCTGCGATCCGCCACGTGGGGGGTGTAGAGCAGCTCATAGCCATCGTCAAAATGGGCCTGGCGCCAGAAATCCTCAATGAGCAGGCGCATGCGGGCTCCCCTCGGGTGCCAGAACACCAGCCCCGCCCCGGCCTCATCCTCGATGGAGAAGAGATCCAGATCCTTTCCGAGTCTGCGGTGGTCGCGGCGGAGGGCCTCGGCCTTCCGCCGCCGATCTTCCGCCAGCTGCTCCGGCGTTTCCCAGGCGGTGCCGTAGATGCGCTGCAGCTGGGGGTTGGCCTCATCCCCTCGCCAGTAGGCCCCGGCCACGCTCTCCAGCTCGAAGGCGCGGGGATCGAGCTCGGCGGTGCTGGCCACGTGGGGGCCGGCGCAGAGATCCCACCAGCCCTCCCCCAGGGTGTAGAGGGTGATGGGCTCCTGGAGGCCCGCCAGGATCTCCAGTTTGTAGGGCTCGTTCTGGGCTTCGATGCGCTGCCGGGCCTCCTCGCGGCTCACTTCCACCCGTTCCAGGGGAAGCTTCTGGCCGATGATGCGCACCATCTCCTTCTTGATGGCCTTGAGATCGGCCTCGGTGAAGGGCTCAGGATGGTCGAAGTCGTAGTAGAAGCCGCTCTCGGTCCATGGACCGATCGTCACCTTGGCCTTGGGAAACAGCTTCTGCACGGCCATGGCCATCACATGGCTCATGGAATGGCGAATCCGGAGCAGGGTGGCACTCTCGCTGGTTTTCGGAAGGTGCAGCTCCGCTCCCGCAGCCTCTGCCTGCTGGGACGACGGGACCGCAGGGGCCGCGGAAGAACTGCTCACAGAAGCAACCACCAATGAATTCCACGAGCGGCAATCCTAGGCAGCGCCGGCAAGGGGGGCCCAGGCGCGGCAATCCGTCTCTGTTCCCGAACCGGGGCAGGACGGAAAATTTCATCATCCCTCGCTGCACCGGCCCACCGTGAGCCGTTCCCGTCCCCCTGACGCCCCTGGACCCCGACTGGCTGGGTTCGGGGAGGAACCCCGGAGCCTGGCCCTCAGCTATGGGTTGTGGTGCCTTTCGCTGGTGGGGTTCTGCGGCATCCACCGGATCTACAACCGCAAACCCCTCACCGGCTTCCTCTGGCTTTTCACCCTGGGGCTCTGCGGCATCGGCCAGCTGGTGGACCTGCTCCTGATCCCAGGAATGGTGGAGGGGGTCAACCGTCAGCTGAGCCTCCCGCGGGGCTCAGGGGAGAGCCTGCCGCCGGTGGATCGCCAGCTGTTGAAGCTGGCCCGCCTCCATGGCGAGAAAGGCTTCACCCTTAATGACGCCCTGATCGAACTCGACCTGCCCCACCAGTTCAACAGCGCCGACCTGCAACAGGAGATCGACAAGCTTCTCGAGGGCCATCTGCTGGACGTGGCCAACGATGAGCGCGGAAGGGTGATCTACCGGGAGCCTTAGGCCTGCCGGAGCCGCTCCAACTCACCGGCATAGAACCGCCGGAGCTCGGCAGCCGACTTGACGGGCTGGCCGTAGTAGCTCCCCCCATGGTGGGCGGGAAGGGAGGCCCACTCGGGAGCCAGGCGGGCCAGCACCTCATGGGTGAGACCCTGGGCATCGAAGGAGGCCAGTGCCCCCCGCTTCTCCATCAGATACAGGGCAGCCTGATCCTGGCTGCGGGGGCCGAAATCGGCGAGGCCGAGGCGGCGCGAGGCCTCCCGCCAGGTGGCCGGCAGGAATTGGTAGGCGCCCGCTGCAGCGCTGACGTAGGTGCGGCGCACGGTGATCTCCGGATGGCGATCGAGGCGATCGACCCGGCCACCGCCGTAGATCACCCGATAGCCGTCATCGCTTCCACCCACCCAGGTGCCCTCGGCATAGCGGATGGTGTTCAACAGGGCCCGTCGTTCCGGGGTGATGGCATAGGCCTGATCAGACTGCGCGTCCAGCTTCCGGGCCCTCGGGATGGCGCGTTGCTCGGGAGCCACTACCACGGTGCGCACCTGGGGGGTCGGCACGTCGGCGGACGCCAGCCGGGTTGCAGGGGCCATGGGCAGGGCACTCAGGAGAACCACCGAGCCCATGAGGGCGGCACGGCCACCGGAACGGTCTGGATAGGAACGGAACAGCAAGCAGTCTGGAGCGAACGCTCGGGAGACCCTCGTCGGTGCAGCACCGGAATGGCCACCCCCCAGCCGGTGGGGTGGACAAGGGGAAGAAACTATGTACTCATGGGTCGAACGCAGCGAAGGATGGCTGGTAAAACCCTGGCCTGGCAGGGGCTCTGGGACACCGCCCGAAGACGTATCACCTGGATCGGTGTGGGACTCCCCATGGAGCCCACTCCATCAGGGGCGGTGATGGGACCTTTCAAGATTGTTAAGTTGTGCTTAGCGCCCTTGCGCAGGTGCCGGAAGAAAGCCCATGGCGTCTTTCACACGCTCCAAGGTGTCCTGGGCAACCGCTCCAGCCCGATCGGCCCCAGCCTCCAGAACGCGGATGAGCTGACCCGAATCCTCACGCAGGGCGCCATAGCGCTCCTGGATCGGCCTGAGAGCCTCCACAACGGCTTCCGTGAGCAGGGGCTTGAAGGTGCCCCAACCCATCTGCGCACACTCCCGGGCGGCGGCGTCACGGCTGCGGCCGCTGGTGAGCGCATAGAGGCTGAGGAGGTTGTCGGCCTCAGGCCGATCGGGATGGCCGAATTCGAGGCCGATCACCGGATCTGTCTTGGCTCGCTTGATCTTCCTGGCGATGCTCTCAGGGGAATCCAGCAGGGTGATCCGGGACGCCTCGTTGGGATCGCTTTTGCTCATCTTGTTGCGTCCATCGGTGAGGCTCATCACCCGGGCACCCTCACGGAGGATGAGGGGCTCCGGCACCTTCAGGATCGGGATCGGCTCCCCCTGGCCATCCCGAGGAGCAAAGCGGGCATTGATGCGCTGCTGGGCGATGTCGCGCGCCAGTTCCAGGTGCTGCTTCTGATCTTCTCCAACGGGCACCCGATCGGCGTCATACAAAAGAATGTCGGCCGCCATCAGCACGGGGTAGTCCAGCAACCCTGCTGAAACGTTGTCTCCTTGCTTGAGAGCCTTCTCCCGGAACTGGATCATGCGCTCCAGCCAGTTCAGGGGGGTCACGCAGTTCAGCAGCCAGCAGAGTTCACTGTGGGCGCTGACATGGCTCTGCACAAAGACCGTGGAGAGGGAAGGATCGATCCCGCAGGCCAGATAGAGCGCCGCCGTGCTGAGGGTCTGTTCCGCGAGCAGGGCCGGATCATGGGGCACCGTGATGGCATGCAGATCCACCACACAGAAATAGGTGTCGTGGTCGTGCTGAAGATCCACCCAGTTCCGGATCGCCCCCAACCAGTTGCCCAGGTGGAGAGCGCCGGTGGGTTGAACGCCTGACAGCACCCTGGGCCTTGCGGGAGGGGACAGGGCCACAGGTTCATTCCTCAGGGGTCTGGGGGGCCTCTTCGCTCACCGGGGGGGCTGGTTGGGAATCGGCGGCTTCCACCGCTTCCATGGACACCGCCTCGGACATGGGGTCCTCCAGCACGGGCGCCTCCTCCACGACCTCCGCAACGGTGGGCTCCTCCACGGGCTCCGGCACTGCAGCTGGACGGGATGGGCGGGCAAAGGGATCGACCCTGGCTGCCCGCCCACCCCCCGGCCCCCGGCCCTCCTGCCAACGTCCTCCAGCACCACGAACGCCCTCCGGGCGCTCCCGCCGCCCTTCCGGCCGGCCGGCCCCTGCCCCCGGTCGGGAGCCGCCCTGGGCCCGGTGCTGGGCCGCGAGTTCATCGAGCTTTCCTTCCTCCAGCTGCTGGCCGAGGGTGCGGAGGGCAAACCCGAGCACGGCTACGGTGGAGCGCAGTCCGAAGGCCTCCTGAAGAGCCCGGGCGGAGCGCATTTCGTTGTCGCTCAGGCGGATGCGGAATCCACCCTCTCGAGGGCCAGCGGAACGGTCTCCACGGGATCCTTCATCCCCGCGAAAACGATCCGACTGGCGTTCAGAGGGAATGGGAGAGGAAGTGCCTTCGGCCATGACGCCATGGGGAATCAGGCGCAAGTGTGACGCATCGGCGGTTCGCCCATGGCCAGACCCGGACGCAGCCAGAACAGCCCATCCACTTCGATCGTGGACGCACAGGAGGAACGGCCCGATGGCCGAGCCAGCACGAGCAGGGGGATGGGGCGGGGACGCTCCGTGGCAAACCGTTGGCGATAGGTCTTCAGAACATCCAGGTATCGCTCCAGGGTCCAGACGTGGGGCCCTCGCTCCTGGACCTTCCAGAAGCGCTGGAGGGCCAGGTGAAACGCCTCAGGGCCAAACTCCAGCCAGCACTGCTGCTGGGCGTGATGGGCTGGGCATCCGGCGTCGATCAGGTCTGCGTAGCGCACCAGCTCCGGCGCCGCCCGGCTGAGATCGGGGGGAAGCTCGAACGCCAGCCGGTCGACAGGGATCACCGAAAGGCGCAACCAACAACGGTTGAGCAGCAGCACGGGGAGGTCGCCTCTCCAGGCGTCGGCACGCTCCAGCTGGGTGAGGCAGGTGACCACCTGACGCTGATGGGCTTCCGTCAGCAGGGGAAGCGGGGACTCGTCTTTCCCACCGTCCTTGGCATGGCGGGCGCCCTTCATTGCGCTGGTCATCGGAGCGCGGAGATGACGCCTGTCAAAGCCAGTTTACCCCCGGTGCAAGGGGAGGAGGTGTGCGCCACACTGCAGGGATGGCACCACCTGTCTCCCTCCACCCGTGTCGTCTGGCCTGACCCCCACCGCTTCCACCACCCTCCCTGCCATTCCGCCCTGGATGCGTCAGGCTCTCCTTCTTTCCGCCGGGGGGGTGGTGGCGGATGTGACCATCCACGGACTCCATGGGGGCGGCTCCTGGCTTGGGCTTGGGGCCCTGGCTGGTGGGTGGTTATGGCTGGCCAGGGGGCAGGTGGGGGGATCCCTGCCGCTGCGACCCCAGACAGTTGAGGGCTGGAGCGAGCGATGCAAAGGCCTTCTCGCCTCCTTTGCGGAGCTGGATCCCGCTCCAGAAGCCCAGCAGGATCGCAGCGCTGCCCTCCAGGAGCTTCTCTCCTCCCAGGAAAGGACGGGCCTCCGGCTCGGCCTGGTGGGTTCGCACAGGTTTACCGAGGATCATCTGTGCGCCCTCCAGGGCGCTCTGAGGAGCCCCCTGCCCCTTCAACTGATGGTGAGCGATCCGCTGCCCACCAAAAGCGCCCAGTGGCAGTGGAGCGAAACCTTCGCCACCAGCGACGCCCTGGTGTTCCACCTCCGCCCCCCCCTCATGGCCGCGGATCTGCGCTGGTTGGAGGCTCTCCCTGCAGATCTGCCGCACTGGGTGCTGTTGGAAGCAAACGGCCCCGCAAGCCCGGACGCCTGGTTGGGGGATCTGTGCAGCCAGTGGCCTGGAGCCCAACTTGAGCGCGTCCTGCTCTGGAATGGGGCTCCTGAAGCCCTGGCGGCCAGCCTCACGCCCCTCTCCCAGTGGCTGGCCAGGGAAGGAAGGCAGCTCCCCCACTCCACCCTGTGCCGCTCTCTGGAGCACCTGCATGGGCGGTGGCAGGCCGAACTCGAACGGCTCCGGAGGGTGCAGTGGCGGCAACTGCAGCAGCGCACCCAGTGGCTGGTGGCGGCAGGGGTATGGGTCACTCCATCGCTGAGCCTCGACCTCCTGGTGCTAAGTGCGGCCAATGGACTCATGCTGCGCGAAATGGCCCGCCTCTGGAATTGCCCCTGGACCCTGGAGCAACTCAAGACTGCGGCCCTGCATCTGGGGAAGGCAGCCCTGGCGATGGGCGTGGTGGAGTGGAGCAGCCAGGCGGTAGCAGGCGCCTTCAAGCTCCATGGGAGCACCTGGCTGGTGGGGGGAACCCTCCAGGCCCTCAGTGCGGCCTATCTCACCCGGGTGATCGGCCATGCCATGGCCGATCTGATGGCCCGCAGCGTCGGCGTGAGCGAACCCGATCTGGAGGCCATCAAGGCCGAAGCGCCCCTTCTGGTGGCCAAGGCGGCGGAGGCCGAGAGGCTCGACTGGCCAGCCTTCCTGCAGGAGGCCCGCGGCTGGCTGATGCAACAGGTTCAGGCCCCACCGATGCAGAACGAAGGCGCCTGACACCACCCCCGATGAACATTCCTGAAGGCTCTTAACGATTCATTGCCGGGGCTTGCGTGAGGCGTGGCTCTTCCTAGGTTGAACGTCACCCATGTCTCCATCGACTGGGTATTCCTAACGAACCACTTCTTCGCAGGAGCGGTTTCATCTCTCCGTCCTGATTCACTCCCATTCACTCCTGTTGATTCCATGAGCACTGCCGTTCGTAGCAGAAGCCAGGCTGGAAGTTGGGAAAACTTCTGCCAATGGGTCACATCCACCAACAACCGCATTTATGTGGGCTGGTTCGGTGTGCTGATGATCCCCTGCCTTCTGGCTGCCACCATCTGCTTCATCGTTGCCTTCATCGCTGCTCCCCCTGTGGACATCGATGGCATCCGCGAGCCCGTTGCCGGCTCGTTCCTCTATGGCAACAACATCATTTCTGGAGCGGTGATCCCCTCCAGCAATGCCATCGGTCTTCACTTCTACCCCATCTGGGAAGCCGCCAGCCTCGACGAGTGGCTCTACAACGGTGGTCCTTACCAGCTGGTGGTGTTCCACTTCCTGATCGGGATCTCGGCCTACATGGGGCGCCAGTGGGAACTCTCCTACCGCCTCGGCATGCGCCCCTGGATCTGCGTGGCCTACAGCGCCCCGCTCTCCGCGGCCTTTGCAGTGTTCCTGATCTATCCCTTCGGTCAGGGTTCCTTCTCCGATGGCATGCCCCTCGGCATCTCCGGCACCTTCAACTTCATGCTGGTGTTCCAGGCGGAGCACAACATCCTCATGCACCCCTTCCACATGCTGGGTGTGGCGGGTGTGTTCGGCGGCTCCTTGTTCTCCGCCATGCACGGTTCGCTTGTGACCTCCTCCCTGGTGCGTGAAACCACCGAGAGCGAGAGCCAGAACTACGGTTACAAGTTTGGCCAGGAAGAAGAGACCTACAACATCGTGGCTGCCCACGGTTACTTCGGTCGCCTGATCTTCCAATACGCCTCCTTCAACAACAGCCGCAGCCTGCACTTCTTCCTCGCTGCCTGGCCTGTGGTCGGCATCTGGTTCACCTCCCTGGGAATCAGCACCATGGCCTTCAACCTGAATGGTTTCAATTTCAACCAGTCGGTGTTGGATGCCCAGGGCAGAGTGCTGCCCACGTGGGCCGATGTGATCAACCGTGCCAACCTCGGCATGGAGGTGATGCACGAGCGCAACGCCCACAACTTCCCCCTGGATCTGGCCTCCAGCGAAGCCACCCCGGTGGCATTGGTGGCTCCTTCCATCGGCTGACGAGCGCGAACCCGCGGAGCCCTGCCGACTCTTTCGCCCCCTCTCAGCAGGGGGCTTTTTGTTGGCCATAATCGGGGGTTCATCAGACTCATCGCCAACGCCTATGGCGAGCGCCCCCTCCCTGCAGGACCCCAGAGACGTGAATCAGCAAGGCTGGCCCTGGTGGCCCTTGCTGCCGCTCTATCCCTATGGGCAGCGGGCCACCCTGATCCGCGAACGGGTGCCAGGGCAGATCTGGACGTTTGAGCAGCTGCATGGCGTCTGGTATGTCGCCGTTCCGATCCGCATGACCGTGGTGAAGGTGGCAGAAGGGTTGCTGCTTTATGCCCCCGTAGCCCCCACCCCGGACGTGCTGGGGGCACTCCATCGACTGGAGGAGCAATACGGCCCTGTGTGCTCCATCGTGTTGCCCACAACCTCAGGACTGGAACACAAGGTGCCCGTGCCAGCCATGGCCCGGGCCTTTCCAAAAGCCACGGTGTGGCTGAGCGATGGGCAATGGAGCTTCCCGCTCCGGCTCCCCTCCAGCTGGCTGGGATTCCCACTGGGCCGCACAAAGGTGCTGGGAAGGGATGGCTTTCCCCATCCCGAGCAACTCACGTGGGTGGCCCTGGGTCCGTTGGACCTGGGTCTGGGTCGATTCCTGGAGGTGGCCTGCCTGGATCAGGCCACAGGCACCCTGTTGGTGACCGATGCCCTCGTGTCCTTCACGAACACCCCTCCAGAGGTGTTTTCCCTCGATCCAACACCCCTGCTGTTCCATGCCCGGGAGAGGGGCTCGGACCCCCTGCTGGATACGGCCGAGCAGCGGAGCAAGGGATGGAAAAGAATTCTTCTCTTTGCCAATTTCTTCAGGCCTGCCTCCGTGCACATTCCCGCATGGGGCCCCATCCGCCAGGATCTCTGGTGCCCAGGCAACCGTCAGGCCAGGGCTCACTTTGGCCTCTACCCCTTCCGCTGGAGCGAGGATTGGGAAGATCAGGCCAACCAGTTGCTGTCTCGTTGCGCTGGAGCCCACCGTTTCACCTTGGCACCGGTCCTGGAGCGCCTGGTGCTGGTTCGGGCCAGGGAACAGTTCATCGCCTGGATCCAGAGTCTGGCGGCTCTCGATGGCGTGAAGCAGTGGATTGGAGCCCACTACGACGGATTACTCCCTCTCCAACCGGAGAGCCTGGCAACCTATGCAGCTGCGGTGGAACAGCAGGACTGGGCCCCCTCGGAGGGCTCGTGGCACACTCTGGCGAGCATCGACCGTACCCTGCTGCGGTGGAAGCTCGTTCCCGCAGCAGACAGGTTCAGGGAGTGAGCAGGGATTTCAGATCGGACTTGAGCGTTTGCTGGATGGCTTCCTGAATCTCAACCGGCTCTTCATAACCGTAGGTGGCAAAGATATTGATTCCATTTTTGATGCACTTCGCGCAGAGATCACTGGTGACCCGGGCCTGCTGCATCGCGGACCAACTATCTTCCAGATAATTCCCCAGCTTTGGCGAGGAGGGCGACTCAACACAGCAAACGGAATACTGGCCATCCATATCCAACGTCACCTGGGTGTCACGCATGAAACAACGGCTTGAGCGATGGTTGCCAATGGCCTTCTGAACCATCTGAGGAGAATATTCGATATAATCAAAGCCATCGGGAACCCCATCCAGCCCTTCGAACATCCGATCAATCGGCATATAGTAGGCGTGATATGGGGTGAATTTCAAGCCGAGCTTGTCGCAGAAATGCTTGAACAGGTGAACTTCATGCTTATTATCTCGATGGACGAGATAGCGCACATCAATATCCTTGTAACTCTCCCAGTCGGAAAGGGTTTCAGAAATACGGATCAGGTTGGCCAGCACGGGCTCAATGCGGCCACCACGGTGGTTGATGGCATAGGTTTTCTGAGTGAAACCTGAAACGGTGATCGTAAAGTTCCAGAGCTTCAAAGGCTTGAGCTTTGCCCAGTCGTAGTCATAGTTGAGATTGGATGAAATCCCACAGGGGATATCGTGCTTGATCGCGATCGCAATCAACTCATCAAGACGGGAATGAAGCGTGGGCTCCGTCCAGTTGTAAAGGCCCATGCGAAGGTTTCCGCCCGTGTCTGCCTTGGCCTTAATGCAGATCCTTTCAAACAACTCCAGATCCATTTCCCGCAGCGACTGGCCGATGCTGTTGGTGAACTCAGGCATGCCAACGGGGCAAGCCGTGCAGCGGAGGTTGCATCCACTCACCACATCGATCCAGAACTCGATAGGCTTGACCCTCCTGGGGTCAGGCGGCGGATCCTTGATCCCCATCAAATCCTTAATCTGTCGCTTGACCGGAACCGGGACGGCTTGTTTAAGGGTTATGGCGAGATTCATGGGACGTGAAAGGCCTAATATGTTCGTCAGATATTAAAGCAAAACGGAAACAATTGAAGAGCGAGTCAGCAAGTGTGGATGGCCGGATGATCGTCAAAGATGGAGATCGCCAGGATCATCCTCAGAGATTTCAGCAGAATCCAGACTGCCCATTAGCGATCCTTCCAGTTCCATTCTCTGCTCCATCTGCCTGAGGAAATATCCGGTCATCATGGCGGAGGCAAGAAGACCAGCCAGATTCTCCCTGCTGGTTTGGACCTTCACTTCAAACTGCTCACCGGGCAGCATGCCAAGCAGTCCCTGGACATTATGGCGAATCACATCCTGAATCTCTGAGCTGGCGGAACGGGCCACCCGCTGGAGCACATCTGGGGATTGTTCCTGCAGATATTGGATCAGGGCATTCCCGCCAATGGCCTCACTATCGCTGGTGAGAAATTCAGGATTGAACATCAACCTCCTGCGAGAGGACGTGGCGTTACCTTAACCCACATGGGAAGGCTTCAACTCCCGCAGGGGAGGGGCGGAGAACCGAAGGGGGCCAAAGCGTTGCAGGGGCCAGTAGCGCCAGACCGCTGTGCCGATCACATCCTTTTCCGGGAGCGGGCCCCACAGGTGGGAATCAAGGCTGGCATTGCGATTGTCGCCAAGCACCATCAGGTGGCCAGCTGGCACCACGAGTGGCGCCAGGCTGTAGCCCATCGGGCCCTGGCCCCAATCCGGATCCACGGTCACCCCATTGCGCCAGAGCCGACCCTGACGCACCTCCACCTGGTCGCCCCCCACGGCCACCACCCGCTTGATCAGGGCGGCCTTCCTGTCGTAGCCAGCCTCCAGAAGAGCCTCCGGAGGATGGAACACCACGATCTCGCCAATGCCTGGGCTCACGCCCAGACGAGGCAGCAGCTTTTGCACCAACACCCGATCCTCCAGCTGCAGGTTGGGCAACATGGACCCGGAGGGAATCCAGCGGGGCTCCAGCACGAGCCAACGCAGGGCCAACGCCAGCAGCACCCACAGAGCCACTCCCCGCAGGGCGGAGAGGACGTCCCGAAGAGGGCTGGACTGTTGGCTGGAATCCGTCAACTGCAGATCGGCCTGGCAGGACGATCCGACCATGGCACACGGGAGGGTTGAGATGGCGGATGGCCCCCCCTCCGCCGCAAACACCCTTGCCTGCCTCCAGCTCTTGCAGGCCCTTCAGGACCAGGGCCTGAGCCGTCTGGTGCTGTGCCCCGGGAGCCGCTCGGGCCCCCTGGCGGTGGCGGCCTCCCTGCTGGAAGGGAGGGGTCTGCGGATCAACACGGCCATCGACGAACGCTCCGCCGCTTTCTTTGCCCTCGGCCTGGTCCGGGCGCACGGCACCCCCGCAGCCGTGGTGACCACCTCTGGCACGGCCGTGGCCAATCTGCTGCCGGCCCTGGTGGAAGCCGACCAGGGCACGATCCCCCTGGTGGTGCTCACGGCCGACCGCCCCCAGCGCCTCAAGAACTGCGGCGCCAACCAAACCGTTCCCCAGGAGGCCTTCCTGGGGGTCTGCTGTCGATGGGTGGGCCTGGGTGCGGCGGAGGGTCTGGCGACCATGGATCCAGCGAGCATCCAGGAGCTGGCGATGCGGGGAATGGCCGCCGCTTGGGGCCGGGGAGCCGAGCCAGCCGGACCGGTGCACCTGAATCTGCCCCTGGAAGACCCGCTCCATGGCGATGGGGAGGCGCTCAGCTGGTTGAAGGCCTGGCGGCCAGAGGGCCCCACCCTGAGCATGGAGAGCTCGACCGCGGCCGGAACACACCTGGGCGGATGGGGGAACGTGGACCTGGATCCCGACCGGCCGGGAGTGGTGGTGGCCGGCCCCTGGCGGGGATCCGCCACCACCTGGGCCGGCCACCTGGAGGCCCTGGAACGCTGGCAGGTGCGCAGCGGCTGGCCCCTGGTGGCGGACGCCCTCTCCGGCCTTCGCGGGGTGGCCCCTGGGCCGCTGGTGGCCGGGTACGACCTCGTGCTCTCAGGCCGTCTGGAGGGGTTGGAGGCGGGCCAGGTGCTGAGGCTCGGCCCCCTTCCCGCCAGTCGGAGGCTGCAGAGCTGGCTGGAGCAGCAGGCGGGCCCCCAGGTGCTGGTGAGCGAGGGGGATCCCCGGCCCCTGGATCCGCTGAAGCGCATCCAGGGACAATGGAGTGGGGGGCTGGCCCACTGGCCGGCCCTGGCCAGGGTGGAGAACGGATCCCCTTCCCCCGCAGCCCTTGCCCTCCGTGATCGCTGGCTGCAGCGGGAGGCCCTAGTGCAGGAGCTGCTGCACGCCACGGTTTGGGCCTCCTCGACGGAAGCCCCCTGTGAGGAGCCCTGGCTGGCCCGGCGGCTGAGCCAGCTTCTTCCGCCCGATCTAGCGGTGATGCTGGCCAACAGCAGCCCCGTGCGGGACTGGGAGAGCTTTTCCGATCCCGCCGCTGCGGGCCGGCCCATCTTTTCCTTCCGTGGGGCCTCGGGCATCGATGGAACCCTGTCGATGGCCTGCGGGCTGGCGGAGGCGGTGGGCCGCCTGGTGCTGGTGACCGGGGATCTGGCCCTCCTGCACGACAGCAACGGTTGGCTGTGGATCCCCCAGCTCCGGGGCCAGCTGCTGGTGGTGCTGGTGGACAACAGGGGAGGTGGGATCTTCGAGCAGTTGCCCATCCGTCCGCCGGGGCCCGATCTCCTCGACTTCGATCGGCTCTTTGCCATGCCCCAGGCTGTGGATCCCCGGGCCCTGGCCCGGGCCCATGGGGTGCCCAGCCAGAACGTGCAACGCCTGGAGGAGCTGGAGCCGGCCCTGGCCTGGGGCCTGGCCCAACCGATCGCCCTGCTGCGGGTGGTGACCCACCGCCAGGCCGATGCGGCCCGACGCAGGCAGCTGCGCACAATGGCGGCAGAACGGATCAGCCCCCCATGACCGAATCCCTCCGGCCCGAGGCCGCCCCCGTGGTCTGGGCCCCCTTCGGTGACTACACCGACATCCGCTGCGAACGGAGCGAAGAAGGAATCAGCCGCATCACGATCAACCGGCCGGAAAAGCGCAATGCCTTTCGGCCCCGCACCGTTCACGAACTCTGTGATGCCTTCTCACGCCTCCGGGAGGACCCCCGGATCGGTGTGGTGCTGCTCACGGGGGCCGGACCAGCGGCCGACGGGGGCTGGGCCTTCTGCGCCGGGGGGGATCAGAGCGTGCGGGGGGATGGGGGTTATGTGGATGAGGACGGACTGCCCCGCCTGAACGTCCTCGATCTGCAACGGATCATCCGCAGCCTGCCCAAGGTGGTGATCGCCCTGGTGGCCGGCTATGCGATCGGCGGTGGGCAGGTGCTCCATCTCCTGTGCGATCTCAGTCTGGCGGCCGACAACGCGGTGTTCGGCCAGACCGGTCCGCGGGTGGGGAGCTTTGACGGTGGCTTCGGCGCCGGCTATCTGGCGCGGGTGGTGGGGCAGCGGAAAGCCCGGGAAATCTGGTTTCTCTGCCGTCGCTATGGAGCGGAAGAGGCCCTGCAGATGGGGCTGGTGAATGCGGTGGTGCCCCTGGACACCTTGCAGGAGGAGGGGGTGCGCTGGGCCAGGGAGGTGCTGGCCCACAGCCCGACGGCGATTCGCTGCCTGAAGGCGGCCTTCAACGCGGAGATGGATGGTCTGGCGGGGATTCAGGAGCTCGCCGGCCAGGCCACCCACCTCTTCTATCGCACGGCAGAAGGGCTGGAGGGCCGCGATGCCTTCCTCGAAAAAAGGGATCCGGATTTTTCCGCCTCCCCATGGTTGCCCTAGCCCCACCAGGATCATTCCTATGGTGAGTGGGATTGCACAGCCCTTCGCTTTCGCTCGAGCCGTGACTTGGGTTCGCTCCCCCAGGCGCCGCCGCCCTGGAATTCCACCAAGCCTGCTGGGTCCCACCCTCCTGTTCACCACCTGCACCCTGACCTGGGCCCCAGGTGTGAGAGCAGCAGAGGCCCTTTCCCCTGGCAGCAGCAAGCCCGAGCTGGAGTCGGGGGCTGCCGCCCTGCTGGAGGATGCCCCTCTCCAGTTGCGATTGCAGGAGAACGGACCTCCCCAGCCGGAGGCTCCGCAGCCCCGGACGGAACCCACTCCCGCCCCAGTCAGGCCAGCCGGGGTGCAGGGCTCTCCCCCCCGGCTGTTGATCCTCAATCGGCGCGAACGGCTCCTGCGGGTGATGGAACACGGCAAGGAGGTGCGTCGCTACCCGGTGGCCGTGGGAATGCCGGGGTGGGAAACGCCGGTGGGGACCTTCGCCGTGATGGAGAAAACGGCCAATCCGAAATGGGAGCATCCCGCCAACGGGCAGGTCCTGCCCCCTGGACCCGACAATCCCCTGGGCAGTCGATGGATCGGCTTCCACCGCGATTGCCGGGGCCGAAGCGGATTCAACGGCCAGGAGCATCTGGTGGTCAAAGGGTGCGTCACCGCAGGCTTCCATGGCACCCCGAACCGGGCCAGCGTGGGGCAGGCCGTGTCCCACGGCTGTGTGCGCCTCTTCGATGAACACGCCAGAGAACTCTTTGATCTTGTGAGCCTCGGCACTCCGGTGACCGTGCTGCCCTGAGGGCGGCGCAAAGCGGCCGGATGCCTCCCCGTAGAGTTGCGCCGTCCTGCCTGACTGAGATGCGCATCCTCTTTGCGGCGGCCGAATGTGCACCGATGATCAAGGTTGGCGGGATGGGGGATGTGGTGGGGTCCCTGCCACCGTCGCTGGCCCATCTGGGCCATGACGTGCGGGTGATCATGCCGGGCTACGGCAAGTTGTGGAGCCGGTTGGAGATCCCCGAAGAACCCATCTGGCGCGGCCACACGATGGGGAATGACTTCGCCATCTTTCAAACCAAGCACCCGAGCCACGGGCTACCGATTTATCTGGTGGGCCACCCTGTGTTTGATCCCGAGAGAATTTATGGGGGGGAAGATGAAGACTGGCGGTTCACGTTCTTTGCCAGTGCCGCTGCAGAGTTTGCCTGGAACGGGGGCTGGAAGCCCCAGGTGATGCACTGCCATGACTGGCATACGGGCATGATCCCGGTCTGGATGCACCAGGATCCGGAAATCAGCACCGTGTTCACCATCCACAATCTCAAGTATCAGGGCCCCTGGCGCTGGAAGCTGGAGCGCATGACCTGGTGCCCGTGGTACATGCAGGGCGACCACACGATGGCGGCAGCCTTGCTGTATGCCGATCGGGTCAATGCCGTCTCGCCCACCTACGCGGCTGAGATCCGCACGGCGGAATACGGCGAACGGCTGGAGGGCCTGCTGAATTACATCAGCGGCAAGCTGCGCGGCATCCTCAACGGCATCGACGTCGAGGACTGGAACCCCGCCACAGACACCACGCTGCCAGCCACCTTCAGCGCCAGCGATCTGAGCGGCCGGGCGGTGAACAAACGCGCCCTGCAGGAACGCATGGGCCTGCAGGTCAATCCCGACACCTACTTGATGGGCATGGTCAGCCGTCTGGTGGATCAGAAGGGTGTGGATCTGCTGCTGCAGGTGGCCGACCGGGTGCTCGCCTACACCGACAGCCAGATCCTTGTGCTCGGCACCGGCGACCGCGGCTACGAGTCGGGCCTCTGGCAGATGGCGGCCCGCCATCCGGGGCGGTTCGCGGTGTTTCTCACCTATGACGACGCCCTGTCACGGCTGATCTATGCCGGCAGCGACGCCTTCCTGATGCCCAGTCGCTTTGAACCCTGCGGCATCAGCCAGCTGCTGGCCATGCGTTACGGGTCGATTCCGGTGGTGCGCAAGGTGGGCGGCCTGGTGGACACCGTGCCCCCCCATGACCCACGCGCGCACAGCGGCACCGGCTTCTGCTTCGACCGCTACGAGCCGGTGGATTTCTATACCTCGATCGTGCGCTCCTGGGAGGCCTATCGCCATAGCGACAGCTGGCGCGAGCTGCAGGTGCGAGCCATGAGCAAGGACTACAGCTGGGAGCGCTCCGCCCGCGAGTACGACGTGATGTACCGCGAGGTGTGTGGCGTCAAGGTGGCCGGCCCGGATGCCGATGAGGTGGAGCGCTTCTCCCAGGGCCAGGGGGCCGACCCCAGCCTCCAGCACCAGGCGGAGGGCAGCACCGCCCCCGAGGAGGCTCCGGGGCGCCCCGGGCCGGTGCCTCGCCCGCGCAACCCCCTGGCCCAGCTGCTGCGGCGTGGCGAGGGGTGAGCCGCCGCGGCCCGGCTCCCAGCTGCCGGCGCCCTATCGCAACCCCTGGAGCGCTCTGGCGGAGGCGCTGAGGTCCGTGCTGGCCGATCAGCGCCTGGCGCTGCAGCGGCTGTGGCGACGCAACCGCGAGGGGGAGCTGTGGATTCCAGGCTTCTGGCCCCGGGATCTGGCGCCCCTGTTCTGGCCGCTGCTGCTGGCCTTTGCCATGGCGCTCATGCTCGGCCTGGGCAGCCGCCTGCTCGGCGCGCTGCACCCGCCGCGAACGGCCCAGACGCCCCCGCCGGCCGGCCTGGCGTTGCCTGCCGAACGCCAACCGTCCTCCCAGAGGCAGGCCCCGGCCCTGGCTGACACCACCGAGCCGCAGGCGGCAGGGCGGATCGCGCCGCTGCAGCCGCCGGCCACCTTCCCCATTCCGGCACCGGCACCTGACGCCGCTGGTGCCGGAATGGAGCCGAGCGGGGCAGGACAGGAGCAGGCAGGCCCAGGCACGCCAGACACCGAAAACAGAGCGACGGATGACGCCAGGACCACCGCTCCCGCGCTGCGACTGGATCCGCTTCTCGAGCTGCTCAGCCAGGGGGAGGATGCCCGCCTGCTGCTGGCGGCCCGGCCCGATCCCGCCGGCTCCCGGCTCAGCCTCACCCTTTCAGAGGCAGCCGAGGCCCTGCCGCAGGCGAAGCTGCTGGCGTGGGCGCGGCGCCTGCAGCAGCGTGCTCGGGAGGAAGGCTACGAACGGCTGGAGCTGCGCGATCGCCAGGGCCGCCTGCGCGCACGGAGCGCTCTGGTGGGATCGGGCATGATCCTGCTCGCGCCCGCCCCCGACGCCTGATGGTCCTGCGTTTCGAGCACCTGCAGGAGCTGTGGGGCGATCCCGTGGCCGGAACCTTGGCCGCGAAGGCGGACCTGACGATCGGCTCGGTGCGCACCGACAGCCGCGCCGAGCTGGCGGACAGCCTGTTCGTGCCGCTGGTGGGGGAGCGCTTCGATGCCCATCAGTTCCTGCCCTCCGTGCTGGAGCGGGCCGCAGCCGCCATCGCCCAGCGGGACCGGATCGATGGCGAAACCCTGACCCCCCTGGCGGAGCGCTGCGGCTGCCACCTGTGGCTGGTGGATGACACCCTTCAGGCCTATCAGGATCTCGCCCGCCAGTGGCGCCGCCGCCTCGGCCTGCCGGTGGTGGCGGTCACCGGCTCGGCCGGCAAGACGACGACGCGGGAACTGATCCGCACCGCCCTGGCGCCGCTGGGGCATGTGGTGGCCAGCAGCGGCAACGAGAACAACGACATCGGCGCGCCGCTGACGGTGCTCAAGGCCGATGACGCCACCGCCGCCCTGGTGGTGGAGATGGGCATGCGCGGGCTGGGTGAGATCGAACGGCTGAGCCTCTGCGCTCAACCGGATGTGGCGGTGATCACCAACATCGGCACCGCCCACATCGGGCGGCTGGGCAGCCGCGAGGCGATCGCCACCGCCAAGTGTGAGATCACCGCGGCCCTCAGACCGGACGGCCTGGTGGTGATCCCGGCCGGCGACCCGCTACTGGAGGCGGCCCTGGCCACAGGCTGGAGCGGCCGGGTGCTGCGGGTGGCCCTGGCCGATGAGCTGGCCGGCTTTGCGGCGGATCTGCCGCCGGCGGACTGGGTGGCCGACTGGAGCGGTGCGCTGACCGGCGGAAGCACTTCGTCCCGGGGCACTGAACCGCCGCGCGGAAGCGACGACCCAGCCCCGGAAGGGCTGGCACTGCCCGGCTGGCCGGCGGTGCGGATGCCCCTGGCCGGTCGCCACAACGCCCGCAACCTGCTGCTGGCCCTGGCGGTGGCGCGCGAGCTGGGCGTGCCGGCAGAGGCCCTCACCGATCTGCAGGTGGAGCTGCC
>JAYKIG010000066.1:0-31022 GCA_035286045.1 Cyanobacteriota bacterium | reverse complement strand
GCGATGGGCTTGCCATGACGGGCCAGCACGATGCGCTCACCGGCCGCGACCCTGGCCAACAGGGCCGAGAGGTGGGTCTTGGCCTCCTGAACGTTGACGCAACGTGGCTCCATCTTCTGGTCTGGTTTGCCTGGTCAGACTAGCGGCGAGGCGAACCCTAGACCATCTACGCCGCCAGGGAGCTCGATGCCAGCCTGCTGCGCCGTGAATTGGCGCCTTGTCTTGGTTGGATTGGTCAGAGATAGACAGTCTGAGGGTTATGGCGTGTCGCGAAATCAGCTAGAAGGTGCTGTGTTCCAGGCCACCTTGTCCGATGCTCATACAACGCCAAGCAACCAAGGTGGCCACCATAAGCGCCATCGCACTGGCGTTACTTTCCCCATGCGCTGCTCAAGCCGATCTCTATGTGATCGAGCAGAACGGGTTCATCAACAACTCAGGGACACCCATTAATCTCTACACCTGGCAGATCCAATCCGCCGGGAATCGAGGCAGCGACCCCGCGTCCTTCCTGGGTTTGCAAAACAAACCAAATGCCTTCTTGGGCAACGTCAGCATCATCCAAAACGGCCTGGTTAATTCCGATATGGCCGGACCCTTGCTGATGGCAGCATTCGGCGAACCGCTCAACGCCGGAACATTCAGCACAGCGGCAATGACCGCACCCAGGATCTCCGCCAACCTCCTCAACATAAGACTGAACCTGAATTCCACAGCAACAGGGGGGACGCAGGCGGCATTCAACCTGCCTGTGATGACATCCCAGGCGTTTCAGACCCCAAGCGGCAGCAATGGGATCAACCCTCCCTGGTCTAGCAAGCAGTTTCCATTCGTGACCTTCGGAGTGCTGACGAATGGTTCGGCTGGGTACTACAAAGATGGCACCCGTGCGAACAACAACTGGGTGAACTACGCCGGCGGGAATGCGGGAAACATTGATTACCAAATAACCAATAGCAGCTTGAGCGTGAGCGGTGAGGCCGCAGCTCAGACAGGCAGCGGCCTGCCCTGGGAGCCAGCGGGTGGCGGTCTCTATCTCGGCTCAATCGGCGGCAATGGCGGCGGCTCCTACGGCGGCAGCTTGGATGGAGGGAAGGGTGGAGATGTTACAGCGAACCTCTACGGGCTCAGCATTCAGATGACGGCGACGGGCACGCCACAGGCCCCTTTCGTTGGCATCACGGCGGCCTCCGTAGGTGGCCAGGCCGGCATCTGCTGTGTGTACGACGAAAATCCGAACTTGACCGTCAACACTTCTGCGTCCGTGCTGCCGCGGTGGTCGATGACATGGGATGCTTACAGTGGATATTATGTGAAATCCAATATCGGCAGCCGCGTCACCCGGTATGGACAAAACGGAGCCGGTGGATCTGTCAACGTCGACTTCGAAGCCTCAAGCATTGAGGCCAAAGGGCAAAACCTGATTGGAATTACGGCCAGCAGCGCGGGAGGGGCTACACAAATCCCCACAAATATTCCCGGTTCTGGCAATTGGGATACCGCCGCAGTCTCGAGCGGATCGGCATGGTTTGTGAACGCAGATAAAGACCCCAAGGAACTAGCCATCAACTATCCAGGCAGCGCAGGTGATACCACGGTGAGCCTGAGCGGATCGTCGATCAAACTTTCCGGCAACAATTTAATTGGCGTGTTTGCTTCTAGCGCCGCCTCGCCCTTCCTGATCCCAACAAACGTTAACCATTTCTTCGGCGCCGTACCCACCGCCGGAAGCGTGATCATTGCTCTCGACAGTGGCTCAAAGGTCAACATCGTGGATAGCAGCAGCAGCGGCCTGAGTGCAGGTCTTGTTGCCGTATCCACCGGTGGCTCGGCGGTGCTTCCCTTTACTCAACAACACAACATCCAAAACAGTTCGTCAGGGCTACCGGCGGGATTCGGCAACGGGGGCACAGTAAAAGTCACCAATGACGGCACAATAAATGTTTCTGGCAACACCAGCATCGGCATCCTCGGATTGTCGAGCGCCAATTCCGGTGGCCTCAGGCAGGCCAGTTCATCACTCGGCAATGGTGGCAGCTCCGTGTCGGGCGCCAAGGCAGGCGACGTGTCGGTGCTCAACACCGGCGGAATTCTTGTGCAAGGAGGAAATGCCGTTGGGTTGGCGGCGATTTCGTCCGGGGCTGGGGGAGTGGTACACAGCCTCCAAGCAGCCTCTCCAGGGCAGGCAGCAGCGTTTATCAATGGTGGCGCTAGCGCGCCCACGAATTCATTCATCTTCGCGGAAAACGGAATCGATGGGAGGGCGGCGTTTTTTACAACCAAGGCCATCGTGGGTGGGGCCCCCTCGGCCCACGCCGGCAATGTAAGCGTCACCAACTCGGCAGGAGCCACCATTCAAGCTGGGAACTGGGATCTGAGCTCCACGATCGGCTATGGAATCCTGGCCCAATCGGTAGGCTCCGGCGGCGGCCTCACCCTTGGCGGCGCCAGCGGCCTCCTTGGCAGCAATGGCAATGCCCAAGGCAATGGAGGCACGGTGTCTGTTGTGAACAGGGGCTCGGTGCGGAGCTTCGGCGATTCAGCCATCGGGGTGCTCGCCCAGTCGATCGGTGGAGGTGGCGGCGCGGGGGCCAATTCGGATTCCCTCTTCGTAGCGAAGGGAAGCCGGGGAGCCAGCGGTGGCCATGGCGGCGCGATCACGCTCGCGTTTGAGAACGGCTCCTCGGTGGTGACCAATGGCGATGATGCCATCGGTGTGCTGGCCCAAAGCATCGGAGGTGGAGGAGGCCATGGCGGTGGGGCGAAGGCTTACGGCCTATTCCTCGATACGGCGGTCGGCGGCGGTGGCGGCACGGGGGGCAACGGCGGCACCATCTCCCTCACCAACAGCGGCAAAACGTTCTGGACCGCGGGTCAGCACGCCCATGGCCTAGTGCTTCAGTCGACGGGAGGGGGCGGTGGCACGGGTGGATCCGCCATACGATCGCAGCCGGTATACAGGCCAGTGCATCGGTATCGCTCGGCGGAACGGGGGGGGACGGTGGTTCAGGGGGCACCATCGGGCCAAAGGGGCAGAGCACCCCCATTCAGTCGACGATCGTGACCAATGACAACGATTCCGCCGGCATCATCCTGCAGAGCATTGGCATGGGCGGTGGAATCGGTGGCAAGAGCAGCGCCAAGAACTTCGCCGTAGCGGCCGGCACCTTCGACCCTGAACTCTCGGGGATTCCCACCCTCAGCACCGCATTCTCCCTGGGTGGCTCCGGTGGAAGCGGCGGCAAGGGGGGAGCGGTGAACTACTGGCACACCGGCACGATCGCCACCTACGGCGGCGCCTCCCATGGCCTGATGGCCCAGTCGATCGGGGGCGGGGGCGGCTCCGGGGGGGATGGCACCGCCAGCGCCCATGCCATCGGATCCTCCGTAGCGACAATCAACCTCAGTTTCGGATTGGGTGGATCGGCAGGGAGCGGCACCGATGGGGGCGACACCTGGCTTCAGATCGGCACGGCGGGAACCCCGGGGACGGCCACGATCCAAACCACCGGGCACGATTCCATGGCCGTGCTGGCGCAATCCACGGGAGGAGGAGGTGGCAATGCAGGTACGGGCAGCGGTCTGCGCCTGTCTGTGAGCTACAAGCCCACCGGCCCAGACTCCACCGCGGCGGCAGCAAAGAAAGCCGTGGCCTCCGGATCGGCCGGTGATTCAGGCGAGGAGTTCGCCGCGGTGGGGGCCTCAGCAGCAGGCAGCCCCACAACGGATGGAGACGGCGGCCTCGTCTTTGAGACGAGCGCCATGCAATGCCTCAAGGCCATACCGGCATCAGCAGCGGGGGGGCAGGTGGGCACGGGCTGCGGATCAGGGGCCACGACCAGTTCCTCAAAGAAAGCGAAAGTGAAGCTGGAGATCAATGTGGGACGCAACGGCGGTGGTGGAGGTTCGGGAGGTTCGGTCACCGTTCAGAACAATGGCGCGCTGTCAACGACAGGTTCAGGGTCCACGGGAATCCTGGGCCAGTCCGTAGGGGGTGGAGGCGGAAAGGCCACGGCGATCGGGCCCCATGCCAGTGGGGGGTTGCTGAACGTGAGCATCGCCGTGGGTGGCTCCGGCGGCAGTGGAGGGGTGGGCGGAGCGGTGTCCGTGATCAATCAGGGCACAGGCAACCCATCGACAGCCTCAGCAACCCAGACCACGCCAGGGGGTTGGATCCGAACGGGCCTCCGCTACGACCTCGACAACCCGATGGAGCAGGACGCGACAAAATTCACCAGTCCCGCCGTGACCGGTGGCGACGCCCACGGCATTCACGCCCAGTCGATTGGTGGTGGTGGTGGCATCGGCGGCAATGCCGATCCTCAGAACTCAGCCGTGTCCAGCAGCATGGTGGCCGATTTGGTGAAGGGAAAGAACAAAACAGCTGAGTTGAAAGCGCTCGGCATCGGCGATGACGTCTTCAGCGATGTGAAGTCCGCCGTCAAATTGCTTCGCTGGGGGTTGAAGGGCATCTCGCCAGTCAACCTGAGCTTCCGCCCCTCCATCAGTGTTGGCGGAGCCGGCGGAACTGGCGGTGATGGAGGCAGCGTCACCATCGGCAACTACGGCAACATTGAAACCTTCGGGCACCGTTCCTACGGTGTGTTCGGCCAATCCATCGGCGGAGGGGGTGGCACAGGAGGGGCCTCCAGCAGCCCGCTGATCGATCTGGCCGGCTCTCAAACCCTTCAGCGCATCGATTTCAGCCCCTCGATCAACGTCGGCGGAAACGGTGGAGCCGCGGGCAATGGCGGCAGCGTCACCGTCACCACCGGCCCTGGCAATGCAGGAGCCATCTCCAACATCATCACCCATGGCTATGCGGCGATTGGCATTGCGGCCCAGTCCATCGGCGGGGGAGGTGGCACAGCCCATGAAGGATCCACCTTTGGCCTCTCCGATCGGATTGGGGCCAACGGCACGCTCTCGGTCACAGGCGGGGTGGACTTCGGCAATGGGCAATCTGAGGCCACCTACAACGCAACTGCCGCCACGGCAACAGCCAATGGAAGCCTGAGCTTCGGCAGCCAGAGCACCAAGTCAAGCTATGGAAGTTCAGGGAACGGAGGACTGATCAGCCTCGGAACATCGGTCAAGCCCATGCAGGGGAATGTGATCACCCATGGCGACGATGCCATGGCCGTGTTCGGCCAGAGCTTGGGCGGTGGCGGCGGTCTGGCCAGCCTGGGCTGCAGCAATTCAAGCCCCGTGAAAGGAGACCAAGATGCAAGCGCCTGCTGGGGAAACACCACGGTGGAAGGCAGCACAGGCCAGCCTGGCCGCTTTGTGGGCGCAGCAGGAGCCGGTGGCATTGCCATCTCTGTAAATGGCGGAAGTGGCTCTCAGATCGGAGACAACATCCAGGCGGGTTCCGCTGGCGTCACCATCTTTGACGGGCAGCAGATCACCACCTATGGAGCCCGGAGCATGGGAATGGTCAGCCAGAGCATCAGTGGGGGCGGTGGTTTCTTCAGTGGCCCCAACAGACGGATCAACTCCGTGAGCATGCCGGTCCAACCGCGGACTTCGACACCAGCGGGAGGCAACACGATCAATCTGAACGGATCATCAATCACCACCTACGGAGACGGCAGCTGGGGGGTGTTGGCACAAACCATCAAAGGGGGGGGCGGCTTTTTCGGAGATCCCGCACAAGAACTGGCCTTCAATCTCAAGTACGACGTCAACAAACCAGCGGCCCCCAATGTCCTTGCTGGCGAAACCCCAAACCCAACACCCAAGTTCGGGCAGAATCGGGTGGGAGATCCGAGGTGGAATGTCGGTGGCTGCGAAAACACACCCACCTGCTCGATCACTAGCCTTAACCCAGGAACGGTATACAAAATTCCATTCAGCCAAGGCAGTGCATCCTGGGCTCCTGGAGACTATCTAACTCTCGAACCAAGCAACGACTCAGGCTATCCATATGTAGTGAACCAATACTCCAGCACCGGGGCCCTGAAAACATCTCTCGGCAAGGGACGGATTCTGAATATCTCAGCCAACGCATTCCTGCTTGAAGGCAATGATCGAAACACGGGCCAGGTGTATGGGAGCAATACGCTTATTGCAGGCCCGATGACCATCGCAGGAGTTGCCCAGCCAAACGTAGATCAGGCCAATCAGTATCTTCTCGATTACTACACGGCACCTAATTCAACAGTGAATACGGTATTCCTTGCCTCCAGTGATGGATGGTCGCCCATCAACCCAATCCTGTATCCAGGTCTCCTCAGCACGGCGGCACCTCCGCCCAGCACCATGAGTGTCAGCATGGTGAATAGCAACGTCACAACCCATGGTCGCAATGCGCACGGGATGGTTCTGCAGAATCTTGGCTCCGTCGGCGGAGCATGGTCGGCCGACGGAACACCACTGAACCTCGGGATCACGATGACCGGCAGCTCCGGCCTATGGCTGACACCGGGGGGCAACGTGAATCTCACCATGAATGCTTCCAGCATCAACGCACTTGGTCCCCGGTCCCGTGGTGTGATCATCCAGAGTGATGGAGCCGGACCTGGGGGTGCAGGCGGAAGGGGCCAGATCAGTGTTTCCCTACAAAACAAATCGCTCATCTACGCCGATCAACACACGGCCTTGATGCTTGTGGGTGGCAGCTACAACACTGCCCAGCGGAATAAAATCAGCGTGGATGGCACGAGCTCCATCCAGAATGGCGCCTATATGAACGCTGGCACGGGCTCGACAGCAGCCATCGACGACTCCGACTCCAGCTACAACAAATGGGCCGTCTATGCACCTGCTGGATACACCAATCTGGAAGTGGCCAAGGGTGGAAGCATCTACGGAAACATCCTCCTGGGAATCACAACCAGAGGGGATTTCACAAACCAAGGCGACTGGCACGGTTCAGCCTTCACTGGTGCCAACCAATCGCTACACAACTACGGCAGGATCTTCGCAGGCGGTGCTGGCACCACTAGCCGCCTGCATATCGACGGATCGCTGAAGCACCACCGCGGCGGTGAAATCCACATCGACGTGCACCCTGCCGGCCAGGCAGCCCCCCACGATGCCCTCAGGGTGACCGGCCTGGCCCAGATTGAAGGCACGATTGTGCCTCAGACCCAGAGCCTGATGCCGGGGGGTTACGAGGTGCTGCAAGGCGGATCCCTGGCTTACTCCGGCGACATCCGTGATTCCCATGTCTTTGACTGGCAGGAGCGGGTTGAGAACAACACTCTGGTCAAAACTCCCCATGCCGATTTCACGCCGGCTGGATTTGCCCTGAATCGCAGTCAGAGATCCCTGGCGAGATATCTGCAACGGGCCTGGGAGACCAGCGAAAGCAGCCATGCCTACACCTTTGGCTATCTCCATGAGCACGAATCAGGCGCCCATACCAACTACAGAGCCACGCTCACCCAGCTCTCCGGCCAGGTGCTCAATAGCCAGGCCGTCCAAATGAAAACCAGCTTTACCAACATCCTGGGGCAAGGGCTGGCCTGCCCGAACGACAACAGCGCCGGCACCACTCTTGGCCAGGGCAACTGCATTTGGGCTGAAGCCATCGGCAGCATCGCTGATCAATCAGACCAAGACTCCTCCCCCAGCTTCCGTGCCGAAGCCGCCGGCATGCGCCTGGGGGGACAAAAGCAACTGAGGAACCAGTGGCAGGCCGGGTTCTCCTTCGGCTACGCCAACAACACGCTCACCGCCACCGGCTTCAACAGCAGCGGCACATTCGCCGATGCCTCGGTTTCCGCTCAGAAATCCATGGGCTCCTGGGCCCTCGGGGGCTCACTCGCCCTGGCCCAGGGTTGGTTCGACAACACCCGCAAACCCCAGCTCTTTGGGAACGACGCCGCCGCCAGCCTGGCTTCCACTTATCGCAGCGACAGCTCGATGACGATCTTCGGGATGCGTCTGCGTGCTGCCCACACCACGGTGCTGAAGACATCAACCATCAAGCCCACCATCGATCTCGATCTCTCCTTCAATCATCAACCGGGCTACGACGAGACGGGCGATCTGCTGGCCCTCTCCGCCAAGACCAGTCAGCAGTTCAACGTGGCAATCACGCCGATGCTGGAGTTCGGGTTCAACAAACTGAGGCTTGGCGATCTCAAACTCGAAGGCTTCGTGAGCGCTGGTGCCAGCATCCTGCCCACCAACTCCATCACCACCCGCATGTCGTTCAGCGAGGCCTCCAGCGCAAACGGGAGTTTCGATGCAGTGACCAATGGACCGCCCCTGCTCGGACGGGTCAACCTGGGCCTGCAGCTTTACAAGGGAAGCGTCATCGAAGCCAGGGCCGAATACGGCCTACAAGCTGGCAGCGGTTACTGGGATCAGCGAGTGGGTGCCAAGCTCCTCTATCGCTTCTGAACCAGGCCCAGCCTCCCCAAGAAGGCAGGAAGGAGGGGGCCCGTGGGAGTGGAACGTTCCCCACCGTCACGCAGATCGCTGCGATGGCTCCCCCTCAACCTGGGCAATGGGCTTGCCATGGCGAGCGAGCAGGATGCGCTCGCCGGCGGCGACCCTGGTCAGCAGAGCAAAAGGTGCGTCTTGGCCTCCTGAACGAGGACGCAGCGCTGTGCTGGGGGTCCCGATGGGTTCACACCACAGCGCCGAATATCCTCCCCACCAGGGCCGTCAGACCCAGAGCCACAGCGCCCCAGAAAAGCATGCGGACTGCTGCCCGCCAGATGGGTGCTCCACCCGCATGGGCCGCCAGAGCCCCCAGGGCGGCAAGGATGATCAGGGCCACCACGGTGGTGGCCTGGGCAATGGCGCCGGCAGGGCTGATCAGGATCATCAGCACAGGGCACAGGGCGCCGAGGCAGAAGCTGCCCGCTGAAGCCAGGGCCGCCTGAATCGGACGGGCCCGAAGGGCTTCGGTGATACCCAGTTCGTCGCGGGCATGGGCGCCGAGGGCATCGTGCATGGTGAGCTGTTCCGCCACCTGGTGGGCAAGCTCCCGCGACAACCCCCGCTCCACATAAATTCCGGTGAGTTCCTCCAACTCCCCCGAAGGGTTGGCCACCAGCTCCTGCCGCTCCCGGGCCAGGTCGGCCTCCTCCGTATCCGCCTGACTCTGCACGGACACAAACTCTCCAGCCGCCATGGAGGCGGCCCCGGCCACCGTTGCCGCCAGTCCGGAGAGCAAGATGGCGGGCCGGGCCGCACCGGAGGCCGCGATTCCCACCACCAGGCTGGCCACGGAGATCGCCCCGTCGTTCGCGCCCAGCACCATGGCCCGGAGCCAGCCGATCCGATGGGTGGTGTGGCGTTCGCGGTGTCTCAACGGGGCTTGATCAACTGCAGAACCTGGGGACCCAGACCACCAGCCCGTCGCTCACAATCGAGGGCTTGCAGGATGAATCGAGCCGCGGCCGCCACATCTCCCGCATCCGCACTTTCCCTGGCTTGCTGATCAAAAATCTCTGCACGATGGAGCAGATGGAGCCTTTCGGCCGATTCCAGGGGAGAGGCAGGAGGATGCTTCTTGCGGTGCGCAGAGGCAGTCGGAACAGTTGGAGTACTGAGAGCGGCCATAACAACACGTGGTCGCGGGGAAGGAATCTGACGAACGGTTGAACCAGGTTGACCCAGAACAAAGGAATCCAGGGCGGAATGAACCCCTCCGCGAGCCCCTGACAAAAGACACTCCTATCTTAATGCGCTGCCAGAAAAAAGCATCTTCAATTTGTCAAGTTGATCCCGGCCAAATCAGACCATCGATCTCCTAAGTGCCGGGCTCCTCACAATTCTCGCCAAGTTGGGCGATTGCTTCGCGGAGCTGGCTGGAACGGAGTGCATCCCCCCGGGTCAGGGCGATGGCCAGAGCGAATTGGAGCTTTTCCAATTGATGCTCCCCTTCCATCGGCAAGGGATGGCAGGAATTTGAACGGGGAGCAGACCCGGATCCCTGGCGACCTCCCTGATGGGCAACGGTGCAGGAGGGGGGGGTTGGAGGAAAGGACATGGTCGCTTTCTTCCCATTTTGACACCTCTCACCGAAGGCGGCGAGACCCGGGGGACGAGTCAGGCGACGTCGTCCAACGCTTCATCCTCATCCTCCGATTGGGAACGGGAGGCCAAGGAGGTGGGCTCCTTCACCGCCGCCCCGGTCTCCTCGAGCGAATCCGCTCCCAGAAGCTCCCGACAATCCCGCAGCAGTTGATCGACGTTGGCGAGGCTGGTGAGCTGCTCGGATGAAAGGGGATCGTCTTCCTCAGGTTTGGAGAGATGGTCCTCCAGTCCAGCAAGACGCTGTTCCAGCTGCACTACCCGTTGGGAAAGGGCGTGAATGGTCTGGGCCAGATCTTCCGTGTGCCTCGTGATGCGGAAGGACACCGATGACGCGGTCATGACATGTTTGCAGTCCTCGACGAATGACAACACACGACCCTGGCTTCCTCAAGCAGACGGGGGATGTCCCAGCAAACTTGACTGCACGCCTTCCCCACACGCATGAACCTTCTCTGGCCGTTGCTGCTTTACGCCTCCGCCGGTTGTGCGGCGGGATTGCTGGCGCTGCGAACGGGCATCCCTGCGGCCCCCCTGGCCGGAGCCTTGCTGGGAGCGGGTCTGTTGAGCATGAGTGGCCGCGTGGAGATCGCCCAGTGGCCTGCGGGAACCCGCACTTTGCTGGAAATTGCCATCGGCACGGTAATCGGCACCACTCTCACCAGCAGCACCGTTGCCGAACTTCAGCAGCTCTGGCGACCCGCCCTGTTGATCACCCTCACGCTGGTGCTCACCGGGGTGGTGGTGGGGCTGTGGTGCAGCCGGCTGCTCGGCATTGATCCGGTGATCGCCCTGCTCGGCGCCGCTCCTGGAGGCATCAGTGGCATGAGCCTGGTGGGGGCAGAATTCGGGGTTGGGGCCGCCGTGGCTGCCCTGCATGCCCTCAGGTTGATCACCGTGCTGCTGGTGCTTCCCCTGGTGGTGCGGTTGATCGCACCGAGCGCAGGGCCCGGCCTGCCGCCTGGCGGTTGAAACACCGCAACCCTGGACAGATTCCCTGGACTCGATAGGTTGAGCGCTTCATTTTTTCCAGCCATGGTCCCCAGGTCTCTCCGGCCCCGCAGGCTTGGTCCATCCCTTCTGGCCCTGATGGTCGGTGTGGGCGCAATGGGTCTGACTCGTGGCCCCGGCGCCCTGGCCCAAACCGAATCCCCCGGGGTGAAGGGGGCCCAGGTGTATTGCTACATGCGCAGCAGCGGCAACAGTCATGAGGTGAGTTGGACGGCGGCCTACTCCTTGATCAAGCGGCAGAGCGCCAGCATGTTCAAGACGTCCCCCACCCATGCGGCCGTGATGATCACCGAGGCGGTGGTGCAGAACCCGAACACCTTCCCGAACTGCGGCCGGTATCTAGGCGATCTCTACAGCTCCCGGGTGGTCAGCAATGGTGAGGTCCCCGCCACAAGCGAAGGTCCCACGGCTCTGCCGGTTCAGCCGAGCAGCCAAGCTGGTCAAGGTGGCATGACACGCGGTGAGCGCTTCGGTAACTGAGCCCGGTGGTGGAGCCCTGAGCCTGCCTTCTGTTCTGCTCTTGGTCCTGGTGTCCTGGAGCCTCCTGGGTTGTGCGGAGGAACCGCTCCCCAAGGTCAAGCCGAATCGAGAGGATTGCCTGCGGGGGTTTGAGATGGGCAAGCTCAAGGACGCCATCGCCCGCTGCGATGAGGTGGTTGCGGCCTACCCCACGGATCCCTTCCCCTTGAATGAGAGGTTTCTGCTCCACACCCTCAATCAGGACAGCCCAGCGGCCTGTCGGGACATCCTGCGGGCCCAGGCCCTGGCCCAGAAGGCAAAACCAGGAACGGTGGATGAGCTGTTGCGGCAAGACCTGAAGCTCCGGCTGGCCAGCTGCCAGCCTCCACCAAAAGCCCCTCAACAGCGCTCGAGCCACTGACGAATCCGCTGCGGCAGTTCCCTTCGGGCCCGCGCCCGGGCGGGGGTGAACACTTCCGCAATCCTCGCCGACTTGCTCGCCAGCAGGTCATCCACCAGCTGGTCCGCCATCCCCAGCTGCATCCAGTGGCTCGTCAGGCTGGCCCCCATGCCAATGCGATGGCAGCGATCCTCGGCCTGTTCTGCCTCACCGGGGGTCCAGGGCCGCTCGACGAGAACGACATGCCGGGCCCGGTGAAGGGTGAAACCCAGCCCGCCGGTGCCAAAGGTGGCGATCAGGGCGGGGCTTCGCCCCTGCTGGAAGGCATCCACCAGCGACTGACGCTGCCGGGGCGGCACCCCACCGGTGAGCGCCACAGGATCCTGGCCCTCCAGGGCCAGCGCCGCCGCGAGGGCTCTGGCGGTGGACACAAACCCGGTGAACACCACCACAGCTTCCCCATGGGCCAACAGATCAGCCACCATGGCCACCACGGCGGCCACCTTGGCCTGGGACCCGATCTGCCGCAGGGCCGTGAAGATCGCCAGGGTTTCCGCATCGCTGCGCACCAAGCCCTGGGCCGCCCGAATCCGGTAATGGGCCACAGCGGCATCGAGCCGCTTCTGAAACTGGTGCGCCTCCGCCGGCGGAAGCTCCACCGGGTGGACGCAGCGATGCTTGGGCGGCAAATCGAGGCATTGCTGCTTGCTGCGCAGCAACACCAGGGGGCGCACGAGGCGGTGCAACTCGTCCAACCGGGTGGCCCCCTGGGCGCTCCAATGGCGCGACCCTCCCTGCTCCCGCCAATGGCCCTGGCAATACAGGGTTTCGAATCGGCGCTGATCCGCTGCCAGGGGATGGCCGATGGCCGCCAGCAGGGGAAAGAGCTGCACCGGCCGACCATTGGTCATGGGGGTGCCGGTGAGCAACCAGGCGGCCCGCAAGCGGGGATGGCGAGCCAGCTTCAGAAAGGCCTGGGTGCGCCTGGCCGCGAGGTTCTGGGCGAAGTGGGCCTCATCGGCCAGCAGGACACAGCCGGCAGGGGGCAGGTGTGCAGGGAGGCGCGCCCAGCTGTGAAGCTCCAGGGCCAACCCGAGGGCCAGGGCCTCCTGCCGCCAGTGGGCATGCAACCCGGCCGGCGCCACCACCACGACCCGGCAATCGGCCAGGCGCACCATCGCCCGAGCCGCGGCAAGGGCGGTCAGCGTTTTGCCCAGCCCCATGGCATCAGCCAGCACCGCCCCTCTGCGGGCCAGCAACCATCGGGCTCCGGCCCGTTGGTGGGCATAGAGGGTGCGGCCATCCTCCAGGGGATCCTGAAGGGCGGCGGCGGCCACCAGCTCGCGATGGGTGGGCAGGGGGGGGAGGGGCTGATCCAGCCATTCACACCACTGCTGCAGTTCGGCCGTCTGGGGAAACCGCCCCTGGAGCACCTCTCTGAGCACAGCTGCAGCCTCCAGGGGAAACTGCCAACAGCCCTGGGACGCCTGCCAACGCCCAGCGGGACGGAGGGTGCCGAGCTGGGCAAAGGTGACCGGATCGAACGGCAGGACGACCTCAATCAGACCGGAGGCCCCGAGCCGCATCTCCACAGCGTTGCCCCGGCGGGTGAGCAAACAGAAAAACAGCAGTCGGCGACACATTGCCAGAGGAAACACCAAGGGCAAAATCCCGCACAGCTGAGGCATTGGCATGCAGGCCAGGGATGGTGTTTTCCTGGAAGACCTCTGCCCCAAATCCCACGCCCGCCGCTGGCGCCATTCCCTGCACCACCTCACGGGTCGTTGCTGCCTCTACTGCGGCCACCCATCCCAATCCATTGACCACATCCGCCCCCGAAGCCTTGGAGGGCTGAGTGTCACCGAAAACTGTGTGCCCGCCTGTCTGCGCTGCAACGGCAGCAAGGGCGACCTTGATGCCTTTCACTGGTATCGCCGTCAGATCTTCTATGACCCCAGGCGGGCCATGGCCCTGAAAGCCTGGACCGAAGGGGATCTGCGGCTGGCCCAGCGCCTCCTGGCCTGGAGCAAGCCCAAGGAGCGCACCGACCAGGGCTGCCCTGTGGCCGTGGAGACGCCCCACTCTCACCAGACCCGACAGGCCACCTCACCCCTATGGCGCTGGCAGATCGTTTCCTGATCGTGGGGGCGCTCGGGAGCCACCAGCAGGGCAGTGGCCACGAGGACGGCGGCCAGACACAGGGGAACCCCTGAGCGGGCTCCCCCTAGGCCCCCCGATCCACCAGGACCACCAAGCTTCTGGGTTGCCCCCCTCCCGGACCGGGAGGCCCAGCAACCTGCAGGGCCAGGGCCCATCGGGGGGACCAGGGAGATGGGGGCGGGCAACAGAATGGGTGGAAGCAGGGCGGCCATGGATCAGCCAAGAACTAATACAAATGTACTGCTCCATGGGCATGCTGTCAACGCTGCGGCGGAGGTGGGCCACATGCTCATCTTCGGGGGCGGCTACACGGGCCTGAGATTCGGCAGCGCCTTGAACGCCATGGGGGTTCCCGTGACCCTCACCCACCGACAGGCCTCCCCGCCCACCGCCCTCGATCCCCGGCACTGGGTGCACTGGGATGGCTCCAGCGGTGGGCGTCCAGCCATGCCAAACCTGGAAGAAGTGAGCCATGTGCTGGTCACCATCCCCCCCGATGGCACCGGCAACGACACCGTTCTCCCCCTTCTCCGGGAACTCCGGTGGGCACCCAGGTGGGTGGGCGTGCTCTCCACCACGGGGGTCTATGGAGACCATGGAGGCCGGTGGGTCGGAGAAGGGAGCCCTGTGAATCCCACCGAGGGGCGCAGCCAGGCCCGGGTGATCTGCGAGGAGGGCTGGCGGCAGAGCTCCCTCCCGGTGCAGGTGTTCCGACTGCCGGCGATCTACGGGCCGGGACGCAGCCCCTTCCAGGCCCTCAGGGACGGAAAAGCCCGCCTGATCCACAAGCCTGGCCAGGTGTTCTCCCGCATCCATGTGGATGACATCGTGGGTGCCCTTCTGCACTGCCTGGCCCTGCCCGCCAGGGAGCGGCCCGCCACCCTCAACCTGGCGGATCAGGAGCCCTGTCCCTCCAGTGAAACTCTCGGGTACGCAGCCCACCTGCTGGACTGCAGATTGCCCCCCGTGGAGCGCTTCACCGATGTGGCCGGCACCCTGAGCCCCATGGCAAGGAGTTTCTGGATGGAAAATCGCCGGGCCGACAGCCGCCTGCTGCGCGAACAGCTCGGATACCAGCTGCGCTACCCCAGCTACCGGGAGGGCTACCGGGAGGGCTGCGGGGCCGACTGGGAGCCAGACTGGGGTTCCCCCAGGGAGGGCATGTTGAGATCCTGACCGATCCGACGCCAATCAATAAGCAGCCACCCCCTCTCCAGACCCTTTCCCAGGCCCACGAGCAACAACCCCACCAGCAGCCACCGGATCATGGGTGCCCCTTCCCTAGGAACTCCTCCATCGAAACCCAAGTCCTCTGCTCTTGTCATCGCCCTGGGTGACCCTGCGGGCATTGGTCCGGAAGTGGTGCTGAAAGCCCTCGCCAGGCCTGAGCTGGCCCGGAGGCCCGTGGTGATTGTGGGCTGCCGCAGATGGCTGGAGCACACCCATGCCAGCCTGCGGCAGCTGGGCAACGCCCCCCTGGCCGATCCCGTTGACCTGAAGGTGGTCGATCTCCCCCTGGAGGAACCGGTCACGGTGGGGGAGGGGTCGGCAGCCTCCGGCGCGGCGAGTTTTCGCTGGCTCACCCGGGCCCAGGAACTGGTGCAGGGCGGCATGGGGCACGTCCTGGTGACGGGCCCCATTGCCAAAGCCTGCTGGCATGCCGCCGGCCACGCCTATCCGGGCCAGACGGAACGGCTGGCGGAACTCTGCGGCGTGGCCCAGGCCTCCATGCTCTTCACCGCCCGACCAGCCCAGGGACCCTGGCGGTTCAACACCCTGCTGGCCACCACCCACATCCCTCTGGCCCGGGTGCCCGCCGTCTTGAACCCCGATCTGGTGAGCCTGCAGCTGGATCGCCTGCTGACGTTCTGCCAGCGGTTCCAGCCCGAGCCCCGGCTGGTGGTGGCGGGGCTCAACCCCCATGCGGGAGAAGGGGGAGCCCTGGGGGATGAGGAGCACACCTGGCTGGAGGCCTGCCTCAGGCGCTGGCAGGCGAGCCACCCGCAGGTGCGGCTTGAGGGTCCGCTGCCACCCGACACCTGCTGGCTGGAAGCGGGCCTGGCCTGGCAGAAACAGGCCCTGGGGCCGGACGGATTCCTGGCGCTCTATCACGACCAGGGGTTGATCCCCGTCAAGCTCCTGGCGTTTGACCGGGCGGTGAACACCACCCTGGGACTGCCTTTTCTGCGCACCTCACCCGACCACGGGACGGCCTTCCCGATCGCTGGACGGGGACTGGCCCGCAGCGCCAGCATGGAGGCCGCACTGGAAACGGCCTGGGACCTGGGTTGAGGGCGGGGGATCCTCAGGGGCGGATGCGCATCAGCACCTGCCCGAACTCCACGGGAGTTCCATTCTCCACAAGGATCTCCACCACCTCGCCGGCCACTTCGCTCTCCAGCTCGTTCATGAGCTTCATGGCTTCGAGAATGCAGACGGTCTGGCCGGCCTTGATGCGGGTGCCCAATTCCACGAAGGGATCCTCGCCAGGGGCAGGGGATCGGTAGAACGTGCCCACCATCGGAGCCGTGATCGCCTGAAGATCACTGCGGCTGGCGGCAGCGGCCGGGGGCGCGGAGGGAACGGGGGGAGCCACCTCCGGAGCAGCTGCGGGGGGGGCCGGCACGGCCATCACGCTGGCGGGCAGATTGCGACGGACCTCCAGGCGGAAATCTTCCCCTTCCAGGCGAAATTCCTGAATGTCGCTCTTGCCCAGCTGCTCGAGCAGATCGCGCAGTTGACCGTGGTCGAGTTGCATGGCCATCAGGACTCCCGGCCCAGATAGGAGTCGGAGCGAGTATCCACTTTAATTTTGTCCCCGATCGAAATGAAGAGAGGCACCATCACCTGGGCGCCCGTTTCCAGAATGGCTGGTTTGGTGCCCCCAGTTGCCGTATCTCCCTTCACGCCAGGGTCGGTCTGGGTGATTTCCAGCACCACGGAGTTGGGAAGCTCCACCTCCAGGGGTTTGCTGTTGTGCGTGAGGACGGTGACTTCCATTCCCTCCTTGAGATATTTGCGTTGCAAGCCGATCTGATCCGCCGTGAGTCGGGTTTCCTCGTAACTGCCCATATCCATGAACACATAATCGTCGCCCTCCATGTAGGTGTGCTGGAGGGTTGACTTCTCGAGCAATGCCTGGGGCACCGTCTCTCCTGCCCGGAAGGTCTTCTCGACCACGTTGCCGCTCTGCACCGCCTTCAGCTTGGTGCGCACAAAGGCCGAGCCCTTGCCGGGCTTGACATGCAGGAACTCGACGACGCGCCAGACCTGCCCATCCAGCTCAATCGAAGTGCCCGTGCGGAAGTCGTTGCTGGAGATCATTCCGGCGGATCAGATCCGCAGCATTGTACGTCTGGCTACCGGAGCGCCCCGAGGCGGCCAGCGCGCCGGCACGGGCGCTTGTGCCAGAGTCCGCTCAGTCATGTGCTTCACCATGGGCTGGAGATGGCTTGGACGAGCCTCCTGGGCTGGGCTTGCCCCCCAACTTCTGGGGGCCTGCCTGACGGTCCTGCTGCTGGTGCCGGGCGCCTGGGCAGCCCTGCCACAGGGCAACGCCGTGAAGGATCCGGAGGCGATCCTGCGCAACGCCCTGCCCATCGACGCGCCGCAGCTGCAGGACCTGCAGCATCGGCTGGAAGCCACCAGCGACGACCTGCGGGCCAAGCGGTGGAAACCTCTGGCCAGCTCGGTGACCCGCAGCCAGTCGCTGCTGTCGAGCCAGCGCGCCACCATCCTGGAGCGCTTCGCCCCGGAGGACCAGGACACGGCGGCCGAACTGCTCGACCAGCTCTCCATCCAGCTGCGGGAGGTGGCCGTGGCGGCTGAAGCCCAGGATCGCGATGCCTTCCTGGCGAGCCGACGGGCTGCCCTGGCGACCATCGGCAGCGCCGAGGCCCGCCTCGTGGGGGGCTTCCCGTTCACGATCCCGGCTGAATTTGATGCCCTGCCGAGGCTGTTGGGGCGGGCCACGGTGCGCATCAGCACCAGCAAGGGCGACCTCACCGCCGTGATCGACGGCTACAACGCGCCGCTGACGGGCGGTGCCTTCGTGGATCTGGTGCAACGGAAGTTCTATGACGGGCTGCCCTTCACCCGGGCCGAGGATTTCTACGTGCTCCAGACCGGTGATCCGAAGGGCGACGCCATGGGCTATGTGGATGCGAAAACCGGCCAAGAGCGGCATGTGCCCCTGGAGATCCGCATCGCCGGTGATGCCGAGCCGCTTTACAACGAAACCTTCGAAGACGTGGGCCGCTACAAGGCGGAACCCGTGCTGCCCTTCGCCACCTATGGCACCCTGGGCTGGGCCCACTCCGACGGCCATCTCGACGACGGCTCGTCGCAGTTTTTCTTCTTCCTCTATGAGCCGGAGCTCACGCCGGCCGGCCTCAATCTGGTGGATGGCCGCAACGCTGCCTTCGGCTACGTGGTGGAGGGCATGGACGTGCTCGAGGAACTGGGCGTGGACGACCGGATCATCTCGGCCCGGGTGATCCAGGGGGCTGACAACCTCAAGCCCCACGCCTGATCAGAGCCATGGGGGAAACCCTGGCAGAGCTGGGCGAATGGGAGCTGATCCGCCGGCTCGGTGCCTTCGCTCCACCGGGTCAGTTCAGCGATGATGCCGCCCTGCTTCCCCCGCAGCCCGACGGCACTCTGGTGGTCAACACCGATGTGTTGGTGGAGGGCATCCACTTCAGCGACACCACCACCGAGCCTGCCGATGTGGGCTGGCGAGCGGCGGCCGCCAACCTCTCCGATCTGGCGGCGATGGGCTGCACGGAGGTGGTGGGGCTCACGGTGGGCCTGGTGGCGCCGGCCTGCACCGCATGGAGCTGGGTGGAGGGCGTGTACCGCGGCCTGACGGCCGCCCTGGACGACTATGGGGGCGTGGTGCTGGGGGGCGATTGCAGCGGCGGATCGCAGCGTTTGCTGGCGATCACGGCGCTGGGACTTCTGGGCGGGGGGGCAGGCCCGATCCGGCGCCACGACGGCCGGCCCGGCGACCTGCTGGTGTGCACGGGTCCCCACGGGCTGAGCCGTCTCGGCCTGGCGCTGCTTCAGGGGGATACCGGCGGGCTGGAGGGCCTGGATTCAACCCTGGCGCAGCGCACGATCCAGGCGCACCGGCGCCCCGTTCCCCGCTTCGACGCGGTGCGCACACTGGGGGTCTGCCGGCCCGCCGGGCAGTCCTGGCGGGTGGGCGGCTGCGACAGCAGCGATGGGCTGGCGGCCGCGGTGGCCACGATCGCTGCGGCCAGCGGCTGTACCGCCCGGCTGGAGCGGCAGCGGCTACCCCTCGACCCCGCCATGGGTGGGCTGCCCCAGGCCGAGGGCTGGTGCCTGGGCGGCGGCGAGGACTTCGAGCTGGTGCTGGCCCTGGAGCCTCACTGGGCAGAGGCTCTGGTGTCGGCCCTGCCGGAGGCCACCCGAATCGGCACGCTGCTGGAGGGGCCTGCGGGGGAGGTGGGCTGGGCCGATGGCACCCCATGGGACGCCGGTGCAGGCGGCAGCTGCGGGTACTGCCACTTCATCTGACAGGCCCGCAGCCAGCGGGGCGGCTCACTTCCAGTTCTTCGCCACGATCTCGGCCAGGTCGACGACCCGCTGGCTGTAGCCCCACTCGTTGTCATACCAGGCGATCACCTTCACCATGTTGCCGCCCATGACGAGGGTGAGCTCGGAATCAACGATGGTGGATTCATCCGTACCGGCATGGTCGGAAGACACCAGGGGCAGGTCGCAGTACTTGATGATCCCCTTCATGCCGTTCTCGGAGGCGGCCTTGAGCACGTTGTTCACCTCGTCCTTGGTGGTGTCGCGGCTCATTTCCAGCACCATGTCCACCACCGACACGTTGGGGGTGGGCACCCGCAGGGCGATGCCGTTGAGCTTGCCCTTCACCGGCGGGTACACCAGAGCCACCGCCTTGGCGGCACCGGTGCTGGTGGGCACGATGTTGACGGCGGCAGCGCGGGCACGGCGCAGGTCGCGGTGGGAGGCATCGAGGATGCGCTGGTCGCCCGTGTAGCTGTGGGTGGTGGTCATCGTGCCCTTGACGATGCCGAAGTTCTGATCGAGAACCTTCACCAGAGGTGCCATGCAGTTGGTGGTGCAGCTGGCGTTGCTGAGGATGTCCCAGTCCTCGTGGCGGTATTGATCCGCATTCACGCCCACAACAAAAGTGCCCACCCGCTCGCCCTTGCCGGGAGCCGTGAGGATGACTTTCTTGGCGCCAGCCTCGAAGTGCTTGCTCGCCCCCACATCATCGTTGAAGACACCCGTGGACTCGATCACCAGATCCACACCCCAGTCCTTCCAGGGCAGGTTGGCTGGGTTGCGGTCGTAGAACACCTTGATTTCCTTGCCATTCACGCTGATCGAGTTGTCCGTGTAGGTGACGTCCACCCCCCGCAGCGGACCCAGCATGGAGTCGTACTTGAGCAGGTGAGCGTTGGTGGAGGTGTCTCCGGAACCATTCAGACCAACGATCTCCAGGTTGGTGTTGGCCCCCCGACTGAGCCAGCAACGCATGAAATTGCGACCAATTCGGCCAAATCCATTGATCGCAACACGCAAAGCCATGGCAGGGAAAGCGGCGGGAACCGCTCAGCAAGGGGATTTCGGCTGCCGATCATACAGAAATCAGGGGCTGCCGCCCCCCGCAACCCGGGGGTCGGCATCCAGGCTGGGGACAATGCGAAGCAACTCGTAAAACACCAGGGGGGGCACAAGGGAGCGTTTCGCCCTATTTTCGGCTGAAAATCGGTAACGCTCTTGGACCTCGTGCTCGATCGCGATCAGCCCCTCCACTTCGTTGGGGTTGGTGGCATCGGCATGTCAGCCCTGGCCGGAATCCTGGTGGAGCGGGGCTTTGCCGTCAGCGGCTCCGATCCCAAGCCCTCGGCAGTGCTCAGCCGGCTGGCTGATCGGGGGGTGAGGGTGTTTCAGGAGCAGAGCAGCGCCACCATCCAAAGCCTGCTGAGCCATGGCCACCACCCCCCCCTGGTGGTGCTGAGCTCAGCGGTGCGGGACACCAACGAGGAGGTGGCGGAAGCGCGGCGCCTGGGGCTGGGCCTCTGCCACCGCTCCGATGTGCTGGCCGCCCTCATCAACAATCAACCCTCCATCGCCGTGGCCGGAAGCCACGGGAAAACCACCACCAGCACCCTGATCGCCACCCTCCTGGAGGCCACAGGTCAGGACCCCACGGCGGTCATCGGCGGCATCGTGCCGGCCTTTGGCAGCAATGGCCGGCAGGGCTCGGGCCGCCTCCTGGTGGCCGAGGCAGATGAATCCGACGGCTCCCTGGTGAAATTCAGCCCGACTCTTGCCGTCCTCACCAACATCGAGCTGGATCACACCGACCATTACCCCAATCTGCAGACGCTGATCGACACGCTCAAACGCTTCAGCGATGGCAGCGGCGCCCTGCTGGCCAACCGGGACTGCCCCATCCTCCGGGACTGTTTCCAAGCGGATGCCTGGTGGTCGATCCAGGACCCCGACCATGCCGACTACGCCGCCCTGGCCCTTGAGGAACGGGGTGACGGAACCACGGCCGCTTACTACGAACGGGGGGAGCAGATCGGCACCCTGGAGGTCCCCCTGCCGGGACGCCACAACCTCAGCAATGTCACCGCCGCCCTGGCGGCCTGCCGGCGGGAAGGGGTTCCCTTCGCCGACTTGCGCCGGGCCATCGGCAACCTCAAGGCCCCCGGCCGACGCTTTGACTGCCGGGGGCTGTGGCACCAGCGGATCGTGGTGGATGACTACGCCCATCACCCCAGTGAAGTGGCCGCCACCCTGGCTATGGCCCGCCTGATGGTGGAGAGCGGTCGCAGCCCCCTGCCCTCCCAGCCCCAGCGGTTGCTGGCGGTGTTTCAACCCCACCGCTACAGCCGCACCGCCCAGTTCCTGAGTGAATTCGCCGAAGCCCTCGCCCTGGCGGACACCGTGATCGTGGCGCCGCTGTACAGCGCGGGGGAGGCCCCGATTGAGGGCATCTCCAGCGAGGCGTTGGCCGCGGCCGTGAAAGCCATTGCCCCCTCGGTGCCCGTGCGGGCGGCGGCCAACCTGGACCAGTTGACAGACCAGGTGGCCGCCTGCAGTGAACCGGGGGATCTGGTGCTGGCCATGGGGGCCGGGGATGTGAACAGTCTCTGGGAGCGCCTCAGCACCCTCGGTGAGCCCGGGCGTCCAGCGGCCCTGGTGCTGTGAGCGGAGCGCCCCCTGGCGCCGTCAGGCAGGGAGTGCCCCTGCGGGACTTCACCACCTGGCGGGTGGGCGGTCCAGCCCAGTGGTTCAGCGAACCCGGCAGCGTGGAGGAGTTGATCCAGCAGGCTTCCTGGGCCATCGGAGAGGGCCTGCCCTTTCGCTGCATCGGGGCCGGCTCCAATCTGCTCATCGCGGATGGGGGGCTCCCCGGCCTCACCCTCTGCAGCCGAAGGCTTCAGGGCAGCGTGCTGGAGGCAAGCGAAGGGTGGGTGGAGGCAGAGGCCGGGGAACCCATTCCCACCCTGGCCCGCAAGGTGGCGCGGAGTGGCCTCAGCGGCCTGGAGTGGAGCGTGGGGATCCCAGGCACCGTCGGGGGGGCCGTGGTCATGAATGCGGGGGCCCAGGGGGGCTGCACGGCGGAGTGGCTCCATTCCGTTCGGGTGATCGACCCGGCCCGGCCCGGTGAGCCCTTCACCCTCCAGGCCAGCGAGCTGGATTTCGCCTATCGCCACAGCCGGCTCCAGGAGGAGCCCCTGCTGGTGCTGTCCGCCCGGTTCCGGCTGGAGCCAGGCCACGAGCCCGCCGCGATCACCGCGCGCACCAGCGCCAATCTGCACAGCCGCACCAGCACCCAGCCCTACCAGCAGCCCAGCTGTGGCAGCGTGTTCCGCAACCCCGAACCCCAGAAGGCCGGGCGCCTGATCGAGGGATTGGGGCTCAAGGGGCTTCAGGTGGGGGACGCCCAGGTGTCGCCCCTCCACGCCAACTTCATCGTGAACCTGGGGGCGGCCACCGCCACGGACATCGACCGGTTGATCGGGATGGTGCAGGAGAGGATCTGGACCGCCCACGCCATCTCCCTGCATCCGGAGGTGAAACGTCTTGGCTTCGAGGCGGGCGCCGAGGAAGGGTGGTGAGGGACCTACCCTGATCCAGTCTTTCCCTCCCCTCCTGGCGCCATGGCTGGCTTTGGACTTCCCAACTTCGGTCAGCTCACCGAAGCTTTCCGCAAGGCCCAGCAGATTCAGCAGGATGCCCAGAAACTGCAGGAGGAGTTGGACGCCATGGAACTGGAGGGGCGCAGCGCCGATGGCCGGGCCAGCGTGTGGCTCTCCGGCAACCAGCTGCCCCTGAAGGTCCAGGTGGATCCCTCCTTGCTGGGGGAAGGTCAGAGCGCGGTGGAGGGCGCGGTGTTTGAAGCCCTCAAGGCGGCCTACGACCTCTCCACGAACACCATGCGGGAGCGGATGGACACCCTCACCGGGGGCCTGGAACTCAATCTTCCAGGTCTGGGGGGCTGATCTCCCCCTGGCGTTGCAGATGGCGACGGCGCCTGGACGCCTGGCGCAAGGCCGTTTCTCCGGACCGGCCCGATCCCGGTGGGGGGAGGCCGGTATCCACCTCGGCCAGACATTGGCGGTAAAGGGCGTGGCGAGGCCAGTCTTGGCCGATGGCGCACCCTGATTCACCGCTGTGCCGGCAATCGGCAAAACGACAGGGCTGATGAGCCAGGGCCCGCAACTCCGGAAAGCAGCGCACGAGCTCCGAAGGGGTGGCCGGCAGGGAGGGGCGATTGAAGCCAGGGGTGTCGGCCAGGAGCGCCTGGGGGTGGCCTGGGAGCGGCACCAGCTCCACATGGCGGGTGGTGTGCCGGCCCCGCTGCAGGCGTCCGGAAACGGGGGCCACCCTGAGGGCCAGCCCAGGCACGAGGGCATTCAGCAAGCTGCTCTTGCCCACCCCGGAAGGACCACAGAGCACGGAGATCTCAGGCCGGGCCAGGTGACGGGCCAGGACCTCCAGCCCCAACCCCGTCTGGGTGGACACGGGGAGGGGGGAGTATCCCCAGGCCGCAAGTCGCTCACACCAGGCCTCCAGCCATCCCGGCGGGAGCCCATCCGCCTTGGAGAGCACAAGATCCACCGGCAGGGCGAGATGTTCCGCACTCACCAGAAACCGGGTGATCTGCATCGGATCGGGCTCGGGCTCCTTGAGCGACACCACGACCACCACCCGGCCCACGTTGGCCACCGCAGGCCGGGGGAGAAGGTTGCTGCGGGGGCCACGGTGGCCCACGGCCCCCCGCTGTTGCACCCAGTCGATCCCTTCCACCTCCACCCAGTCGCCCACGCAGATCCCCCGCCCCCCCTTGGCCAGCCGGGCCCGGGCCGTGCAGAGGAGATGGTCCTGGCCCCCGGGACCGGGGGAGACCAGGTGCACACGGCAGAAGTTGGCTTCCACGGCCACCACCCGGCCCGGTTCACCCACAGCGCTGGATGAGCAGACGCACCGAGGATCCCTCGGCCGAGCCCTCACCGGCAGGGAGGGCAAGGGCCGGACCGACCTCGTGCCCCTCCCCCCGCAGGCTCTCGGCCACCATCGCTTCGGGTTCACCCGCATCGAGATCGACCTGGAGCCAGCTCCCCACGGGAAGACGTTCAAGCGCCAGGCGGCTGCGCACGTAGTTGAGGGGGCAGGGGGTGCCCCTCAGATCCAGGCAGGCATCAGGAGTGGGGCCGCTCATCCCCCCCCGAAGAGGCCCCCGAAGAGCCCGCTCTTGTGCTGTCCCTTGCGGCTGTGGTGCCCGGCCAACTGCTCGAGGAGTTCCCGCTCGTCCCCGGAGAGCTTGGTAGGCAACTGCACTTTCACCGTGAAGTCGTGATTCCCCCGTGCCACGGGGTTGCCAAGCCTGGGAACGCCCTTGCCCTTGAGGGTGAGCACGGCCCCCGGTTGGGTGCCGGCTGGAATCTCCAACTTCTCGTTGCCATCCACGGTTTCCACCTCCACTGTGTCGCCCAGGATGGCCTGCAGGTAGCTGAGAGGAAGCTCGGAGGAGATGGTGATGCCCTCGCGCCGCAACTGGGGATGGGATTTGACGTTCAGCACCACATAGAGGTCGCCCGGGCCGCCCCCCCGCTGGCCCGCATTGCCCTCTCCTGGAACCCGGAGCCGGGTGCCGGTGTCCACCCCGCCGGGAATCTTGATGCGCTGCTTCTTCGTCACCTCCTGCACCCCCTGTCCCTGGCAGGCCGTGCAGGGATCGGCGATCATCTGACCCGAGCCCTCACAGGTGGGGCAGGGCGCCACCTGGGTGAAGCTCCCAAAGGGCGTGCGTGTGGCCCGGCGCACCTGACCCGCCCCACCGCAGGTGGAACAGGTGGTGGGGCCGCTCCCCTGCTTGGCTCCGGAACCCTGGCAGGTGCCGCAGGTTTCCAGATGGCGGAACTGCACCTCCTTCTCCGCCCCGAACACGGCCTCACTGAAGGTGATCGTGAGCTCCAGGCCAAGATCATCTCCCTTCCGGGGCCCCCGGCGCCTGGAGCCGCCGCCCGTCCCTCCCCCACCGCCGAAGCCACTGAAGAAGGTTTCGAACAGATCGGCAAAACCGCCCATGTCTCCCATGTCCGGCATGCCACCCCCGCCGAGGCCCGCCTCACCGAACTGGTCGTAGCGGGCCCGGGACTGGGGATCGCTCAGAACCTCGTAGGCACGGCCGATGTCCTTGAAGCGCTCTTCAGCCCCCGGATCCTTGTTGACATCGGGATGGTATTGCCGAGCCAGGCGTCGATAGGCCCGCTTGAGAGTGTCGGCATCGGCGTCGCGTCCGACGCCGAGCACGTCATAGAAATCGGCCATCAGCCAGCATGCTCCTGATCAGGGGCGGGATCTTCCGACGTTTGGGCGCCGTTGGGGCCGGGGCCCATGGACACTTTCACCAGGGCATGGCGGAGAACCTTGCCGTGCAGCTGGTAGCCCCGCTGCAGCTCCTCGATCACCACGTCTTCCGGGTGCTCCTGGCTGGGTTGGCGCATCACAGCTTCATGGAGATTGGGATCGAAGGGTTCGCCCTCCACCCGCATCGGTGCCACTCCCAGCTGCTTGAACACATCCACGAGCTGTTTATAGAGGCCCTGATAACTGCGATGGAGCGACTGAGCCTCTTCGCTCTGGGGATTGAGTTGTTGACGGGCCCGATCAAAATTATCCACAACCGGCAGGATTTCGCTGAGGGTGGTGCAGGTGATCTGCAATCGCAGATCGTCCTGGTCCCTGGACTGGCGCTTGCGGAAGTTATCGAAGTCTGCGGCGATCCGCATGTATTGACTGCGCAGCGCTTCATGTTCCGCCTGCAGGGCCGCCAGCTGGCCTTCCAGCTCCTGCAGCTTCTCCGGGGGAGCAGAACCCTCCGGGCTCTCCTCGGCGCCGGGTTGGGGCACAGGGGGATCGGGCTGCTCGGGCTGAACCTCAGCGGATGGCATCGCCTCAGCAGGCTCCTGGAGGGTCTCCGGGGAGGTTTGGGCTGGGGAAGTGTCGCCGCTCATGCTGCCGGGCACGATGGAATTCCCCTATGTTCCTTCCTATCCCTGCCACCCCACAAGCGGCGGAAGCCCGCACCTCCGGAGCATGGCCCTGGATCCTGACACCCTGCACGAAGCGGCGACCGAGAGCCCCGAATCCACCTCGCTCTTCGCCGACCTGAACCTGGGGCAGAGCGGTCAAGGCGTGCTCACGCCGGAAGCCATGGAGGATCTGGGAGCAGCCCCAAAGGAGGATGCCAGCTCCCCGGTGCTGAATCTGGTGAACCGCATCCTTGCGGAAGCCATCAGCTGTGGTGCCAGCGACATCCATGTGGAACCCCAGCACGACGGCATGCATGTGCGGTTCCGTCAGGACGGGGTGCTGCGCACGGTGGATACCCTGCCGAAGACCCTGGTGCCGGCGGTCACCTCCCGGCTCAAGATCATGGCCGATCTGGACATCGCGGAGCGCCGCCTCCCCCAGGACGGTCGGATCCGCCGGAAGTTTCGGGACGAGGTGGTGGATTTCCGCGTCAGCACGCTTCCGGGCCGCTACGGAGAGAAAGTGGTGTTGCGCATTTTGGACAACAGCGCCACCGAGCTGGGACTGGACACCCTGATCACCGACCTCGCCGCCCGGAACGACGTGCGGGATATGGGGAGCAAGCCCTTTGGGATGTTGCTGGTGACGGGGCCCACCGGATCCGGCAAATCCACCACCTTGTATGCCCTGCTCGCGGAACGGAACGAGCCGGGCATCAACATCAGCACGGTGGAGGATCCGATTGAGTACGGCCTGGCCGGGATCACCCAGACCCAGGTGAACCGGGAAAAGGGGTATGACTTCGCCTCAGCCTTGCGGGCGTTCATGCGGCAGGATCCCGACGTGCTCCTGGTGGGGGAAACCCGCGACCTGGAAACAGCCCGCACGGCCATCCAGGCCGCCCTGACGGGCCACCTGGTTCTCACCACCCTCCACTGCAACGATGCCGTCGGCGCCTTTGCCCGGCTGGACGAGATGGGCGTCGAGCCCTTTCTGGTGAGTTCCTCCCTTCTGGGCGTTGTCTCCCAGCGCCTGGTGCGCCGCCTGTGCCCCGATTGCCGGATTGCCCACCACCCGGGCCAGGAGGAACTGGCCCATTTCGGCCTGGTGGTGAGCGATGAGGACGCGATCACCTTCTATCGCGCCCCCAAGGTGACGGCGGGCACGGCCAATCGCTGCCCCACCTGCCAGGGCCAGGGCTATCGGGGCCGGGTGGGGGTCTACGAGGTGCTGACCATGAATGAGAATCTGTCCGCAGCGGTGGCAAAACGGGCCAGCACCCATGACGTGCGCCGACTGGCCCTGGAGGCGGGCATGAAAACGCTCCTGGGCTATGGCCTGGATCTGGTGCGCCAGGGGCTCACGAGCCTGGAGGAAGTGGAGCGGATGCTCCTCACCGACTCAGGATTGGAATTGGAGCGGCGGGCCCGGGCCCTCAACAGCCTGAGCTGCCGAGGTTGTGGGGCAGGTCTCAACGACGAATGGCTGGAATGCCCCTACTGTCTCAAAGTGCGCCGTTAGGGGAAGGAAGGCAGGGCATGTTGATCGAAGATCTGATGACGGATCTGGTGAAGGCGGGAGGGAGCGACCTCCACCTGGCGGCCTACCAGCCTCCCTATGGCCGCTTCAACGGCCAACTCCGCCCCATGCTGGAGGAGGTGGTGTTGTCGGAAGACCAGTGCAACAAGCTGATCTTCTCCCTGTTGAACAACTCCCAACGCAAACATCTGGAACAGAACTGGGAACTGGATTGTTCCTATGGCCTGCGGGGCGTGGCCCGATTTCGGGTGAATGTTTACCGGCAGCGGGGCACCTATGCCGCCTGTCTACGGGCCCTGGGGGATTCCATCCCTGCCCTGGCCAACCTGGGCCTCCCGCCGGTGGTGGAGGAAACCAGCCGCAAACCGAAGGGGCTCATCCTGGTCACTGGGCCGACGGGGTCGGGGAAAACCACCACCCTGGCGGCCCTGCTGAATCACATCAATCAAACCCGGGCAGAACACATTCTCACCATCGAGGATCCGATTGAATTCACCTACAAAAATGAAAAATCGGTGATTCATCAACGGGAGGTCAACGAAGACACCCGCAGTTTTGCCAATGCCCTGCGGGCTGCTCTGAGGGAAGATCCCGATGTGATTCTGGTGGGGGAACTGCGGGATCTGGAAACCATCCAGCTGGCGATCAGCGCTGCTGAAACCGGTCACCTGGTGTTCGGCACCCTGCACACCAGTTCCGCATCCCAGACGGTGGACCGGATGGTGGATGTGTTTCCTGCCGGACAGCAGACCCAGATCCGCGTCCAGCTCAGCGGCAGCCTGCTCGCCGTCTTTTCCCAGACCCTGTGCAAGCGGGTGCGGCCCCTGCCCGGTCAGTTTGGCCGAGTGATGGCCCAGGAGATCATGATCAACACCCCAGCCATCGCCAACCTGATTCGGGAAGGGAAGACCGCCCAGATCTATTCCCAGATTCAGACCGGCGCCAAAGAGGGCATGCTCACCCTGGAACGGGGTCTGGCCAATCTCATTCAGGAGGAAGCCATCAGCCATGCCGAGGCACTCCTCAAGACCACCCGGCCCGAAGAGCTGGAGCGCTTGCTGAGCCAGGGATGACAGCATTCACGGTCACCTACACCACCCGGGCGGGCAGGAAAAAGGTGCTCACCCTGGAGGCAGGCAGCCCCGCCGAAGCCAAGCGCACCCTGCGACGGCGGGGTATCCATTACAGCAACCTCACTCGCAAGGAAACCGCCAGTAGCGCCGCAACATCCGGACCTCCGGTGTCGCAGGGGCGGTGGAGCCGGCTGATGGAGAGCCCGCCATCGGTGAAGGAGAAGGCCGTCTTCGCCAGCAAGCTGGCCACCCTTGTGAATGCGGGTGTACCCATTCTGCGCAGCATTGATCTAATTTATCGCCAACAGAAATCACCCCTGTTCCGCCGCGCTCTGGCGGCCATGATTGAAGAGGTGAATCAGGGGGAGAATCTGGCCAGCTCCATGCGTCTCTGGCCAAGGGTGTTCGACAAGCTCACCATCGCCATGGTGGAAGCGGGGGAAGCCGGGGGTGTGCTCGATGAAACCCTGAAGCGCCTGGCCAAGCTGCTGGAAGAGAACGCCAAGCTTCAGAACCAGATTCGCAGTGCCCTGAGCTATCCGATCACGGTGTTTGTGATCGCCATTCTGGTGTTTCTGGGCATGACGATTTTCATCATTCCCACATTCGCCGAAATCTTCGATCAACTGGGGGCAGATCTGCCCGTGTTCACGCAGATGATGGTCGACCTGAGCAAAACCCTCCGCTCCCCCTTCTCGGTGGTGCTGGTGGGCTTTTTGATGATCACAACCTTTGGCCTGAAAACGTTCTACGACACGCCGGTAGGGCGGCGGCGGGTGGATCAGCTGTTCCTTCGCCTGCCGCTGTTTGGAGATCTGATTCAGAAAACAGCCACGGCCCAGTTCTGTCGCACGCTGGCCTCCCTGTCCAAGGCGGGAGTACCGATCATGATGTCCCTGGAAATCCTGACGGATACGGCCACCAACTCCATCTTTGCCGATGCCATCAGCCATTCCCGCACCGATGTGAGTGAGGGAATTCCTCTGAGCACGGCCCTGGCGATGAAGAATGTTTTCCCGGAGCTGGCAATCAGCATGCTGATTGTGGGCGAAGAAACAGGAAACATGGATGAGATGCTCTCCAAAGTGGCCGATTTTTATGAAGACGAAGTCAGTTCAAGCGTGAAGATTCTCACCTCCCTGATTGAACCCTTCATGATTGTCCTGGTGGGTGGCATTGTGGCCTCCATCCTGGTGGCCATGTACCTGCCCATGTTCTCCGTGTTTGAGAAGATTCGCTGATCGCGCCTGAACCCGCGGGGAGGGGCTCCCAGCCGCAAGGGAACAGCCCGCCTGCCAGCCGCTCGTCCAGCAGTGCTGGAAATTGAATCCCCCCGTGACCCCATCCACATCCAGCAGCTCCCCGACGAGAAAGAGGCCGGGCTGCAGCCGACTTTCCATCGTGCTCCCCTGCACTTCCTTGAGGGGAACCCCTCCGGCGGTGACGAACTCCTCCCCAAACGGTCCCCGGCCCACCACTGGGTAGCGACTTGCCACCAGGGCCTCCACCAGAGCGCGCTGCCCCTGGCGATCAAGGTCGGCCCAGCGGCGATCCTCCCGCAGACCGGCCGCGGCCACCAAGGCCGCCCAGAGCCGCCGGCTGAGGCCGGGAAGGGCCCGGTGGACGGCGATCTGGCGGCGGGCCTGCTGGAGCCGGGCGGCCGCCAGAAGAGCCTCCACCTCAGGCCGGGGCACACCACCGGTCCAATCCACGGCCAGCTCGGCCCGATAGCCCCAAGCCTTCAGGTGTCTGGCCGCAAAGGCCGTGAGGCGAAGGGTGGCCGGACCGCTCAACCCCCAATGGGTGATCAGCACCACCCCCCTCTG
>JAYKIG010000065.1:0-5858 GCA_035286045.1 Cyanobacteriota bacterium | reverse complement strand
GGGCGGAGATGGCCACCGCCGCCGCCCCCTCCTTCGCCGCTAGGGCCTGCACCGCCTGGGTGAGGGCATTGCCAGCGGCCAGATCGTCTTCGCTCACATTGGTGGCATAGATGATCGGCTTGGCTGTAAGCAGCCCCAGGGGCTTGACCAAGGCGGCTTCCTCTTCGCTGAGGGCCACGCTGCGGGCGGCACCCCCTGCCTCCAGCACCTCCTGCAGGCGGGCTAAGGCCCCATCCTCCAGCTGGGCTTCTTTGCTGGTGCGCACCTGTTTCTTCAGGCGTTCCCGGCGCTTCTCAATCTGGGAGAGATCGGCCAGTCCCAGCTCCAGGTTGATCACCTCCGCATCCCGCACCGGATCCACCGACCCCGACACGTGGATCACGTCCCCATGCTCGAAGCAGCGCACCACATGAACGATGGCGTCCACCTCGCGGATGTTGGCGAGAAATTTGTTGCCTAAGCCTTCGCCCTGGCTGGCCCCTTTTACCAGCCCGGCAATGTCCACGAACTCCACCCGGGTGGGCACGATCTCCCGCGAGTGGGAGAGGTCTGCCAGCTGCTGCAGCCGGCTGTCGGGCACGGCCACTACGCCCGTGTTGGGCTCGATGGTGCAGAAGGGAAAGTTGGCCGCCTGGGCCTGGGCATTGGCCACGAGGGCGTTGAAGAGGGTCGACTTGCCAACGTTGGGCAGGCCGACGATTCCGGCTTTGAGCATGGTCGGAAATCTAGGCGCCCCAGATCAACCCTTCACCCGCGAGACTGGTGCGACTTCCGGCCTACCGATGACTGCCCCGCGTCCGATCCGCTCTCTCGAGCCGGTGGTTCCCCCCCCCGTTGCGGTGCCCCCCCCACCCCGTGCCTTGCCCTTGCGCCAGGTCCGATCCCGGCGGCCCCTCTGGATCGCCCTGGCGGCCCTGGTGGCCCTGCTGGCTGGTCTGGGCTTCTGGCAGCGTCAGCGCTCGGCCTCCCAAAAGAATGTGGCTCCCTACACGGCCCTGGCCCGCAGTGGCAGCCTGCCCGGGGTGATCACCGCCAGCGGTGAACTCGATGCCGTGGAGCGGGTCAATGTGAGTCCCAAGCGCCAGGGCCAGCTCCGTCAGCTGCTGGTGGATGAGGGTGACAGGGTGGAGGAGGGTCAACCCATCGCCGTGATGGACTCCGGGGATCTGCGTGATCGGCTCGAGGAGCTGCAGGCCAACCTGCGCTCCGCCCAGGCCGAAATGGAGCGCAGCCGCAGCGAACTGGCCCGTAACCAGCCCCTCCATCGCCAGGGCGCCATCAGCCTCAACGACCTCCAGCGCTTCCAGGCGGATTACGAGGTGAAGCGCATGGCGGTGGCCGCGGCGTTGCAGCGGATCCAGCAACGGCAGGTGGAGGGCAGCGAGCTCATCGTGCGTGCCCCCTTTGCGGGGGTGATTTCCCAGCGCTTCGCCGAACCCGGTGCGTTCGTGACTCCTACCACCACCGCATCCGCCACCGCAGGGGCCACCAGTTCGTCCATCGTGGAGCTCTCCCAGGGTCTGGAGGTGATCGCCAAGGTGCCCGAGAGCGATCTCGGCCGGCTCCGGATCGGCCAGCCGGCTGATGTGCGGGTGGATGCCTTCCCCGATCGTCGCTTCCCGGCCCGGGTGCGCCAGATCGCTCCCCGCGCCGTGAAGCTCAATAACGTCACCTCCTTTGAGGTGAAGCTTGGCCTGCTCACCCCACCCCCTGAGCTGCGCATCGGCATGACGGCCGACGTGGACTTCAAGACCGGCGACCTGCCGGCCCGCACCCTCGTTCCCACGGTGGCTGTGGTGACCGAGAAGGGTCGGCCAGGGGTTTTGCTGGTAGGGAAGAACCGTCAGCCCACCTTTCAGCCGGTGGAACTGGGGGTGAGCAGCGGCAAGGACACCCAGATCCTCTCCGGGCTGGAACCGGGGACCCCGGTTTTCATTGATCTGCCCCCGTGGGCGAAGCAGAGGAAGCCATGAACCTCCGGGCTGCCGCCAGGATCCGACCACTGGCATAGCCATCGCCGAAGGGATTGTGGGCCTGGGCCATCTCGGCGTAGGCCTCGGGATCCTGGAGCAGGCGGCTGGCGGCCTCCACGATCGAGGTGCTCTCCGTGCCCACCAGCCTGGCCGTGCCCGCATCGATGGCTTCGGGCCGTTCCGTGGTGCGACGCAGCACGAGCACGGGCTTCCCCAGGGCGGGGGCTTCCTCCTGCAACCCACCGGAATCGGTGAGCAGCAGGGTGCACCCCCGCATGGCCGCCACCAGCCTGTCGTAATCAAGGGGTTCGGTGAGAAAGGCTCTGGGGTGCTGGCCCAGAAGAGCCTGGAGGGGCTCCCGCACCGTTGGGTTCCGGTGCAGGGGGAGCAGCAGGGCCGTATCGGGGAACAGATCGAGCAGGGCGAGAAAGGCCCGGCCGATGTCCTGCAGCCTTTCGCCCCAGTTCTCCCTTCTGTGCACTGTGGCGAGAAGCACCCGTTGGTGGGTCCAGTCCAGGCCCGGCAGCTCCCATTGCGGAGCGGTTTCCGCCATTTGAAGGAGCGCATCAATCACCGTGTTGCCGGTGGTGATCGTTTCCCCCACCACCCCGGAGGCCCGCAGATTGGCGGCGGAGCGCTCGGTGGGGGCGAAGTGCAGGAGGGCCAGCTGGGAGATCAGCCGGCGATTGGCCTCCTCCGGGAAGGGATCGAGAAGGTTGTCGGTCCGCAGGCCGGCCTCCACATGCCCCACGGGGATTTGTTCGTAGAAGGCGGCCAGAGCGCTGGCAAAAGCGGTGGTGGTGTCCCCCTGTACAAGCACCAGGGCCGGCCGATGGGCCTGGAATTCCTCCTTCAGCCCCTGCAGGGCCGCACAGGTGACGTGGGTCAGGGTCTGCTGGGGCGCCATGAGGGCCAGGTCGTGATCAGCCTTCAGCCCGAAGAGATCCATCACCTGGCTCACCATCTCCCGGTGTTGACCGGTGAGCACCACCCGGGTCTGAACATCCTCGGCTTTCTGGAACGCCAGGATCACAGGCGCGAGTTTGATGGCTTCAGGGCGCGTGCCCAGAACGATGGTGACCAGCGGCAGGGCACCGGCAGCAGCAGACAAGACCCGGTTGCAGACCCTCCGATCCTAGAGAGGCTGTTCGCCGGCACCCCCAGGGCATCGGCAGATCGGGTTCGGGAATGGCACCATGCGTTCAGCGCTTTCAGGGACCATGGTCCAATCCCCAAATCTGCGCCCAGTGGGCTCCGACCCGTTCGCGAAGGCCAGCGGGGGAGGGTTGGCTCCGCCGCCCCCGCCGCCACGCCACTCCCCCACCAACCTGGTGGCCCGAGAGCCCGCCGCCCAGCTGGGGATCCCCCCCCAACTGCCCGCCACGATGGAAGGGATCGTGCGGATCGCGTTTGAGAATGATTTTTCCGATGTCCATCTCGGGGTGGGAGAAGAGCCCCGCTACCGCAATCGCGGTGAGATGGTACGAACGGGTTGGCCGCAGACGGATAAGACCACCTTTCGGGATTGGCTCAGGGAGATTCTTGAACCCTCCGATGTGGATTCCTTCCATCGGGAGAAGGAATATGACGGCTCCTATAGCTTTTCCTTTGTGCGGGTCCGGATCAATGTGCTCGAAACTTTGCGGGGAAGCGCCATGGTTTTGCGGCTGATTCCCACCAAGATGCCAACCATTGAACAGCTCAATCTTCCAGACCAGCTCAAAACGCTTGCCGAGCGTCCCAAGGGCCTATTCCTGGTGACAGGCCCTACAGGCTCTGGCAAAAGCACCACCTTGGCGGCGATCATTAACTATATCAATGCCACCATGAAGCGCCATATTCTCACGATCGAAGATCCGGTGGAATTTGTCCACGAAAGCAAGCTTTCTCTCGTGCGTCAGAGGGAGGTTGGTTTGCACACCAAGGTGTTCCGCAATGCCCTGAGGGCTTCCCTCAGGGAGGATCCCGATGTGATCCTGATTGGTGAGATCAGGGATCTGGAAACCCTCAGCACCGCCATCGAGGCCTCCCAGACCGGTCACCTTGTGTTTGGTACCCTCCACACCAACTCCGCTGTGCGCACCGTGGAGCGGGTCATGGGGATGTATCCGCCCCAGGAGCAGGACAGCGTCCGCCGCACGATTTCTGAAGCGCTACTGGCTGTTCTCTCCCAGGGGCTCATCAAGACAACAGATGGCAAACGAGCGGGATATTTTGATTTTTTCGTTAACACAGATGCCTGCAAGGATTATATCCAACGTGGGCAGCTTGATGAGATTGAGGCCATCATGTCCCGCAGCTCCTTTGATGGCATGGTCACCATCAATCAATCCCTCGCCCAGCTGGTGGAGCAGGGCCGGGCGAGCGCAGAAGAGGCCATGCACCACAGCCTCAAGCCCAATGAGCTAGCCCAGGTGTTGCGCGGCCGTTTGTAGCGTTGAGCCCCAAGGCAACCGGTGCTTCCCGATCAGCTGTGGTGCGCGAGTCGGGCCACGATCAGGACGGTGAGGCCAACGGACAAGCCAACCATGGCCAACCGGCCATTCCAGATCTCGGCCTGGGGGGTGAACCCCCGCCTCCAGGCATTGAGTTCCTGCTGAGAGACGGGTTGGGGATGGGCCTCAATGCCAGGCGTGTCAGCCGTCTCTGGGGGTCTGTCGGAGGGGCGAGCCGTTGTCATGGCTGAGACCCATCTCGTGCTGGGCCAGAAAAGATTAGGAAATCTACCGGAAGTTGAGGGAAAACGGATGGATTCGTGGCGTCTTCAGAAGCAGGGAGGCGTGGCGTAGAGCCGGTCTGCCTCCTCCAGGGGGCAGCGGGCCGCCACACCCAGGCGGATGGAACTGGTTTGGCCTGCCATCAGCCTCTGCAGGGCGGCCTGGCCCACCATCGCCGCGTTGTCGGTGCAATAGGCGAGGGGAGCCACCTGCCAGGCGATGCCCTGCGCTGCAGCCCGTTCCTCGAGGCGGCTCCGGAGTCTCTGGTTCGCCGCCACTCCCCCCACGAGCACAAGGGTGTCCAGGCCCCCATCCTCCGCGCAGCGCAGGCTTCGCTCCACCAGCACCTCAGCCACCACCCGCTCAAAGCTGGCGGCCAGATCGGCCAGGGGGAGGGGCCCGCCCTGATCCCGCAAGCACTGCACCTGGCGTCCAACCGCCGTCTTCAGCCCGCTGAAGCTGAAGTCGTAGGGATGGAACCCCCCACCAGGCAGCGACACCCTCCCCTTCGGAAAGGCGAACCGCTGGTCGTCCCCTCCCTTTGCGGCCCTCTCGATGGCCGGCCCCCCCGGATAACCCAGCCCCAGCACGCGCGCCACCTTGTCGAAACATTCGCCCGCGGCATCATCCCGGCTGCGCCCGAGGCGTAGGTATGCGCCCGGACCCTCCACCCGGACCAGTTCGGTGTGTCCTCCGCTCACCAGCAGCACCAGGTGCGGGAAAGGGGGTGGACCCGACTCCAGGGAGGCCGAGCACAGGTGCCCCTCCAGGTGGTGCATCCCCAGGAATGGCTTCTGGTGAAGACGGGCCAGGGTTCGCCCCACCACCGATCCCACCAGAAGGGCCCCCACCAGACCGGGCGTCACCGTGGCGGCAATGGCATCGAGCTCCCCCAGGTGAAGGCCGCTCTCCCTCTGCACCTGTTCAATCAGCCCTGGAAGGGCCTCCAGGTGGCGACGGGAGGCGATCTCCGGCACGACCCCTCCCCAGCGGGCGTGCTCCTTCACCTGGGAGGCCACCGCAGACGCCAGAACCCCCTGATCACTGACGATGGCGGCGGCCGACTCGTCACAACTTGTTTCGAGGGCCAGAACTGATGGCATGGGCCCCTTGGCCCTCCCTTACTCTCCGCGATGACATCCTGACCCGCGGCCCCCATCCATGCGCC
>JAYKIG010000064.1:0-15648 GCA_035286045.1 Cyanobacteriota bacterium | reverse complement strand
TGCTGCCATGAGCCCGAAGCCCCCCTTCTACCAGGAGCTGCCCCTGGCCTTTGGCAATCGTCGCGCCAGGGTGGAGCATGACCCGGATCAGCTGGCTCAGCAGGTGCAGCGGGCCGTTCCCCTCCGGGACCTCTCCCCTTGCCGATCTGCCGAGGGCTTCCTTCACCGCTCCGCCCATGTGCAGGCCTCGGGGCTGGGCATCACCGCGGCTGCCCATTCCCCCCTCCATGGGGCCAACCACGCCCATAACCGAGCCGTGTTCAGCTTGCCCACCCTGGGGGAAAAACGCTTCCGTGTCAGCGGTCGCAGCTACCGGGCCCGAGCGGGCCATGGGGCCCTGTTTCTGCCAGGAGAGGCCTACACCCTGGAAACCACCACCTGCAGCGGAGTGATGTTCACCCTCTGCCCCACCCAGCTGGCCGCGGTCGCTTCCGCCATGGCCGGCCCCGATGGACGCACCTTCGAGCCCACCGACCGTCCTCTCCAGTTTCTGGAGAGCCATCCTCTGCAGGGCAGACTTCTGGCCCTGATGCGCCGCAGCCTGCAGCTCATCGATCTGGCCACCAACCATGGTCCCACGGTGTCCAGCCAGTTGGGACTGGAGGACAAGCTGCAGCGGTTGATGGCCCTTCTGATCTACCCCCACCTCGCCTCCCATCCCATGCCGCCCAGGCCTGGTCTGGGAAACCGGGAGCAGGCGTCGTTCGCGGCCCTGCTGGAGGCGATGCAGCAGGATCCCATGGGGTATTGGACGCTGACTCGCATGGAGCGGCAGGCCTGCCTCAGCCGCCTCCAGTTGCAGCACCAGTTCCGGATTGTCTTCGATCTCACTCCCCTGCAGTGGCTCCGCCACCAGCGTCTCTGCTGGGCCCGTCAAGAGCTCGAGTCTTCTGAACCCATCTCCCTGGAGCTGCTGGCCCTGCGCTGTGGCTACAGGACTCTTGCCAGCTTCCGCCACCACTTCGAGCAGCAGTTTCAGGTGGCTCCAGAAGACCTTCGCTGCCGTTGGATCGTCAGCCCTGGGTGACGGCCAGCAGATCGATCTCCAGGCCGAAGTCGGGATGGGACAGGCGAGTCACCCCGATCAGGGTGCTCGGTGGGGGAAGATCCGGCGGCCAGGGTTGGGGCAGGGAGGGGTCGCGCTGCATGGCCAGGAATCCGTCCATGTCCAGCACGTAAATGCGCCGGAACACCACATCGGCCCAGGTGGCCCCGGCCGCCTCCAGCTGCAGGCTCAGGGCGTCCATCACATGCAGATACTGGGCGCGCAGGTCTCCCACCGCCACGGGCTCGTACTGGGCATCCGAGGGGGTCTGCCCGGCGATGAACACCAGACGCCCAGGGGCTGCCACGGTGATCACCCGTGTGTAAGCCGGATGGCGAAACAGGTCCGGTGGATTGATGTGCGTTCGCTCGAAAGTCATTCCCTTCTTTCCGGCACGAAGGACCTTCAGGACATTAAGGTTTTGGCCTTACTCCTGATCCTGGAAGGCTGGATTTGGCTGCTCTCGTTCGCTGGCGCTCTTGATTAAGGTATGGCCGCCACCAACATCCCAGATGGCTCCCCCTGAGGGCAGAACCTTTCCTGCTGCCGTCTCCGTGCCGGTCCGGTCCGTGCCCAGGGAGTATCTAGATCCTCCCGCGGCCTGGAATCCCACCGTGGGCCTGTTCCTGATTGGCTATGCCCTGGCGGGCCTCTCCATTTGGGGCTGGTTTGTGGCCGGATGGCCCTTGCCCGTGCTTCTGGCTCTGGGTTTTCTCGCCCTCCATCTCGAGGGCACGGTGATCCACGACGCGTGCCACAACGCCGCCCATCCCGACCCTCGCTGGAATGGGGCCATGGGCCATGGGGCGGCCCTGTTGCTGGGCTTCAGTTTTCCGGTGTTCACCCGGGTGCATCTCCAGCACCACGCCCATGTGAACGACCCCAAAAATGATCCCGACCACATCGTGAGCACCTTCGGGCCTCTGTGGCTCATCGCTCCGCGGTTTTTTTACCACGAGGTGTTCTTCTTCAAACGCGCCCTCTGGCGCGGCAACGAACTGATCGCATGGGGGTTGGAAAGATCTGTATTTGTGCTGATCATTCTTGCCGCCTTGAAGTTTGATTTTCTCCCCTTCATCTTCAACTGTTGGTTTGCCCCGGCACTGATGGTGGGGGTCACCCTCGGGTTGTTTTTCGACTATCTCCCCCACCGCCCCTTTCAATCCAGAAATCGCTGGCACAACGCCCGTGTCTACCCAAGCCGTCTGATGAATTGGCTGATCATGGGCCAGAACTACCACCTGGTGCATCACCTCTGGCCCTCGATCCCCTGGTTTGAATATCGGCCTGCCTATCTGGCCACCCGCCACCTTCTCGATGCCAAGGGTTCACCCCAGCGCCTTGGGCTCTTTGAAACCCGTAGTGACGCTCTCAATTTCCTCTACGACATCTTGCTCGGGGTGCGCAGCCACAAGCGCAGGCGCAGCCGGCTCCGTCCCCTCGCTGGCCTGATGCCAACCCGTCATGCGCGCAGGAGGGTGCTGCAACTCCTTCACCGCACGGCTGTTTCACCCATTCGTTAGGCCTGCTCCCCAAGGATGCGGGGCACCCGATAGAAATCTCCTTCCCTGTGAGGAGCAAGTTCAAGCAGATCCTCGCGGATGTCAGTGATCTCCACGTGGTCGGCTCGGGTCACATTCGGCACCTCCACTGCACGGGTGGTTTCTGGTACTCCTTCCGTGTCCACCTGTTGCAGATGGGCCACGTAATCGAGGATCCTCTCCAGCTGGGTGGTGTAAGTGGCGATCTTGTCGTCGGGAAGCTCCAGCCTCGCCAGTTCGGCTACCTTGCGCACGTCTTCGGGGCTGATTCTGCCCATGCCAGCTTCACCTTTTAGAGAGAGAATAGGTTTCCATGGGCCGTCCGAAGGGGCCAGCCCCTGCTCAGTCCTTCAGAAACCGCTCCAGATCGGCTGATAAGGCCGCGGCCGCCAGGCTCAGGAAACGCTCCCCGTGTTCGGGCTTGGCCAGAAAGGGATCCGATCCCATCCGGCCGTCCGGATGGCGTTCCCGGAAATCCGCTGGTCCATGGATCGGGCCCGCGGGGGCGGGTTCGGGCAGGGGGCGTTGTTTGGCTTCCAGGCTGGGCTCAAGGGCCAGGGTGAGGGCGATTTCGCTGGGGGTGGCGTGATGCCCTTCCCGCTCTCCATAGAGCTTGCGGGCCTCCTGCATCACTGACCCCGCCATGAACCAGTTGGCCAGCTGGCAGCGGAGCCGAGGCGCCACGGCCAGGGCCTGGGCTGCCGCTGTGCAGTGGGCCTGGGCGAAGGCGCTGCGAGCGGTTGCGATGTTGCCACCGTGGCCATTGATCACAAAGATCCGCTCGAACCCATGGCGGGCCAGGGAGAGCACCACGTCGTGGAGCACGGCCAGCAGGGTGGTGGGCTGCAGGCTCACGGTGCCTGGAAAGCCAAGATGGTGCTCCGCCATTCCGTAGGCCTGGGTGGGCGCCACGAGCACCCCCGTGCGCCGGGCCACCTCCAGGGCGACAGCTTCGGCGGTGAGCGCATCGGTGCCGATCGCTCCCGTGGGCCCATGCTGCTCGGTGGAGCCCAGGGGCAGGATGATTCCCTTGCAACGGCTCAGGTAGGCCTCCACTTCCGGCCAGCTGCGAAGGTCGAGCCGGATCGACTCTGTTTCGGTGAGGGTAGAGGTGGGAAGGGATGTCATCACGGACACGGTTTGGGATGTCAATTTGCCTAGACTCCATACAGTCGCGGCAGCGGCATGTTGCACCGAAAGCTTGCTCAGTATTGTGTGGAGCAGCGTTCTGTTTGGGTCTTTCTCAAGGATCAGCAGTGTTGGCTGGAAGATGCCACTGTTGTCGATGTAGACGCCGACCTGGTCACCTTTCGCTATGAAGAGGAAGACGACGAAGGCGATGAGCGACTGAGCTGGGAGGTATGTGTGCCGATGGAGTCGATCGGTGCGGTGAGCACCCGGCTTGCCTCCGTGAGCCGCATGTCAGGGGTGGAGGATCTGGCCACAACGGGCGATTGTCCGGAAGCGGAGCGCCTGGGCCTGCCCTGAGCCCCCCATCAGTGGGCTGTGCCGTTCCCGTCGTAGGCATCGGTGTCGTAGTAACCGCCCTTGGTGCCGAAGAACAGAGTGGTGAGGCAGAACAGTCCACTGCCCACCAGAAGTACGGAGGCGAGAGTGAGGCCATCAGTCATGGCTGATTTCCTGGGTCATACACCCATTCTGCTGGCCCTGTGCCAGTCCTGCTGGGTCGTGTCTGGCTTGCCGCACCAAGATCCTTGCTCGCAGCTGGCATTTGGAGGTTAGCCATGACAAGGAGGCTGCCCATGCCTGGTGACTCGGCATGGCAGAACATGGCCGACAAGGCATACCTTCCCCCATCCTTCTTCGCCCGCCCCGCTGAGCGCGTCGCCCCTGAGCTGATTGGTTGTTTGCTGGTGAAGCGTCAGCCCTCAGGTGAGCTGCTCTGGGGCGTGATTGTGGAAACGGAGGCCTATTCGCAGGAGGAGCCTGCCTGCCACGGCTTCCGCCGCCGCAGCCCGAGCAACGAGACGCTGTTTGGCGAGCCAGGGCGGTTTTATGTCTATGTGAGCTATGGCATTCACCACTGCGTGAATGTGGTCACCGATCGGGCGGATTGGGCGAATGGGGTGTTGCTGCGGGCCCTGGCACTGCCGCAGGAACCGGAGCGGGTGGCGGCCGGACCGGGGCTTCTCGCGAGGCGGTTTGGGATGGATCGCTCTCACGATGGGCTTCCGACCCATCCTGATCAGGGGCTATGGCTGGCGCCCAGGCCTGCCAGGCTTCAGGATCGGATGGAGCAGTGGAACGGGGAGGACAAGATGGTGATCGTCAGCACCCGTATCGGCGTTCGCGAGGAGGATCCGCTCCCCTGGCGCTGGTATCTCTGGCCCAGCCGCAGTGTGAGCCGCCGGGCCCCTGGGGATCGGGCGCCAGCGAGGAGGCTGGCCCTCACCGTGGAGGAGGACTGGCTGCCATGACGGCCTGGAGCCATCCCCATGTTGTGGATCTCGCCTCCTTTGCGCTGGAGGATTATGCCACCGTTCTGGAGCTCGCCCAGCGCTTCCGCGCCTTGCCCCTGGCGGGAGCACGCAAATTGCCGGCCCTGCAGGGCCGGTTGGTGACCACGCTTTTCTTTGAGCCGAGCACCCGCACGCGCAGCAGCTTTGAACTCGCGGCTCGCAGGCTCTCAGCCGACGTGCAGACCTTCTCCCCCTCCTCCAGCTCCCTCAGCAAGGGGGAAAGCCTGCTGGATACGGCCCGCACCTATGTGGCCATGGGGAGCAATGTGCTGGTGGTGCGCCATGGCTGTGCGGGCGTGCCCGAGAAGCTCGGCCATGATCTGGGGGCTCTCGGCTCCGGAGTGGCGGTGCTCAATGCTGGGGATGGCCTCCACAGCCATCCAAGCCAGGCCCTGCTGGATCTGTTCACCCTGGCCCGCCACTTCGCGCCGGAGAAGCCCACACCTGTAGCCCTGCGGGGGAAACGCATCGTGATTGTGGGGGATGTGCTCCATTCCCGGGTGGCCCGCTCCAACCTCTGGGCCCTCACCGCCTGCGGAGCCTCCGTGGTGCTGTGTGGCCCGCCAACCCTGCTGCCCCAGATCTTTGCCTCCTTCACGTCCTCTCCCCCCCCGGGCCAGGCGGAGGATCCGGTGAAGGACCGGGGTCGTGTCTGCGTTGTAAGGGATCTGGAGGAGGCCCTCCCTGGTGCTGACGCGGTGATGACCTTGAGGCTCCAGAAGGAGCGGATGCATCAGCATCTCCTCACCAGCCTGGACAGCTACCACCGCCGCTATGGCCTCAGCCACCGGGTGATGGCCCTCTGCGGTCGGCCCGTGCCCGTTCTTCACCCCGGCCCTGTGAACAGGGGCGTGGAGATGGCGGGCGAGCTCCTGGATGACCCCTCCATCAGCCTGGTGGATGAACAGGTGCGCAATGGGGTGCCGATCCGGATGGCCCTGCTCTACCTCCTGGCGGCCGTCCTGCCCGAAGAGGGTGCCCTCAGGGAGCAGGGCCTCAGAGAAGTTTGAAACCTTCCAGCAGGAGTCCGTAGAGCAGGCCGATCCTTGCCATGTCCAGCAGCTGCACCAGCAGTTGGTGCCGAGTGCTCTCCCGCAGGGCCCTGCGGGTTCGGACGCTCACCTCCAACACCACCACGCAGATCATGGCGGCAACCACATCCATCTGATCCAGCACCCCGGTGATGGTGCCCAACCCCACGCCGATCACAAAACTGATCAGCAGCACCACAAGCAGGAGGGACAGACGCCTCCAAGGATTGCTCGACCAGCGTTGAAGGCGTGATCCTGCCTGGGAAATGGTGGTCTGAACGCGGGTCTGCTGGTATGGCAACGAACTTCGAGCATCCCAGTTAAGGAGCTTAAGGGAGGCAGGCCTGTTGGAAAGAGGGGCAGGGCTGCCTTTGGCCGGTTTCCCAAGGTTCACTGTTTTTCAGTGAACCTTGGGAGGGCCGGCGAGTGATCCCCATCACCCGGCCCGGAACCCTGCTTCCCTATATCTACACCATTTCTGGGGTTGTGGAAGCATTTTCACCCCACCCATAGGGGATGCCAATAAAAAAGCCCGGGGCTGATGCCCGGGCGGGTGATGGGGACGACGCAAGGAAACCAGTCGCAACCAAGCGTGGCAAGAAGGTCCAGCCGCCATCGGGACCGTCCTTGTTCCTTGGTTAACCAAGAGTTCATCTTGGTGCCCTGATGCAGATCATGGTTGGACCGTGTCAGGGTTCACCTTCTTTCTTGCGGGGGGTTTTCCCTTCCAGCAGCTCCATCAGGGCTTCCATCTGCGCCATGACTCCTCTCAGCTCACCGGCTTCCGGGAGCAGCCCGTCTTCGATCACACCTTGGTGCATCTCGCGAAGCTCCTGGCGGATGTAGCGGAGGTGGCTGACCACCTGCTCGCGTTTGGACTGCGACATCGTTGGTGTCGGGCTACAGCCTCCCTATTTACCCCATCACCTGCCCACGGGGGGAGCTTTTTCCACCATACGCCGCTTTGGGGGCGCCTGAATCGAGGGTTTGATGGAGAATAGGGGACTCGAACCCCTGACCTCTGCGGTGCGATCGCAGCGCTCTACCAGCTGAGCTAATTCCCCTTTCCTCCAATTATCCCCCCCTGTGACCCAACCCATCAGCGCCTCCCTCAACTCCATCTCCCCGGAGAAGCTGGAGGCTTTTGATGAAGCCGCCATCGCTGAGCTGGCGCGTCGGCTCGACGAGGATGATTACCCCTCCCCGTTCGCCAGCCTGGAAGACTGGCATCTCCTCCGGGCTCTCGCCATCCACAGGCCAGAGTTGGCAGCGCCCTATGTTCACCTTGTGGATCAGGAGCCCTTTGACGAGGATTGATCCAGACGTTTGATCCGCCAGCCCTCCTGGATCCTGTCTGCGGAAAGCTAGGCCGCCTGGGCCAGGTCGCCATCCTCCAGGGGTTGTGGGGACTCTGGCTCCTCTTGCTGGAGAAGATCGAGAAAGGTGCGCAATTGCAGGCGCGGGATATAAGGCCAGCCCCCGCTCAGCTCCATGTCCTGGAGGAGCTTGAACAAGGAGCTTCTCTCGGATGGAAGACTGGAACGGAAGGGCCCGTCCTGGATGGAGCGATGCAGATGCTCGAGATGGCGCAACAGGGCGAGCAGCACCTGGGGATCTTCGCCGTTAGCTGAAGCGATCCCACTGATCTGGGCGAGGAGCGGGGTGAGCTCCGCTTCCAGAGCCGAGATCCCAGGTGAAACCCCTGAAACATCCGCCTGGGGACCTGATGAACCAGAAGGAGCTGGTGGTCTGGAATCGGGCCTGGCAGTCATCCTGTGGGTTGGAAGTAGGGGCTGAGCAGCTCCTACAGGTTGTTGAGAGAGATCATCAATCTATCAGGGCTAGGGGGTGAAGACCGGTAGGATCCGCCAGAAGCCCAGTTCCGAACCGTTCCTGCGGCCACTCTCCATGCTTTTTCGTCCCTTGCTGGCCGTTGTGCTGGCGTTCTGCCTCACCTTGGTCACCGCCTGCAGCGGCGGGGCCAGGGCTGTCGACCGGAACAGCCTCACCTACGACCAGATCGTCAATACCGGGCGGGCCAATGATTGCCCCACCCTTCCTGATACCGCTCGAGGCACCATCCCCCTCGATCCCTCTTCGACCTATCGACTGAAGGAGATCTGCCTCCATCCCTCCGAGGTTTTTGTGAAGGGTGAACCCGCCAACAAGCGGCAGGAAGCCCAGTTTGTGGCAGGCAAGATCCTCACCCGCTACACCTCCAGCCTGGATCAGGTGTTCGGCGACCTGAAGCTGGATGGCAACACCCTCACCTTCACCGAGATGGGGGGCATCGATTTCCAGCCGATCACCGTTCTTCTGCCCGGTGGTGAGGAGGTGCCTTTCACCTTCTCCAGCAAGGAGCTTGTGGCCACCGGCACGGGCGACACCCTCTCCACCAGCACAGATCTCACTGGTCCCTACAGGGCGCCCAGCTATCGCACCAGCAATTTCCTCGATCCGAAGGGTCGGGGTCTGACCACTGGTTACAGCAGCGCGGTGGGTCTGGTGCCCGCTGGGGATGAATTCAGCAGTGAAACCATCAAGAGCTATGTGGATGGCACCGGCACCATGAACTTCTCTATCACCAAGGTGGATGCCGACTCCGGAGAATTCGCAGGGGTGTTCACGGCCATCCAGCCTTCCGATACTGATATGGGAACCAAGGCTGCTGTGGACGTGAAGATCACCGGCGAGCTCTTCGGCCGCTTGGAAAAGTCCTGAGGTCGGCTCCTTTCGCGGGGCCCTTTCCTTTCTCCATCGAGGGGTCCTTCGACCCCTTTTTTCATGCCAGAGCGCCGCCTATGGAGGTGCCGATCGGCGGCCATCTGGGAGAATCCCCATCTTGCTCATGGGTTCGATGTCCGTTGCCCCCAGTGGTGTGCCCACCCGCACCGCCCTCATCCCGCCCCATGGTGGATCCCTGGTGAATCTGATGCTGGGCCCCGAGGAGCAGGGGGCAGCCAGGGCCTCTGTGAATCGGCGCCTGGAGTGCAGCGACAGGAACGCCTGTGACGTGGAGCTTCTCGTGGTGGGGGGGTTCTCTCCTCTGCGGGGATTCATGCACCAGGAGGATTACGACGCCGTGGTGAGCAGTTACCGCACCACCAGTGGCCTTCTGTTCGGTTTGCCGATCGTTCTGGACACCGATGATCCATCGGTGGCCATCGGCGACCGTCTGCTGCTCACCTATCGAGGCCAGGAGCTGGCCATCTTTGCCGTGGAGAGCCGCTGGGAGCCTGACAAGGTGAAGGAAGCCCTGGGCTGCTACGGCACCACCTCACTCGAGCACCCCGCGGTTCGGATGATCGCCTGTGAACGAGGGCGTTTCTATCTCGGCGGCAGTTTGCAGGGCCTGGAGCTCCCCAGGAGGGTGTTTCCCTGCCGCACCCCTGCGGAAGTGCGGGACACGCTCCCCCACGGGGAGGATGTGGTGGCCTTTCAGTGCCGCAATCCCATCCATCGGGCCCACTACGAACTCTTCACCCGGGCCCTGCAGGCTCCCAATGTGAGCGCCGGGGGGGTGGTGCTGGTGCATCCCACCTGCGGACCCACCCAGGAGGACGACATCGACGGTGAGGTGCGCTTCCGCACCTACGAACGGTTGGCGGAAGAGGTGGCTAATCCCCGCATTCGCTGGGCCTACCTGCCCTATTCGATGCACATGGCGGGCCCTCGGGAAGCCCTGCAGCACATGATCATCCGCAAGAACTACGGATGCACTCACTTCATCATCGGCCGCGACATGGCGGGCTGTAAATCCTCCCTGAGCGGAGAGGATTTTTATGGCCCCTACCAGGCCCAGGATTTCGCCCGGGATCAGGCCCCTGAACTGGGCATGGAAACCGTCCCCTCCCTCAACCTCGTCTACACAGAGGAGGAGGGCTACGTCACCGCCGAACACGCCCAGGCCAGGGGGCTGCATGTGAAGAAGCTCAGCGGCACCCAATTCCGCCGCATGCTGCGCGGTGGGGAGGACATCCCCGAGTGGTTCGCCTTCCGTAGCGTGGTGGAGGTGCTCCGCGAGGCGACCTGACCATCCACGGTTAACATTCCTTAACTCCCTATCCATTCGTCCGGAGGCGATCCCTTGAAGAAACGGTGGCGGAACGCTGGGCTTTACGCCCTCCTGGTGATCGTGTTCATTGCCCTCGGGACGGCTTTCCTCGATCGGCCGGACCCGGCACGGGCCCCTCGCACCCTTCGCTACAGCGATTTCGTGGAGGCGGTTCAGGACAATGAGATCTCCCGCGTCTTGATCTCCCCCGATCGGGGCACGGCCCAGGTGGTTCAGAACGATGGTCAGCGGGCGGTGGTCAATCTCGCTCCCGATAAGGATCTGCTGAAGCTCCTCACCGACCACAACGTCGACATCGCTGTCCAGCCGAGTTCGGAACCGGCCCCCTGGCAACAGGCTGTGGGCAGCCTGCTCTTCCCCCTCCTTCTTCTCGGCGGATTGTTCCTGCTTCTCCGTCGTGCCCAGGGGGGGGGTGGAAACCCCGCCATGAACTTTGGCAAGAGCAAGGCCAGGGTCCAGATGGAACCCCAGACCCAGGTCACCTTTGGTGATGTAGCGGGGATTGAGGGAGCCAAGCTGGAGCTCACTGAGGTTGTGGACTTCCTCAAGAACCCCGACCGCTTCACCGCCGTTGGCGCGAAGATCCCCAAGGGTGTGCTGCTGGTGGGCCCTCCCGGCACGGGCAAAACTCTCCTGGCCAAGGCTGTGGCCGGTGAGGCAGGCGTCCCCTTCTTCTCCATTTCCGGCTCGGAGTTTGTGGAGATGTTTGTCGGGGTGGGCGCCAGCCGCGTACGCGATCTCTTCGAGCAGGCCAAGAAAAATGCTCCCTGCATCGTTTTTATTGATGAGATTGATGCGGTGGGCCGCCAGCGGGGCGCTGGTCTGGGTGGTGGGAACGACGAGCGAGAGCAGACCCTCAACCAACTGCTCACCGAGATGGACGGCTTCGAAGGCAACACCGGCATCATCATCGTGGCGGCCACCAACCGTCCTGATGTGCTCGATGCGGCCCTGATGCGTCCCGGCCGATTCGACAGGCAGGTGGTTGTGGATCGCCCGGATTACGCCGGTCGTCTCCAGATCCTTGGGGTTCACGCCCGCGGTAAAACCCTCTCCAAGGATGTGGATCTCGACAAGGTGGCCCGGCGTACCCCGGGTTTCACAGGAGCTGATCTGGCCAATCTCCTCAACGAGGCCGCGATTCTTGCGGCCCGCCGCGAGCTGAGCGAGATCTCGATGGATGAAGTGAACGACGCCATCGAACGGGTCATGGCGGGCCCTGAGAAGAAAGACCGGGTGATGAGTGAAAAGCGCAAGCGCCTGGTGGCCTATCACGAAGCCGGTCATGCCCTGGTAGGCGCACTCATGCCCGACTACGACCCCGTTCAGAAGATCTCCATCATTCCCCGCGGCCAGGCTGGCGGCCTCACCTTCTTCACCCCCAGTGAGGAACGGATGGAATCGGGCCTTTATTCCCGCGCCTATCTGCAAAACCAGATGGCCGTCGCCCTGGGGGGTCGGGTGGCTGAGGAGATCGTTTACGGAGACGATGAGGTCACCACCGGCGCCTCCAACGACCTTCAACAGGTGGCCCGGGTGGCCCGACAGATGATCACCCGCTTCGGGATGAGCGATCGCCTTGGACCCGTGGCACTCGGTCGGACCCAGGGTGGCATGTTCCTGGGGCGCGACATCGCCGCTGAGCGGGATTTCTCAGAGGATACGGCTGCTGCCATCGATGAGGAGGTTTCCCTCCTTGTGGATGAGGCCTACACCCGTGCGAAGGATGTGCTGATCACCAACCGCCCCGTGCTCGATGAGCTCGCCGACATGCTTGTGGAGCGGGAGACCGTGGATGCGGAAGAGCTTCAGGAGCTTCTGATCTCCCGTGACGTCAAAGTGGCTTCCTACCTCTGATGGCGAAGGGCTGATCGCCTCCCTGAGACGTCAGCCCCTCCTGTTGGTGTTCAGGCCTGAGGCTCCGCTGCAACTGGCTCCCCTCCTGGAGCGGTTGCAGGCCTTGGGCTTTCTTCATGTGGAGATTGCCTGTCGCCCGTGCCCCGATTGGGGGAGGCAGTGCCGGGAGTTGATCCACTCCTTTCCCGCGCTGCGTCTGGGGGCCGCCTCGATGGTGAGCCGAGAAGCCCTCCAGGTTGTGGTGGATGCAGGCTTTGCCTATGGGGTGTCCCCAATTCTGGATCAGCCCCTGCAGGATGAAGCTGCCGCTGCAGGCTTTCTTCTTGTGCCCGGTGTGATGACCCCGACGGAGGTGCGGCTCGCTTCCACTCGCGGATCGGGCCTGGTGAAGCTGTTTCCTGCTGCCACCCTCGGACCGACGTACTGGAGCAGCCTGCGCGATCCTCTAGGAGGTGCACTTCCTTTCTGCATCGCAGCCGGTGGCATCGCCCTTTCCGATGTGAGCCATTGGCTGGCTTCCGGCGTGGATGCGGTGGCCGTGGGCTCCCGCTGGCTCGGCGATGGAGCCTTGCTGAGCAAGCGGTCGTCAATTGATCTGGAGCCATTACGAACATTGCTCGCTGAATTTGCCTTGCGGCAATAGCTCTCCCAGTGCTACTGATGAAGGAGATGATCATTCTCCATGTCTCAACTCACCATCACCATCAGCGATAAGGCTGACGCCCTGATTGCCCAACTTCAGAAGGAGATCTTCAACCGTCGACGCAAGAAAGTCACCGCTGAGGGAGTGGTGGCAACCCTTCTTGAGAGTGGCGCCAAGTCTCAGACGGACAAGCGCTTCGCAACCTCCTGGAAAAATCTGATTGCGGATATCGAAAAGGCAGCGAAGGTCGCCCAGGCCCATGGCTCCAAGCCGTCCAATCTGAGCGATGAGGAGTGGGCTCTGGTTCTGAGCCACCGCACCCGTTCCCCCAGGGCAGCGGCCGCCACTCCAGCCCGCAAGGCACGGCCCGCCGCAAAGGCCAAGGCCACGGCTCCAGCCCGGTCGCGTCGACGGTCTTCCGCAGCAAAGGATTCCGCATCGACGGCTGAGCTGCTGGATCTGCCCGCGGCTCCCGCCAAGGCCCGTTCCACCCGATCTGCTGCCAAGGTCAAGACAGCGAACGCCAGGCCAGCTTCTAAGGCAGCCGCCAAGGCCAAACCTGCCACCAAGGTGAAAGCGGCCCCATCCAGCCGCAGCGCGGCAGCGGGTCGCAGTCGCTCCGCAGCCACCAAGGCCACAGCCAAGCCCGCGGCCAAATCGAGCACCCGCAAAGTTGCTTCCGCCTCAGCTAAACCCGCCCGCTCCTCGGTCGCCCGGCGCATGGCCAAGGCTGCCAGCCGCTTAAGCACCACGGGTGCTCCGGCGGTTTCCGCTCCAGTCGTCCTTGCCACCGCTAGTCCCGCTGTGGGCGGTAATGGCATGGAGCCCCTGCTCCGTTAGGCGCACCGAAGGGTTGACGCGCTCACCAGAGGCTGCACTGGCCTTGTTGACGGAGAAGATGGTCGGCCAGAACCAGGGCCACCATGGCTTCCACCATAGGCACGGCCCTCGGAAGAACGCAGGGATCATGGCGACCCTTCGCCTCCAGAATCGTTGCCTCCCCCTGGGCATTGATCGTCTGCTGCGGTTTGCGGATCGTGGCTGTGGGCTTGAACCCTACCCGGATCAAGATGTCCTCCCCGTTGCTGATGCCCCCCTGGATCCCCCCGGAGTTGTTGGTGGCTGTGCGAAGTTCGCCGCCTACGGAGGGAAGAAAGGCATCATTGTGTTCGCTGCCTTTGAGGAGGGTGCCCTCAAAACCGGAGCCGATCTCAAACCCTTTTGTCGCTGGCAGTGACATCACAGCCTTGGCCAGATCGGCTTCGAGCTTGTCGAACACGGGCATCCCAAGGCCCGTGGGAGGACGGCGCACCACACAGGTGATCACACCACCGCAGGAGTCGCCTTCGCGGCCGATGGCCTCGATGCGCTCCACCATCCGCTCCGCTGCGGCGAGGTCTGGACAGCGAACCATGGTTTTTTCCACATCCTCCAGGCCAACGGCCTGTGGATCGATCCGGGCTTCGATGGTGTGAATCCGTTGCACCCAGGCCAAAACCTCTGTGCCCCTGGCCCTGGCGAGAAGTTGTTTGGCGATGGCGCCAGCGGCAACGCGCCCGATGGTTTCCCGGGCGGAGGCCCGACCTCCACCACTGCGGGCCTGAATGCCGTACTTCACCTGATAGGTGGCGTCGGCGTGGGAAGGCCGAAAGGCCACCGCCATGTCCTGGTAGTCCTGGGGACGTTGATCCTTGTTGCGCACCAGCATGGCGATCGGCGTGCCCAGGGTGAGTCCATCGAGCAGGCCGCTGAGGATTTCCACCCGATCGTCTTCCTGACGTGGGGTGGTGATCCGGCTCTGTCCAGGCCGCCTGCGATCCAGCTCCGCCTGGATGCCGCCGATGTCAATCGGTAGGCGAGGCGGACATCCATCCACAATGACGCCCACACCGCCTCCATGGGATTCGCCGAAGGTGCTGATGCGGAAGAGGGTCCCGAAGCTGCTGCCCATGGAATGACGTGTCTGCAAGGAGCCTACGGAGGCGGCTCGAGCGGGGAAAGGACCCAGAGCGGGAAACTTGCAGGTTCAGCTGGACTGCGCTTTGGTTGAACCCCTCGCCAAGCTCTGCGAATGCTTGAGGCATCCAGCCCTGGGGCGTCCGATTACGTTCTTCTCCATAAAGACACAGGGTGCATGCTATACAGCACCCGTGCAACGGAAAAGGAAATTCAATGGGCTAACCAACAATTCAGGAAGGCGGGTCAACGGGCATCTTTTGTAACCGCCCGATTCCTGCAACATCCAAACTCTCAAGCTTAAAAAGAGTTCTCAGGCACCTGCCCCCACGGGTTGCATCAGGCCACCGTCGCCAGGACCATCATCGTCACTGCTCTTTCCCGATTGGATCACAGCCACCACGACCACCGCCAGAGAACAAGTGATAGAGATCACCGTGCTGAAGGGAAATGAGCTTGAGGTTGCAAAAGCGAAATCAGACATGAAGCTCTGTAACTTATCCATTAATCTTAGCCGATTTTTCCGGGGGTAGAGCGTTGCGTTCCCCTTGAGCTTGCTTCTGGTTGGATCCGCCTGAATGGTCTCCATTTCTTGTGGGTTCGGCTTCTTTTTTCGCTTCCCCCAGAACAAAAACCCCCACCGAATGGTGGGGGGTAAGAACTCCAGCCTTGGTGGCAGGAGAGTTAACTTCAGCCGATGGAAGGAGCCACCAGAGCCACAGGGGTGGCTTCTGCAGACGCCAGATCGAGGGGGAAGTTGTGAGCATTGCGCTCGTGCATCACTTCCATGCCGAGGCCAGCACGATTCAGCACATCAGCCCAGGTGTTGATCACGCGGCCCTGGCCATCGAGGATCGACTGGTTGAAGTTGAAACCGTTCAGGTTGAAGGCCATCGTGCTCACGCCCAGGGCGGTGAACCAGATGCCGATCACAGGCCAGGCAGCGAGGAAGAAGTGCAGGCTGCGGCTGTTGTTGAAGGAGGCGTATTGGAAGATCAGGCGACCGAAGTAACCGTGGGC
>JAYKIG010000063.1:0-17755 GCA_035286045.1 Cyanobacteriota bacterium | reverse complement strand
TAGGTGCCGCTCCAGCCGCTGCCGAGCTGAATCTCCACCGCCAATCCGCCGGTTGCCGAGTCCGATGGGGGGCCGAATCCTGCGGCGGAGTCGCTGACCGTATCCGGGGGAGTGTTGGTGTTGGTGTCTGTGTCGCTTGTGCTGCTGCTGCCGGAGGAAGCGGCGGGGGCGGAGGCGGCGGAGAGCACCACCTCCTGCAAGGTCACGGTGGGGTCGCTGTCGCTGTTCACCGTGAAGCCCAGATCGAGTCTGGCGCCAGCAGCCAAGGGCGAGGCGCCAGCAGGTGCCCGCACAGTGATGGTGTAAGTGCCATCACTGTTGAGTTCGGCACTCTCCTCTCCGAGGTAGAAATCAAAACCGTTGTATTGGGAAATAAAGCTGAAGCTCCAGTCACTGATGGCCTCAGAGCTTGTGTTGAGGATGGAAAACGTGCCGCTAAGGCCACCCCAGAAGCTGCTGGAAGCCGTCACGGAGCCCTGCAGCAAATCGTCGAGAAAAAAAAATGCAGATGTCATGGGAAGAAGGAGGCAAACCATTGAGAGAGAGATCTCTGAATGGATTTGTCGTCATCCTCAAACCCACGGGCGCTTGGGGGAACACTGCATGCGCAGTGTTTTTCCCAACCATGGCCGGCCGCTGCGTCGTCTCAACCGTGAAGACCCAGGCGCTGAGCCATGGCTGCCGCCGCAGTGCGGTCGGGCAGGTCGAGCTTCCGCAGGATGCGCTGCACATGGTCGCGAGCGGTCACCTCGGCCACCACGATGCGCGCGGCGATCTGTCGATTGGTGAGGCCCTCAGCCACAAGCGCCAGCACATGCCGCTCCCGCTGGGTGAGGGGAGACACGAACGCCTGCGCGTGCTGGATTCGTTGCTCGGCCACCGGGTCGAGGTGGGGCTTCCCCTCCTGAATACACTCCACGGCGCGAAGCAGACCACCGGTGCCCACACTGCTTTCGCAGACAATCGCCACCCTTGGCAGGCCCAGGAGTTTCACCACCGGCAGCGGCGGATCATCTTCCTGGAGCAGCACCAGGAGGGCAGGGGGCTCCGGCCGCCCCAGCCATTCGCCCAGAAGGGGAATGGAGCACCCATCGCGCAGCTGGCTTGTGGTGGCTACAAACACATCAGCGGCTGAATCCGGAACCAGCGCCCGCAAATCGGCCACGGTGGAGGCAATACCGAGCAGCTGTGGCGGCGGGATCAGCGCCGTGTGGTGCAAGTGGCTGCGCAGAATCGTGGCGTACGACAGCGATGGGTTGCCCACCACCAATCGCACGCCACGAAGCCGCTCCCGCAAGGCGGCATCGATCCAGACAAAATCAGTGCGCCGGAAGCCGGTCATCACCCGCCTGCATGACGATGAAGCGAACACAAATCGGCGAGATTTTACGCCTGGGTGGTGATGAACAGATCGAGGTGGAACCCCCGCAGTCTTTTCATTCAACAGACTCCTGGTTCCATTCAGGATTGGGATAGAGAAAACCCTCGGCGCGAATGAAGCGATCGTCAAGTGAGCGGTCGCCACCGTCGGCACGGGTCCAGGCGGGATCCGCTGCAAGGAAGTGATCGCCACGCCTCTCACTCCACCAGCTGACCAGCGCCGGCATGGAAGCGGAGACTCTGGTGCTGGGCGCGATCACAAAACCTTCCAACCGCTGCCAGACATAGTCTGGGGTTCATTACAGGCTCCATGGAGAGAGAGGTCGTGCTGCAGAGGCGACCGCTTCCGCACTGCACCTACGAGGAATTCCGTGACCCAGCGGATCGATACCGTGCCTACAGAACACTCAATCCTCACGCCAGGGAGTTCATCGATCTGGCTCCAGGCAACACGTTTCGCCATTGGGTGGGTGGCCTGATGGTGAATGGAATGGCATTCCGGTGGTTGCCGGGATCGTCACCCGAACCAGAGTCTGTCTCGGCGACAGTCCTGATCTGTTGCTGATCGTGATGCACAGGGGCGTCCTGGATCTGTGCAGCAGGACGGGAACCGTGGCCGCACAGGCCGGCGGCATCGTGCCTGATGGCGGGTCGCGGTTCGGGGGCCTGATGGCGGTCCCGCCACTGGTCTGAACAGTTGACCCCCATCTCCCTGCAGGCCGGCCACCCTCAGGCGAGGGTCATCCATGGGTTGATCCGCTCCATCGATCGCTGCTTTGCCATTGGGGCTCAGGTGGCGAAGCGGCTGGGCCTGGATGATCAGATCCACCGCGTAGCCGCCTCCCTTCTCCAGCCGGAGCTGCTCAGCGAAGAGCCCCTGCCGCTGAGCGATCTGGAGGCCAGAAGCGACTACTCCAGGCGGGCCCTGCAATACGCCTTCCAGGACTGCTTTGGTTGCTCCCCCAAGCAGTGGATCCGCGAGCAGAAGCTGGCATTGGCGCTGGAGCAGCTGCAGGCCGATGGGCAACGACCGACCGTGAGAAACGTGGCCCTGGCCTGCGGGTACCTCAGTTCCTTCCACTTCTGCAGCGACTTCAAGCGGCGCTATGGCACCACGCCAGCCCCAAGAGCTCACGTCAAGCCCTACCGATTCGGCTGAACGGCCGAACCGGGCTGGGGCAGGACCTGGTCGTAGAAGCGCCGTTTCAAGGAGGCGGCCGCATCCACCTGCCGGAGCGCACTGGCCAGGTCCTGCTCTCCCAGGATCAACCCGCGGGGTGACTGTTGATCCAGATGACAATGGGCGGCAACGAAGGGAATCAAAATGGCCATCGCACGCCTGTGGAGAAGCGCGGCACGAGCCATTGCTGGTTTCCTCACTGGGCTGGTGCTCCTCCTCAGCCCCCATCCGGCCTGGGCGGAGGGCGCCCCCAGCCCCGAGGCCTACCTCTGCGATGGCGAACCCCTCACCGCCCTGCTGATGAAGGGCCCCATGGATGAGCCCGCCATCCCCGATCCCAGCACCGGCCCTGTGCCGATTGGAGGAAATGTGGTGCTCGCCTGGCGGGGGCTGAGCTTGCAGTTGCCGCGCACCAATAACGCCGGCCCCGCCAGCTTCAGTGATGGCAAGTGGTGGTGGAGCCTGGAGGATCCAGCCCATCCCCGCTTCCGTCTGCGGCGCCCCCTGGGCGACATCCAGGACTTTTCCTGCGAGCGCGCCGGCTCCTGAGGCCACCCCACAACCCAGCCCTTACGATGGTTTGCGGGTCTGAAAGGCCCATCCGGTCGTTGTTTGGTCGGCTCCGCGTTGGATCTTCCGCAGCTCCTCCCCCAGCTCACGCTGCCCGAGCTTGCGCTGCCCCATCTCAGCCGCAGCGATGGGCTTTGGTGGGCTGCCCTGGCGGTGCAACTGATGGCCATCCCGGGTACCCTCCTGCCCGTGCTGCCCGGCCTGGCTCTGCTGCCCCTTGGCGCCTTGCTCTGGGTCTGGGCCGTGGGCTGGAGCACGGGCTGGCCGGCCCTGCTGCTGGCCGGCGTGATCCTGTTGCTGGGCTGGGGGGCCGATGCCCTGGGGCTGGTGCTCGGGGCCGCGCGGATGCAGGCCACCCGCTGGGCCTACATCGGTTCCGGCCTGGGGCTTGCGGCCGGATTGTTCGGTCTGCTGCCGGCCCTACCCGTGGGTGGACCCTTGGTTGGCGCTCTCCTGGGCCCCTTGCTGGGGGCCGCCATCGGCGAGCTGCTCACGGCCCCCACATCCCTGGGGCCCTTCGGGTTGCTGCGGCTGCGTCGCTCCCTCCTGGTGGGGCTGGCGGTGGTGGCGGGCATGCTGGTGAGCCGGTTGGCCCAATGCCTCCTGGCGGTGGTGGGGGTGCTGGGCTTTGTGCTGCTTACGGCACGGAGCGGGTGAAGCCGGTGTGGTCTGTGGTGCCGAAAAGCTGCCGGTAGGCCGCCGTGACCATGCAGACCACCACGGGCCAGGCCACGAAGAATCCCACTCCAGCAGCCAGCAGGCCAACCACCATCAGTCCGAGGGACATCAGCATCAGCTGCACCACCTGGGCCCAAGCCCCATTCACCACTTGGGCGCCCCGGGCCAGGGCCGCAAAGGGGTGGTCGTCATGCAGCAGGGCCACCTGGGGCAGAAATGCCTGGCTCACGGTGAAGTACACGACCCCCCCCAGCAGGACCAGAGCCGGGAGCAGGATCAGCAGGGCGTTGATCTGGCTCAGCACCACCGCCAGCAGGACCAGCATCGTCACCGCGCCGGCAACCCCGCAACCCAGCAGAAAGCCCGGCAGATAAAGCCGCAGCAGGGCCCGCGGATCCCAGTGGGTGAAGGTGGCCAAGGTGGGTCTGCCGCCCTTGAGGGCCAGCCAGGCCCCTCGCACCAGCCCGCTGGTGCCCCAGAGGTTGAGAATCGTGCCCGCCAGCACGTTGAGCACCAGGAGGCAGAGGCTCACGGTGCCGTAGCGCAGCCAGGGCAACAGGGCCTCCCATCGGTCGAAGGACGTCGCGGGATCGATGGGGGTTGGCAGGTTGTCGGTTGAGAACGAGGGCTGGAGGGCGGCCAGGAGCAGCTGCAGGGCGGTGAGAAGCAGGGAGAACCCCACAAATCCGAAGGGGGCCCGACTGAAGGCCTGCCAGCCATCCTGCAGGGCCAACCTCACATCGAGGCGAGGCGCCGTTTGTGTGGGTGCCATCAGGATGCGCTCTGCCATAGCTGACATAAATCAGACGGATTTGCGCAATTTGAACACAAGTTCCCCTACCGCGCCCGCTGCCATCTCCACATCCCGTTCCTCCGTGCCACGGCCCAGCCCGAAGCGGATGGTGGCAGCGGCCTCCTGCCGGCTGCGCCCCAGGGCTTCCAGCACATGGGAAGGTCGGCCCTGACTGCAGGCCGAGCCGCTGCTCACCGCCAGCTGGCGCCGCAGCTCCTGATGCAGCCGGGTGCCGTCCACCCCGGCAACGCTCACATTGAGGTTGTGGGGCAGGACATGGCTGGCGGAGCCATTGCGCCGCACCCCCCCCAGCGCCTCCAGCCGGCTCCAGAGCAGGTCCCGCAGGGCGCCCAGCCTGCTGGCCCGCTCTTCCCGGTCGGCCAGGGCCAGCCGCAGGGCGGCGGCCAGCCCGATGATCAGCGGTACCGGCAGGGTGCCACCCCGCAGCCCCCGCTCCTGGCCGCCCCCCAGCTGCTGGGGAGCGATGGCCACTCCGGGACGGATCAGCAGGGCGCCGATGCCCTTGGGGCCATACATCTTGTGGCCGCTCAGGGTGAGCAGATCCACCCCCAGCTCGGCCATGTTCAGGGGGATGTGGCCCACCGCCTGGGCAGCGTCGCAGTGCAGCAGCACCCCCTTCTGCCGGCAGAGGTCTGCGATGGGCCCGAGAGGTTGGAGCACCCCGATCTCGTTGTTGGCGGCCATCACCGAGAGCAGCAGGGTGCCATCCCCGAGGGCCGCCTCCAGCCGCGCCAGATCCACCAGTCCATCGGGCTTCACGGGCAACACGGTGAGGGGAGTCCCCCGGCGGGCCAGGTCGGCGAGGGGGTCGAGCACGGCCCGGTGTTCCGTGGCCAGCGTCACCAGGCCTCGCCTCCCCTGGCCACTGGCCTGGGCCGCCTCCACGGCGCCGCGCAGGGCGAGGTTGTTGGCTTCCGTGGCGCCGCTGGTGAACACCACCGCCTCCTCCGCCATGCCCAGGGCCTGCCCCACCTGGCAGCGGGCATGCTCCACCGCGGCGGAAGCCTCCAGCGCCGGCCGGTAGAGGCGGCTGGAGGGATTGGCGAACTGGTCGTGCCACCAGGGCGCCATGGCGTCCACCACGGCGGTGGCACAGGGGGTGGTGGCGTGGTGGTCGAGGTAGGTCAGCATGGACCCATGCTGTCAAAACCTTCTGGGTTCAGGGTTGCAGGGCTAGGGCTCCTCCTCCCCCTCTGGTGGGCCCAGCTGGCCCTGGCAGACTCCCCCACCGACATGCCCCCTCCACCCCCCGACCTGGTGGTGCTCATCGACAAGGAGGGCATCAAGGGGCGCTACCGGCTGGGGGTGTTTGACCGTCAGGCCGATCCCAACCAGCCTGAGGTGTGGCGCCTCAAGCTCTGGGAGCAGACCCTGGATCGGCTCTTTGTCTCGACCGATGTGCTCAACTGCAGCCTCCAACAGCCGATGCGCATCACCGGGGGCAGAAGCGAGGGCGATGGGCGCCTGATTCTGCGGGAGCTCAATCCCGGCGGCCCGATCACCCCCTCCAACCGGCTGGATCATCAGATCTGGTGGGCCGCCTGTTTCCCCGAGCAGGCCGGCAAGGACCCCGCCACCCTGGCGGCGGAGGCCCGCAGGCTCGGCTACAGCGGCACCCTGGTGGAGCGGGAGCAGGTGGTGCCGGGCTCGCGCCAGCGCTAGGGGCGGCGGCCATGGCCCACATCAGATCCAGATCGCTCCCCACGCCGCTTCGCCCCGGCCATCCGTTCCGCCCATTCGGTCGCCTGGCGCAGGACGGCCTTGTGGCGGTCAGGGCTGGAAGGGTTTGCCCAGGCCTCCTAGGCTGTTTTTGTTGCCTTGTGTCATGACTTCCACCCCCCCCGCTGGTCCCACCGGCCCCGAGTCCGCTCCTGAGACGGCGATCCCGGAAGCGGAGCGTGCCCCGGTGCGGGTGTTGCTGGTGGACGACGAGCCCGGGCTGCGCACAGCCGTGAAGGCCTTTCTGGAGGATGAGGGTTTCGAGGTGAGCACGGCCAACGACGGTGAGGACGGCTGGACCCAGGCTCAGCAGCTGATGCCCGATGTGGTGATCACCGACGTGATGATGCCCCGCTGTGACGGCTACGGGCTGCTGAAGCGGCTGCGGGCCGATGAGCGGCTCGGGGGCACCCCCGTGATCTTTCTCACGGCCAAGGGCATGACGGCCGATCGCATCGCGGGGTTCACCGCCGGTGCCGACGACTACATCCCCAAGCCCTTCGATCCGGAGGAGCTGGTGGCCCGCCTGCGCAATGTGGTGCGTCGCCAGGAGCGGCTGCTGGCGGAGGCCGCACGTTTTGCCGATGCGGACATCGGCCAGATGGCCAAGCAGATCACGGAGATCCGCTCCATGCTGGGCACGGGCGGCGTGAAGAAGCAGGCGCCGGCCCTCGCGTTCGACTTCACCCCCCGGGAAGCGAGCGTGCTCCAGCTGGTGGCGGAGGGGATGATGAACAAGGAGATCGCCCGCCAGCTCGACACGTCCATCCGCAACGTGGAGAAATACGTGAGCCGGCTCTTCATCAAGACCGGCACCTCCAGCCGCACCGAGCTCGTGCGCTATGCCCTCGAGCATGGCCTCGTCGACTGAGGTCGGCTGGCTCCCTGCCGCCTGGAACCAGGGCTGGGCCTACCCCGACCGGGTGCAAGCCCCCTGGGCCAGCACGGCGGCCTTCTATTTCGATCGCTATCCCCACAGTTCACTGGAGCAGTGGCAGGAGCGGCTGGTGGGCCGCGAGATCCATCGCAATGGCACCCCCCTGGGAGCCGATGGGGCCCTGGAGGCCGGCGACCGCCTGGTGTGGCACCGGCCCCCCTGGCGGGAGGGAGCCGTGCCCGCTGCCTGGGGCGTGGTGCACGACGATGGCGATCTGCTGGTGATCGACAAACCCTCGGGCCTGCCCGTGCTGCCCGCCGGGGGCTGGCTGGAGCACACGGCCCTGCGTCTGCTGGAGCGGCGCCATCGCACGGATCCGGCTGGGATGCCCCGGCCCGTGCACCGGCTGGGGCGCTTCACCAGTGGCCTGCTGGTGTGCGCGCGACGCCAGGAGAGCCGCTGCTGGCTGAGCGCCCGGTTGCGGGAGAGCACGGAGGCGCTGGAGCGCGCCTTGGACGGGCCCCCCGCCGCAAGCCCTCTCTGCCGGAAGGTGTATCGGGCCTTGCTGGTTCCCGGGGGGGGGCCGCAGCATCTGGCCCCGGGGGAGACGCTCACGATCCGCACCCCCATCGGCCGCCGACCCCATCCCCGGCTGGGGACGATCTGGTGCGCGGCCCGGGAGCCCTGGCCTGGGGATCTGGCGGCGCACACCATCCTTCGGCTCCTGGAGCGGGGGGGGGATGGCGATCGGGTGGAGCTCACCATCGCCAGCGGTCGCCCCCACCAGATCCGCATCCACTGCGCCGCCATCGGCGCCCCCCTTCTGGGCGATCCCCTGTATCTGCCGGGGGGGGAGGCCAGAGCTGAGGCGCTGCCGGGGGACGGGGGCTACCGGCTGCGGGCCCAGCGCCTCGCGATCCAGCGGCCCGATGGCTCCCTCTGGACGCTGGACGCCGATGGGGTGCGGCCCATGCCAGGGTGAGACCGCTCCACCCCATCGCCATGTTGCTGCTCGCTTCGGCGTCTCCCGCCCGCCGCCGCCTGCTGGAGCAGGCCGGGGTTGACCATCGGGTGAAGGTGAGCGGGGTGGATGAAGATGCCCTTCAGGATCCCGATCCGGTGCAGCTGGTGCAGCGCCTGGCCCGGGCCAAGGCCCAGGCCGTGCGCCACACGCTGGGTGCAGCCGATGGGGATGTGGAGGCGGTGCTGGGCTGTGATTCCCTGTTGGTGTTGGGGGGAGAGGTGTTCGGCAAGCCGGGCGATCCGGCCGAGGCGATCGCCCGCTGGCGGCGCATGGCGGGGGGGTGGGGGGAGCTGCACACCGGCCACTGCCTGCTGCCCTGGCCCGGAGGGACCAGGGAGTGGCTCACCACGGTGACCACCCGGGTGCAGTTTGCCCCCCTCAGCGAGGAGCAGATCCACGCCTATGTGGCCAGTGGCGAGCCGCTCCAGTGCGCCGGAGGCTTCGCCCTGGAGGGCCGGGGCGGGCTGGTGGTGGAGCGGATCGAGGGCTGTTTTTCCAGCGTGATCGGCCTCAGCCTTCCCCTGCTGCGTCGCTGGCTGGTGGAGCTGGGGGAAGGCTGAACCAGCGTGCCAGGGCCGACACATCCTCCTCCCCATGGCCCGCGGCCATGAGGGTGTCCTCCATGGCGGCCACCGTGCGGCACACCGGCAGCTCCAGCCCTGTGGCGTCAGCGGCAGCCAGGGCGATGGCCAGATCCTTGCGGTGCAGGGCCAGCTTGAAGCCCAGGGGGTAGTGGCCGGCGAGCATGTGTCCCGCCCGATGTTGCAGGGCCCAGGAGCCGGCGGCGCCCCCGGCCAGGGCGTCCCGGAGGGCCTCCATCGGCAGGCCCAGTCGCTGGCCCAGGGCCATGGCTTCGGCCACCGCCGCGTAGCTGCCCGCCACCAGGATCTGGTTGATGGCCTTGGCCTGCTGGCCCGCCCCCGCCGGCCCGAAATGGGTGAGGCTGCTTCCCACCACCTCCAGCAGGGGGCGGGCCCGCTCCAGGTCGTCCGGCTTACCACCCACCAGCACCGAGAGGGTGCCTGCCTTCGCGCCCTCCGTCCCGCCGGTGACGGGGGCATCCAGCCAGGCGACTCCCTGCTCCCCCAGCCGCTTGGCCAGCAGCCGGGTGCGGGCGGGTTCGATGGTGGAGACGTCGATCACAAGGGCTCCCGGCGCCAGGGCCTGTGCAGCTCCCCCGGGCCCAAAGAGCACCTCCTCCACCGCCGGGCCATCACTCAGACAGAGCATCAGCACTTCCGCCCCTGCGGCCGCCCCCGCCGGGCTGGCGGCCCCCCTGGCGCCGGCGGCCAGCAAGGGCCTCTCCTGCTCCCGGGTGCGGTTGTGCACCGTGAGGGGCACACCGGCGGCCAGGAGGTTGGCGGCCATCGGGGCGCCGAGGGCGCCGAGGCCGAGGAAGGCGGTGGGGGGGAAGGTGGCCTGCAAGGACACAGGATGGGGCGATGGCTATTCCACCACCGCCAGACCCCCTTTCCCTCGACCCCAGCTGGCCCTGCCCCATCTCCCTGCTTCCCTTGGAGGAGGCCCTGGAGCAGTGCGTGTTTCGCAGTGGGCTGAGCCGGCAGGAGTGGTTGAAGCGGCTGGCCCGCGCTCTGGAGAAGCCCGCCCTGCTGCCCCTGCTCTGGCTGCTGCCGCGGGGTTGGCGGCTGGAGCCGGCCCACCTGCCCACCCGGTTGCAAACCCTGGCCGGGGTGCTCGAACGGGGCCTGCTCACGCCAACGCTTCTGGTGGCCCTGGCGGATGATCTTCCCCATCTCCTGCCGGCTTCGGCGGATCGCAGGCCTTCCGCCCTGGTGCTCTGGGCCGATGGGGAGGGCCCTCCCCTGCCCACGTCGCTGGAGGATCTCCTCGCCCTGGGCCCCGGGGAGCAGGGCTCGCCGCCCTTGCCCGCCAAGGAGCCGCAGCCCTCCCGGCAGGCGCGGCCATCCCGGCCAGAGGGCCTGGCCGCCCTCAGCGGTGGCCTGGTGTGGAGTAACCAGGGGCTGAGCCATGAGCAAAGCTCCGAGGAGATGGCGCGCAACAGCCGCTGTGCCCGGGCGCTCAACCGCCTCGGGGCCAATCTCCTGGGGCCTGACCCCTGGGCCCTGGAGGGCTGCTCCAGCCCTGCCGCGCTCGTGGCCCGGCTGGAGGAACAGGGCTGGCAAATCTGGGCCCAGCTGCGCTGCGGGGTCACCAGCTTCGGGTTGGGGGCCAGCCTGCCCCTGGCTTCCGGGGAGGGCTGGAGCCAGGTGCCCCTGGCCCTGCCGATGCGCACGGGCCTGCTGGATGGCGCCGGCGAAGAACGGGTGTCGCTGTTGCCCCACTGCTGCCTGGAGATGGAATGGCGTCGGGACGACGCGCTGATCCGACTGCAGTACTACCAGGGCATGGAGGGGCTCTGCGGCTGGGAGGGTCTCAACGACCTCCAGCGCCCCTGGCAGAACGATCGCCATAACGGCACGCTCCACTACTTCGGCGAGCCCTATCGGGGCGAACAGCTCTCAGCTGCCCTGAATCTCTGCGATGCCATGGCCCTGGTGCACAACCTGGAAGCGACGGACCAGCACCTGTTCCATGGGGGCTATGGCCCCCTGGGCCTCTGCATCGACAGTGCAGCCCTCCTGCAGCAGGGTCTGGAGGGGCGTTGCGAGGTGTTTCCCGTGCTGTTGGGCGGCCTCTGGCGGGAACGGCTGCAACGGCGAAGCCGGGCGGTGCTGGCCAGCAACCCCCTGGGTGAGGAGCATCGCGCGGCCCTGGAGCGCTATCAGGAGGCCCTGGCGGCGTTGCCCTTCGATGGGTTCCTGCAGGGGGCGGAAGCGGATCGGGCCCTGCCCCGGCTGCGGGCGTGCCAGCCCGGCAGCAGCCCCTTTGCGGTGGTGGGACAGCTGGCGAGGCCCTGACGATCAGGGGTGTGGAGGCATCGCCTCCAGAATCGCGCTGATCACCGCATCCCGGTGCCGCTCGGAGAACGGCCCCTGGTTGCCGTTGTGGGTCATACCGGGGATCAGGGTGTGGCGCACGGCGCCGCTGTGCTCCGCCTGGTTCCAGTGGGTGTAGGGCAGCAGGGGGGAGCGGCCGGGGAAGGCGATGCGTCCCACCACCTGCAGGGGATCCCGCGTGCCCACCACCGTGGTGATCCCCTCCACCCGGGAAAGCTCCTGGTTGCCGCTGAAGACACCGCAGAAGGTGATGATGTGCACCGGGCAGCGACAGATACGGCGCAGGTAGTCGGCCATGCCCATGGCCATCTCTCCACCGCCGCTGTAACCCAGCAGGGTGATCGGCGATCCGGAGGAGGGATGGAAGCCCAGTGCGGCAAGCCGTTCGGCCACCTTCAGCGCCTGCTCCACGTTGACGATCGGTCCATAGCGCTGATCCGAGGAGATCCCCACCTTGATCACGTTGTTGGCCTGCACGAGCATCCCCGCAAGCACCTGCACCAGGGCGCTGGGGTTCTGCTCCTGGAGGGTGAACAGCCGGCGCCAGAACCAGGCGGTGCCCGGATCCTCCGCCAGGCCCACGGGCAGCACGGTGTAGGCTTCGATGCCCTTCAGGAGTCGGGTGTGGGGGCCCAGGGCCTGCTCCAGCAGGGAAAGGAAGGCAGTGATGCGCGGGGGATGCTCGCTGGCGTGCTGATGGATGCCATCGAGATACACCACGTAGTGCGATCGGGCAGAGCCATTGGCCCTGGCCCGTTGTTCCTCTGCGGCGAAGAGCTGGGCGGGCTCCTGCAGGCCGCCGATCCAACCTTCCCAGAAGGCGAACTGCCCCACCAGCGAGGTGATGCCAGCGGTGGGGATGAGTACCAGGAGCAGCACGCCCAGAACCCGGAGCAGGGGTGCCTGCTCGGCGTCGCCCAGCAACTGGCCCAGGGGGCTCAGCAGGTGGCCGAAGCCCAGCAGGACCAGGCCCAGGGCGATCACCCCGAGCACCCCCAGCCCCCCGATGCGCTGGTCGCGGGTCTGGGCCCGGATGGCGGCGCGGATGGCTGCGCTGGGGGAACGGGCGGCCATGGCTACAGCTCGCCCAGATGGCTCGCCAGGGTGGTGTAGCTGGCCTGCCAGCTCTGGCGAAACCGCAGCCACACCAGCACCACCGCCAGCCCGAAACCCGGGCTGCAGAGCAGCAGGGCCTCCCTTGGGGGCAGGCCGAACTGGCTGTGCACGAAGGCCACCACGTTGAGGTGCACCAGCACCCAGAGCACCCCGGCGATCAGCGGACCCACGTAGGGCGCGGCGGCCAGCACGTAGAGCGTGGCGGGCAGCAGGCAGGGGGCCACCCCGGCCACCAGGGCGCCGGGGGCGACGGGCCGGGAGGCGAAGCTGCGGAGCAACATCATGTCGATGGCCAGGGCCAGCAGGAGGGCCACCGAGAAGATCAGGCCATCCAGCAGGAGATGCACCAGGATCTGGCGCCCGCTGAGCCGGTTGGCCAGGAGGGCAAACACATGGGAGAGGGCCATGGAGGCGCCCACCAGCACCAGCAGGCCCAGGCCCAGATCGGTGGTGGCCAGCCAGAGGCCCAGTTCCCGGAGGAGGTGGCTGGGGGCACTCATGGTCCCGGCGATTGTGAGGAAGTCCTAAGGCCCCTGGGCCCGGCTGCGGGCCAGCGCCAACGTGAGCGCATCCAAGCAGTTGATGGTGCCTCACCGTAAATCACCCTCCTGGAAGGCTTCCCTGCTTGCGGGTCTGGCCCTGGTGCTGTCGGCCTGCGGCCCCTCGCCCCCCTGGCGGGTGCGAGAGCTGGTGCCCAGCCCGGTGCCGCCCCAGAAGGAGGAGGCATGGCAACGCTGTGTGGAGCGTCTGGAGGAGGCAGGGGGGGGCAGGCCCGAGCGGCCCACCCCTGCCGATCCCACCAACTTTGGCGAACGTCAGCCGAAGGACGTGTATGGCCGCCGGGTGCCCCACACGCCCCAGCTGATCGTGTTGCACGAGACGGTGGTGAGTGAGGCCGACACCCTGAGGCTCTTCCGTACGCCCCACCCCAATGATGCCGACCAGGTGAGCTACCACCTGCTGATCACCCCGGAGGGCGAGCGCCTGCGGCTGGTGCCCGATGGGCAGCGCGCCTACGGGGCGGGGATGTCGGCCTGGGGCGACATGAGCGTGCGCATCCGCCCCACGTCCGTGGGATCGATCAACAACGTGGCGCTCCATCTCGGCCTGGTGAGCCCCCCCGATGGCCGGGGCGAGAGCTCCGGGCACAGCGGCTACACCCCCGCCCAGTACGAGGCGGCCGCGGCCCAGGTGTTGCTCTGGCAGGCCCGCTGGGGGATCCCTCTCAACCGCCTCACCACCCATGCGGCCGTGGATCGGAGCCGCAGCCGCTACGACCCCCGCAGTTTCCGCTGGGACCTGTTCGATCAGGCGTGGAAGGCGGCGGCCACCCGCTGTGGTTTCACGGCCTACGACACGGGCTTGGCGGCTCCTTGAGCGGCCGGGGCTGTTTGGAAGGGTGGAAATCCCTGTTGATTTAGGTTGATTCCCACCCTCTCAGGCTATTCAGCCTGTGATGGACTTCCATCTAAAGACGGATCGCTATTACGCCAATGGGCCCTAGCAGGAGGCCACACCGTCAAGCGCCAGGTCAGACCACCGGCAGGGAGCCCGGCTCCATGGTGATCGTCCTTCTGGCCGTGCTCGGCATCCTGATCGGGGCCGGCACCCTGGTGTCTCGCACCACCCAGGGGCAGCTGGGGAGCCTGGCCAACAGCCAGACCTACGGCGCCCGCAAGGCGGCGGAGGCTGGCATCAGCAGGCTGATCGGCGAGTGGAACCAACAGGAGAACCGCATGCTGCTGGCCTCCGGCAGCCCCGCCTCCACCTGGATCTCGACCAACGAGCGCTTGCGCAATCCCTGCACGGCCACCGAAATCTACATGTCGTCCGCCTCGCCGATCGGCGGGGCGGATCTGGTGGCTTACCGCACCGGTGCCTGGATCAATGTGGTGTCGGGCGACACCGAGCGCCGCTATCGGCTGCGGCGGGTCACCTTCCGCAAAAGCAACCGGCAGATCTCCACCACGACGTACACCCAGGCCGCCTTCGGCACTGATAGCAAGAGTGTGCCCTCCGGGGAGAAGGAATTCCCCGACATGTCGACCAACACGTCAAGTTTTGAGGTGCCCAAACCCTTCACCCTCGGCGAGGCCACCGACAGCCACGGCTACCTGGAAGTGGAGGTGGAGGGGCAGGTGCTGCGTAATGGCACCGTGCTGGCCAGCAGCCGGGTTGTGAAGGAATTCCAGGTGGTGCCGAAGTGCTGCTGGCGCTCTTACGACCGCACCCTGGCCACTGGCAGTCCACCCGCCTTTGAGGTCTACGGAAACGACTCGCGCGACTGCAACCCCCCCTCCGGATTCACCCCCGGCAAACTGGCCATGCTCACGGGCCTCAACGGCGGTGGCCTCATTACCGACAACGGCAATTCCTGGTCGCTGCGGGTGGAGGGACTGGGCAAGCTGAATCCAATCATCTGCACCAGCCCCCATACAACCTGCGATGGACCGGATAACGACAGCCTCCCCGATGCCAACCAGGTGGAGATCGACAGCTCCGATGGCAACATCGGCGTGACATCGTTCAACATCAAGATTCCTGATCCCCCGGCGCTTCCTTCTGGTGGATTCACCTTGGGGCCTTTGATGAATAACAGCTCACAACAAGTGAACGGAGGCAATGCGCTCAAGTCGGAGGGCATCACTCCCCAGGACGATGGCCAGACTGGAACGATCAGCCTGCCATCCCTCGGCCTGAACCAGCAGGGCAACACGAAATTCTGCGGCTTCAAAGACGGCGCCTACCATTGCAGGATCCTCTCCGTCAAACTGCCAGGCAACAAGATCATCCAGGTAGATACCACCAGTGCCCCTGTCTATCTTTATTTACAAGATCCCCCTCCCCCGGATACTTCGGGAAGTATTGACATCAAGGGGACTGCGGGTCTGCAACATCTCTACAACGGTACGAATGCACCATCTTCCCAGGCGGATCGACTACAGATTCGCGGTCTACCCCGGACGTCTAACGCCTCCCAGTCTTTTGAGCTCAGCGGCGATTCCGTGAACACCTCCATGTTCGTCTGGGCGCCGGTGTCGGACCTTTCCTTGGGCGGTAACGCTACCTACAAGGGCATCACCTGGGTGAACAACCTGGGTTTTTACGGCAACACCAATGTCACGGTGCCCGCCCCCAACGGCCTGGAAAACGATCCTGCGGCCGATGTCTGCCCGGAAATCCTTCCACCGGATGCGGTGTATTGCCGGTTGTTTCGCGACATCCTGAATGAGGAGAGCCCGCCCATACCGCTCGCTTTTGACTGGGTGGCCAGGAGTGAAACCTACACCAAGTTCTACGGCGCTGAGCCATGACCGTTGTCTCTGTGCCAGCCGAATGACCTCCTTTCGCAGGTCTCCCCCTCCCGCCAACGGCTTCTCCCTGGTGGAGGTGGTGGTGAGTGCGGCTATCACGGGCCTGGTGATCCTGGGGGTGGCCAATCTCTGGGGGCTCAGCTCTCAGATGTTTCAATCCCTGCGCCAGCGCAACAGCCAGGAAGCCCTCATCGAGGAGGATATCGCCGCAATGGAGGATCTCGCCTACCGCTACACCTGTTGTTCCGGCAGCTGCACCACCGACCTCTCGACCGTTGCCGCCTCGGCCACCTGCAAGGGGGAAGAAGGGGAGGGGACGCCCGCCGTTGGGACGGAGTTTTACTACTTTCCCTACTACAACCGTACTGACACTTCCAGGGCCAACGTCACCACCTTGGGGGCGCTCTGCACCAATGGCACGCTCGTGACGACGCTCGCCAACCAGATGGCGTCGGCCCCCAGGTCGCAAGCCTTCACGGATCGGGGGCTGACCCGCTCCGTGGTGGTCGACAATGGGTCCTTGCATCGGGTGCGAGTGGACTACACGGGGACGAATCTCCAGCGCTCCACGATGGTGGTGCCCACCGCCGCCCGTTGGTGCTTTGAAAACTCACCCAGTGGCACCTGAAATCCGGGTTCCAAGGGCTCCCTGGATCGCCCCCGCCTACACCCTACTGGAGCTGCTCATGGTGGTGAGCCTGCTCAGCGTGCTCGCCGCAGCCAGCTGGCGGGTGATCACCAACGACCTGCACCGCTCCAGGCTGAATGCGGTGGGCTTTGATTTCACCTCCTGGGTGGAGAGCATCCGCAAGGCCGCCCAGACCACCCAGGGGGGGTGTGAGATCACCGTGGCCAACCTCTCCGAGGCCGCCGATGGCACCCAGCTGGCCACCGTGCGCAATCTGAATGCCAACGACCCCCCCTGCACGAAGAACCGCCCCAACTTCCTCTTCTCAGCCGCCGACGCGAATGAAAAGCTCTCCAGCCAAGCCACGGCTTCTGTGATCATCTTCACCCCGAGGGGAACCATCCTGGGAGCCGGATCCCAGGCCCTTCCCGATCAGGTGGAGGTGAGGCTGGCCCTCCAGTCGATCACCCAGCTGCGCTGCATCCGCCTCTCCGGCCTGCTCGGTGCCCTGCAGATCGGCTCCCATTCCTCCACCGCCAATGTGGCGACCTCCTGCACGACCTACGCCCGCTTCTGATCCATGGGTGTTCCCTCCCACTCCCGCCCTGCCGCCTTCACTCTGGTGGAGCTGCTGCTGGCTTCGGCCTTTGGGGTGATCCTGCTGGGGGGGCTCATGATGATGGCCACCTTCCTGCTCCGCGCCGGCCTGCGGGAAGACAACCAGCAGAGCGCCCAGGATGCCTGGGCCCGAGTGAATCAGTTTCTCAACATCGAGGTAGGCGAAGCAGGACGGATCTATGCGGGGACAGAAGAACTGTTTGCGATCGAACTTGACAAGGCACCCAGCTGCACAGGGGCGAGCCGGGATGGGGGTAGCGAGAGCTTCAGGATTACGGTGCCCAACCCCGATACAGATCCGCTCAGTGCTCGTTACGCCATCATCACCTACTACATGTCGGGTGGCCACCTCATGCGTTGTGGTCCGCCGGTGTTGGCGAATGGGGCCCTGAATTTCAGTGCCTCCAGCTCTGAAGCGATCCTCAGCTACGACACCACTCTGAAAGAGCTCAGCCAACCCCCCCTCCCCAGCACCGACCCCAAGAACCCGAAGCGCTCCATCGCCTACACCTTGGAGTTTCGTTCCGCGCATTCCGACGAACCCGAGTACAGCGGCGTCGGCGGTGCCTGGGCCCAGTCGTCGATCATCGAACTTCAGGATTGATCTCCCGCCCCAGCGCCCTCAGTAACCGCCTGCGCGCCCGTGGATTGCTCAGGGCAATCCGCAGCCAGGTGTGATCCAACCCCGCAAACGACCGGCAGTCGCGCAGCAGGATCCGATGGCGCTCCTCCATCGCCAGCCGCAATGGCTCAAGGGAGATGGGCTTCCCCCCCGGGCCCGCCTTGCCGCGTACCAACAGAAAATTGGTGGCCGACGGCAGGGGCTCCAGGGCCGGCATCGCTGCCAGGCCACTGGCCAGGGCGGCCCCTTCCCGCGCCACCCACCCCTGCACCCGCCGGCACCAGCGCCCGTAGCCCC
>JAYKIG010000062.1:0-15915 GCA_035286045.1 Cyanobacteriota bacterium | reverse complement strand
ACCAACAGAAAATTGGTGGCCGACGGCAGGGGCTCCAGGGCCGGCATCGCTGCCAGGCCACTGGCCAGGGCGGCCCCTTCCCGCGCCACCCACCCCTGCACCCGCCGGCACCAGCGCCCGTAGCCCCGGGCATCGCCGAGCAGGGCCTCCCCCGCTGCCACCGCCAGCCCATTGAGGGGCCAGGGATCCCGCCAGCGGGCCCAGCGCTCCAGCCGCTCCGGAGCCGCAGCCGCGTAGGCCAGCCGCAGGCCGGCCAGGCCATAGAGCTTGGTGAGGCTGCGGATCACCACCAGATTCCGGTGGCGCCCCACAAGGGGCAGGAGCGAATGCTCCTCCCCACCCGGGGTGAGGGGCAGGAAGGCCTCATCCACCACGAGCAACGGCGTGCGGGCCAGGAGGGGCGCCAGGCTTGCGCGGCTCCAGAGCTGGCCCGTGGGGTTGTGGGGATTGGTGATCCAGAGCACGGCGCCCTGGCTGGCCTCAGGAACCTCCAGGGGGAAGGGCTGGGGAAAGCCTGCTTGCCAGGTGAGGGTCAGGGGCCAGGGGTGCCAGGTTGCGCCCCAGCAGTTCAGGGCCCTCCCATAGTCGGCAAAGCCCGGCACCGGCAGCAGGCTGGGGCCCAGGGCCGCCGCGTCGCGTGCCGCCCAGGTGAAGAGTTCGGCGGCCCCATTGCCCGGCACCACCTGCTCCGGCTCCAGGCCATGGAGCTGGGCTATGGCCAGCCGCAACCCTGAGAACCCCCGATCGGGATAGTCGCGCAGGGGGGAATCGGCCCCACCAGCCAGGGCCCGCAGCAGCAGGGCCCGCACCGGTGCCGGCGGGCCGAAGGGCGCCAGGGAGGCGCTCAGATCCAGCAGGTCGGAGGGGCGACAGCCCAGGCGGCGGGCGATCGCCGCCCGGTTGCCGCCGTGGGGTGCGGGCTGCATCGGCAGGGCGGGGGAAAATCCACTAAACAGCAATGGGGAGTCTTCCCCATCCCGCGCCATCCTCCCTTGAGCGCCTCCCCCTCCCGTGCTCCCGCCCTCGATCCTGTGGTTGCGGCCATCAGCCGGGTGCTGCTGGGCAAAACCCACCAGGTGAAGCTCGCCCTGGCCTGCCTGCTGGCCCGGGGGCATCTGTTGATCGAGGATCTGCCCGGCACGGGCAAAACCACCCTGGCCGAAGCCCTGGCCCGCAGCTTTGGCCTCGACTTTCGCCGGGTGAGCTTCACCAGCGACCTGCTGCCCGCCGATCTCACCGGGGTGAACGTGTGGGAGGCCGGAGCCAGCCGGTTCACCTTCCAGCCCGGACCGCTCTTCTGCCAGGTGCTCCTGGCCGATGAGATCAACCGGGCCTCCCCCCGCACCCAGAGCGCCCTGCTGGAGGCCATGGCGGCCGGCCGGGTCAGCGTGGATGGGGTGAGCCATCCTCTGCCCACGCCCTTCCTGGTGATCGCCACCCAGAACGGCCTCGACCAGGGAGGCACCAGCCCCCTGCCAGAATCCCAGCTGGATCGCTTTCTGATGCGCCTCAGCCTGGGGTTCCCCAGCCGCGCTGCCGAGCGGGCCCTGCTGCAGGGGGAGGCCCTCCACCCGGAAGCCCTCTCCGCCGGCCTGGGGCCCGACGCCTTGCGGGCCCTGCAGGAGGCGGTGCCGCGCCAGCACTGCAGCCCGCCCCTCCTCGACTACGTGTTGGATCTGCTGGCCCGCAGCCGCCAGCTGGGCCAGGAGGGGCACCCCCTCTCCCCCCGGGCGGGGCTGGCCCTGCTGGGGGCGGCCCGGGCCTGGTCGCTTCTGGAGGGCCGGGCCCATGTGACCCCCGACGACGTGCAGGCCGTGCTGCCTGCTGTGGCGGAGCATCGCCTGGATGGGGGCCAACCGCGGGGGGACGCCACGCCGTTGAGCACGGCCCTGCTCGCCTCCGTGGAGGGCCTGCGCTGAGGTGCGCCCATGGCCATCGACCTGTTGAAACGCATCGAGCCCCGGTTGCCCCGCCACCGCCAGCCCCGTCTGCGGCTCGGCCTGCGCACCCTCTACATCCTGCCCACGGGGCTCGGCTGGCTCTGGTTGGCCGGGCTGGCCATGCTCCTGCTGGTGGGGGTGCAGACCCAGGCCAATGGGCCCCTCCTGCTGGCCTTCCTGATGCTCGGGCTCTGGCTCCTGGCGCTCCACCTCACCCACTTCAATCTCCACGGCCTGGAGCTCTCCAGCGCCGCGCCCCACTGGGGTTTTGCCGGCGAAGCCGTGCCCTATCCCCTCACCCTCCGGTGCGGGGGGCGTTGCGAGGGGCTGCGGCTGCACTGGAGCGAAGCCCCCGCCGCAGACCCTCTGGTGGTGGACGCCCTGGGGCCCGGGGAACACACCCTGGAGCCGCTCTGGCGGCCGAGGGCACGGGGGCTGCAGCGGCCGGGGCGACTGCGCCTGTGGAGCACGGCGCCCCTGGGGTTGTTCGTCTGCTGGACCGTGTGGCATCCGCCCCAGCCCCAGCTCATCGCCCCGGCTCGGGTGGCCGGGCCCGTGCGGGAGCTGGTGGGGGCGGTGCCCCTGGGGGAGGAGGTGGGTCGCCTCGAAAGCGGAGAGGGGGGGGATGCCTGGCACGACCTGCGCCCCAGGCGCCCCCAGGACAGCCCCAGCCGCCTGGCCTGGAAGCTCCTGGCCCAGGGCCGGGGGGAGCTGGTGAAACGTTTTGCTGCCGCAGCCCCCCAGGCCCTGGTGGTGGCCCCCGATCCCTCCCTCCCCCGGGAGCGGGCGCTGGAGCATCTGAGTGAGCGCCTCTGCCGGCTCCATCGCCAGGGCGGGGCCTATGGCCTGCTCTGGCAGGGGGGGGTGGTGGGTCCGGGGCAGGGCCTGGCCCACCGCGACCGCTGCCTTCTCCTGCTGGCGGAGGGGCCATGAACCGCGCTCTGGCCGCACCGTTTCTGCAGTGGTTCGCCTTCGGCCTGCTGGCGGTGGGACTGCTGGCGTTGCGGCCGGTGGATGTGCTCAGCAGCCTGGCCATGGTGCTCACCCTGCTCACCGGCCTCAAGCTCTGGGAGGCCAGGAGGCTGCAGGAGCGGCGGCTGGTGAGCCTCCTCCAGCTCCTCAGCGCCGGCGTGCAGGGGGCGGTGCAGACCGATCTGGCGGCGAGCCTGCTGCAGGGGGCGGCGGTGGTGGTGGCTCTGGCGGGGCTGCTGGCACTGGAAGTGGGGGCCGGCCTCCGCTGGGGCGTGTTGCTCCGCCGCAGCGCGGCGGTGGTGGTGGCCTCCCTCCCCCTGGCCCTGGTGCTCTTCCTCCTGGTGCCCCGCCTGCCCCCCATGGGCCTGATGCCGGGGGGCTGGGGCGCAGCGGCCGTCACGGGTCTGAGCGACACCCTCGATCCCGGTAGCATCGCCACCCTCGCCACCAACGCCGCTCCGGCCGCCCGGGTGACCTTCACCACCGGCGCACCCCCGCCGCCGGAGGCGCGCCAGTGGCGGGTGCTGGTGCATGAAGGGTTCGACGGGCAGCGCTGGACCGTGCAACCGGACGACCCCGGCCTGGAGTTTCTGGGTTGGCGCCAGGCCCGGGAGGGCTCGGGCCCCGTGCAGGAGGTGTGGCTGAGCGAGCCCAGCCCCATGGAGCGGGTGCCCTGGGGCGGGGCGGGGAGTCCCAGCAGCCGCCAGCTCCGCCCCACCCGCCAGGGGGAGCTGGTGCATCGCGGCCCCCGGGGCCAGCGCCGGGCCTATGCCATCACCGCGGAGGGATCCCTGCGGCCCTGGCAGCAGGCACGACCGGGCCCGGAGCTGCTGGCCCTGCCGGAGGGCGCCAATCCCCGCCTGGAGGCCCTTGGCCGCCAGTGGGCCAGCGGACCGCCCCTGGAGCGGCTGCAGCAGGTGGAGCGCTGGATGCGCAGCCAGCCCTTCCGCTACACCCGCCAGCCGGGCTTGCTGCCGGATCAGGCCCCGTTGGATGCCTTCCTCTTTGAGCGGCAGCAGGGCTTCTGCGGCCATTTCGCCAGCGCCACCAGTGCCCTGCTCAGGGCGGCCGGGCTGCACGCCCGGGTGGTGAGCGGCTACCAGGGCGGCAGCTGGGTGCAGCCGGTGAGCGGGCCCGCCTATCTGGATCTGCGCCAGAGCGATGCCCATGCCTGGAGCGAGGTGTGGATCGAAGGCACGGGCTGGGTGGCGGTCGACCCCAGCGCCTGGGTGGGGCAGGCCAGCGCCGCCCAGGCGCTCCAGCCTTCCGCTGGGGCTGATCCGCTGCGCTGGCTGGTGCGTCAGTGGTGGGGCCTGGATCTGGCCTGGACCCGCTGGTGGCTGGGCTATGACGCCCGCAGCCAGGAAGCCTTGCTGGCCTGGCTCCTGGGCGAGCGGCAGGATCAGCTGGGGCTCCTGCTGCTGGCGGCCGTGGGCGCCACCCTGGCGGGGGGGCTGGCCCTGCTGGGCTGGCTCAGACGGCGGGGGGAGGGGGATCCCCTACGACGGGAACTGGAGCGCTGCCTGCTGGCCTTTGCCCGCCAGGGATGGGTGCCGGCCCCTGGGGAAACTCTGCCCCGGCTGGCGGCGCGGCTGCGGGAGCGCTGGCCGGCCCTGGAACCGGAGCTGGGCACCTTCGTGGCCCGCTATGAGGCCCAGCGGTTTGCCCCCTCCCAGGGGCGCCAGGAGTTGGGGGAGCTGCGCCGCAGCCGCAGGGAGCTGCTGCGGCGCTGGCGGCAGGTCAGAGGGGCCGCACCTGGGAGGGAGGCACCCCGAAGCGCTTCTTGAAATCGCGGCTGAAATGGCTCAGACGCAGATAGCCGCAGCGCAGAGCCAGCTCCTTGAGGGGCAGGCGCTCCGAGGCCTGTTGCAGGTGCTCCATGGCCCGCTGGAGCCGCTGCTCCCGGATCCATTCCATCGGGGTGGCATCCAGCCGCTGGCGGAAGGCCTCCTGCAGGGCCCAGCGGGAGAACTGGCTGCGGGCCTCGAGATCGCTCAGGCGCAGGGGCTGATCCAGATTGGCGCGGATGTGATCGATCAGCTCGTCGAAGTCGGTCCGCCCCCGCCGCTCCCGGTAGCGCTGCAGATCCGTGGGCTCCTTGTGCAAGAGGCTGGGATCCAGCAACACGGCCGCTGTCCGCAGGAGCACGTCGTCGAACAGCAGCTTGTCGGTCAGGTTCTGCCCCAGGGGGAGAACCGCATCCAGGGTGGCCAGCAGACTCCGGATCACTCCCTGGATGGGCTCGTCCTTCAGCACTTGCAGCCCGAAGCCCTCCTGAATCCGCACGGCGCCGGCTTGGCCGGCGATGGCTGCAGCGACCCTTTCCACGCCAGCCGGCGGCAAGGTGATGGAGACCAGGCTGTGGCGACCCGAGGACCGTCGGAATCCCGGTGGCAGCAGGGCAGCTTCGTTGGTTTGCAACAGGGTGGAGCCCCCGGCGGTCTCCAGGGTGAGGCTGCCCCCGTAGACCACCACCAGATGGAGATCGGGAGTGTGCTCCACATGGAAAGCCGTCTCCGTTCCCCGCTGGGAGATCAACCCAACCTCGCCGATAGGCATGTAGCCCACTTCATGAAGGAACTGGCGATCAGGGGTGAGGATTTGGAATGAGCGAAGCGGTGCCGATTGACTCAGTGCCCTGTAGAGAGCGGCAGCTTCGCGGATTGGTTCATGCGGGAGGCTGGGAAGTCCCTTGGCAAAAATCTCATCCATGAGGAATGAAACTCTGCACCAAAATTGTCCATTCCTGTCTCCATAGCCACACTAATCTCAACCCTGAGTCGTGGGGCCACGATTTGCATATTCTTCTGATAGTCTGCGCAATTCGAACAGTTTTAAGTCCTCATTTCCGTCATCTGATGCATGGCTTTCCGCCTCAGAGTCGCTTGGCGACGGAGGGATTGATCCCGAAGCGGGCTTTGAAATCCCGACTGAAGTGGCTGAGGTTGGCGTAGCCGCAGGCCTGGGCCACCTCCTGCACCGAAGGGCGCTGCCCGTCGCACTGGAATTTGCGCATGGCCACCGTCAGCCGCTGCTCCCGGATCCACTGTTTGGGGCTGCAGTGCAACCGCTCCTGGAAGGCGTATTGCAGGGAGCGGCGGGAATAGTGGCTGCGGGCCTCCAGATCGCTCAGGGTGAGGGGTTGGTCCAGGTTGGCCAGGATGTAATCAATCAGGATGTCGAAATTGCGCGGGGCGCTCCCATCCCGGTGCCCCAGCAGGTCGGCGGGCTCCGCCCACAGGAGTTCCGGATGCAGAAGGGTGGCGGCCGTGCGGTGGAGCACGTCATCCAGGGCCAGATGGGCGGCCACCGACCGTCCCAGGGCGAGGGCGGCATCAATGGTGCGAAGCATTCGGTGAATCAGTTGGGCCAGGGGTCCAGGGGCCACCGACAGGGGGAGGTGCTCCAAGGAGTCCGAGGGTTTGGCCCTATTGCGGGGGGTGCCCGCCATGGTGGCGGCAGCCACCGCCAGAGCCTGGGGCCGGAGGGCGATGGTGGCCAGGCTGTAATGGCTGGTTTGGGCTTTCCTCGGGCCCGGGGGCAGCAGGGCCACATCGCCCTCGCCCAGGCTGAGTTCGCCCGTGGGGGTGCTCAGGGAAAGGGAGCCCTTGACCATCACCAGGAGATGGAAGATCGGTGTGTTCTCCATCACAATCTCGGCGGGTGTGCCCGCTTCTGAGATCAGGAGAGATTGGCCGATTTTCAGTTGGCCCACCCGGTTTACACAGAACGCTTCCGGCACCAGATGGCGACAGGATCGGACGGTGGAATCTCCCCTCAAAGCGATCAGGATGTCTGCTGAATCGTCCATTTCCTTGTGAGGGAGGTTCTCCAGCCCTGGCGATACATCAGCGAAGACGGCTGGAACGGAGTTGGAGAGGGCCACCTCGATTCATCCATGAATCAGCAGGGAACCTATCGACGAATGACGCAATTTGCCGGTGATTCATCCGAGGTTTGCACTAATCAAATTGGGCTGCACTTACTATCTGCGTGAAGTGGCAAACTGTGCGTCAACCAGATTGTTTCATTGGGCCCAGCTGGCAGCGCAGCACCGCCAAGGCCTCATCCGGCAGCTGGAGAAACCGATCCACCCATCCCTCCCCCGTGGGTTCCACGGTGGCCACGCCTACCAGTACACCCCGGCCCTGGCCATCGAGGGGCGTGCCCTGGGCCTGATGGCGCTGGCCGCGCACGGCGTGGGTGGCCAGATGGGTGGCCACGATCAGATCCGGAGCCACCGGCCGGGCGGCCAGCAGGAGGGCGAAGCGGGCCAGGAAGGCCAGCTCCACCGCTCCGCTTTCGGGCTGCCAGCGGCCCTGGAGCGTTTCGGGATGGATGGCGATCTCCAGCCCTGGCGGCAGGGGCAACCCGAGCAGGCGGGTGGTGCGGCTGTTGAGGGGAGGAATGGCCAGGCTGGCCGGCTCGAACTCCAGGGCCTGCCAGCCTTCCCCCAGATCCTCACCGGCTCGGCCCACACCCCCGCCCCCCCGGCCGTCGTAGCGGAAGCGGGGGTATAAGGCGATTGCCAGGGCGCAGCCCTCTTCCGTGGCCAACGCCAGGTTCATTCCTTCACTCTAATCCCGGCCGCCTGTTGGAGAGTCCCCCTTCCTGGGCCGGGCTCTGCGGGAGGCCCTAGAAGAAACCATCAGAGGTTTTCCTCGGAACAGGGCTCCCATGGCCAGAACCACCCGGCGAAGTCTTCCTTCCCTCACCGGTCGGCTGGAGCTCTGGCTTCGGACGTTCCGCGGGGCGGCCATGGCCAGCCTCCTGGCCCTGGGCGGTGCTCCAGCCCTGGCCGGGGAAGCCGAGGTGATGAAGCTCCTGGAGCGGCGCCAGTGCCCGGGTTGCCGGCTTCAGGATGCTGATCTGGTGTGGGCGGATCTGCGCGACGCAGACCTTACCGGCGCCAAGTTGCAGCGGGCCAACCTGAGCCAGGCCCGTCTGGATGGGGCCGTGCTGCGAGGAGCGGATCTGCGCTTCACCAGCCTGCAGGGGGCTTCCCTGCGGGGAGCCGACCTGCGGGGCGCCCAGCTGCTCGGCACCGATCTGCGCCAGAGCGATCTCAGCGGTGCCCAGCTGGATGCCGGTGCCCTGGAGCGTAGCCATTGGCAGGGCGCTCAGGGGGTCGATTCCGGGGTGCTGAGTTATGCGGCCCTGCACAATGCGGGCGTGACGGCGGCCCTGGCGGGGCGCCAACCGGAAGCGGAGCGGCTGTTCGGGGAGGCGTTGCGCCAGAGCCCGGAGGCGGCGATCACCTGGCTGGCCCGGGGGGTGAGCCGTGCGGAGCAGGGCAAGCAGGAGGAGGCCCAGCAGGATCTCAACTATGCCGCCTCCCTCTATGCCCAGCAGGGCGACGGGGAGGAAGCCAGGCGAATCACGGAGGCCTCCCGCCAGCTGGCCACGGCTCCGGGGAAAAAGCCGGCGGGCAACGGCATGGGAGGGGCCCTTCTCACGGGCGCGGTGGGCCTGGCCCAGTTCCTGGCGCCCCTGGCCATGAAGGCCCTGGTGCCCATGGGGTTGTAGGAGGCAGGCTTGCCAGCCCCCTACCCCCTCGCCAGACTTCCTGGACCCTTCGAGGCACCTTCCATGCTGAGGCGACCCCCCCGTCAGGTCCTGTTGCTGGCGGCGCTCCCCGTTTCCGCCCTATCGCTCTCCTTCTTGCTGGCTGCCCAGGTCCAGGCCCAGGGCGATCCGAACTCCCCCCAACGGGCGGCGAATCTGGCTCGCATGAAGGCGGAAATCCTCAATGGGGGCCTCGGGGTCTACCGGGCTGCCCCCTGCATGCATGATCAGGGCGGTGGCGAGTGCCTGGTAGGACGCAGTGGTGAAGGCTTCACCTTTCGCTTCTTTGGTGGCAAGCCCGGTTGGCAGCAGGAAGGCCTGGCCCCCACCGTGGAAACGGAGATTCTCGTGGCTCCCAATGGCCGCTCCATCGAGAGGGTCATTTATAACGGCCCCCCGCGCCAGACCTTCAATCCCTGATGGTGCTGGACCCTGCGCATCACCAGTGTCTGCAGCAGGAGGTTGACCAGCACCACGACAAAGATCAGAGCCAGCAGCAGGGCCCCCATGGCTTCGGCGTTGACGGCGGGTGCACCCATCAGATGGGGAATCTCGTCGGCCATGGCCACGGCCAGGGCCAGGGGCACTGCGCCTCGCAGGCCGCAGCCCGCCACGATCCATCGCTCCTGCTGCGAGAAGCCCTTGCCTCCCAGCGACACCCACACCCCCGCCAGGCGTGCCAGGGAGAGCACCAGGGCCAGCAGCAGGCCCAGGGGCAGCATGCGGAACAGGTTCGTGGGGGTCACCAGAAAGCCAAGTAGCAACAGCACGGAGAGCTCCGCTGCGGTGTTGAAAGGATGCATCACCCGTTCCAGCGCGTGCTGGTCGAAGCGCTTGAGGCGGTAGTGCCCGTTCGAGAGCCACATCCCGGCCACGAACACCGCCAGCAACCCGCCCCCGCCGAAGAGCTGGCCCAGGCCAAAGGCCACGAACGACAGGGAAATGGCTACCAGCAGGAGCTGCTGCTCGGAGCGCACCAGCCTGTCCACCAGCCAGGGGGCCAGGGCCCCGACCAGCCCACCCCCCAGTAGGCCCGCCAGCACGTGGCGCCCTACCAGGCCCAGCTGCGTGAGGAGGTCTTTGGCTGCCTCACCGTGGAGCTGTTGGGGGCTGTGGGCGTGAAAGAAGCCGGCGAGAAAGCCGAAGAGGAGCAGGGCCGAGAGGGTGCTCAGGGCCGCTTCAAAGTGGAGCAGATGGCGGAGGCGGCCGCTCAGTCCATGGGGGAGGGAGTGGAGCAGATCCTCCAGCGCGCCGCTGTCCGTGGGGGTGAGGCAACAGGCCGACAGCCAGGCCGCCGCAAAGGGAAGCATGGCCAGTTCCTCGCCCCCCAGCACCGGCCCCACGAGCTTGAGCACCAGGCCAACGATCAGCAGGGTGAGCAGCACGCCCAGCGTTCCCAGCCGCAGGACTGCGCCCACCGTCCCCCGGATGCGGCGCAGATCCGTGCCCAGGCCGGCATAAAAGATCAGCAGGGCCAGGCTGATCCGATGGATCGATTCCACGTGCAGCGTGCTCACGTGGTGGATCCCTGCCATGCCCCGACTCACCGCCAGGCCCAGCAGAAGGATGGCCGCGGCGGCGGGCAGCCGCAGGCGTTCCGCCAGCCGATCCACGGCCAGGGCGACCAGATAGATCAGGCCCAGCACCAAAAAAAAGCCATGGGGCAGGAGGGTGCCCTCCAGATGGGCATGGTGGGGCTGGAGCGCCACGGGCAGGAAAGGCATCATCAGGCCCGTTTCAGGAGAGGTTGAACAGTCGGCTCGCTCGCGCCTGCAGGAGAGACAGCAGCTCCTTTCCGCTCAGGATCTGCTTGAGAGAGGTGATCAATTCATCGCGATCCAGATACTCTAAACAGGTGGTGGTGCCTGCTTTGGCACTGGGATCAGGGGGTTCCACATTGGTGGCGTGGATGTCCGACCAGCCCAGACCGGCGTAGGCCAGGAGCTGGAAGAAGTTTCTGACGTTCATCCATGCACCGTGGATGTCATTGCCGTAGGGCCCGGCGGAGTGAAAGGGAAACGTGTGAGAGATGCCGGACTCGGTCACAAAGCCTGCATAGTCGCGGGGCACGAAATAGCCATTGACGAGCTTGAAGGCCTGGTAACCCCCTTCGCGCACGAGGGTGAAAAATACTTCAGGGCTGTGGGCTTCGGCTGAGATGTAGGGAGGACGGATTCCGCCAGCAAACAGAGCTTTTAACAAAGGATCGTCGTAATGTTCGATATCGATCTTGATGTAATGGGGATCACCGTGGGATTGAATAATGCTCAGAATGGATTTGGTGGGGAGCCTGACCCTTGTGTATTGCTCCAGGAGATGGTCTGCAGGGGTCCCGAGCTGGCTGAGAACGTGATAAGACTTGTGCAGGTAGAAATCCACCTCACCAATCCCTTCATCGGCCGTAACGACACAGGCTTCCACCACCAACCGACCCTCGGCAATCTCATCTGCAAATCTTTGCCTGATCCCCTCACAGAGCGCAGGGTTTGCTTCTACGGCAATCACCTTTTCGGCCTTTAACAGATAGTAGGGAATATCATTTCCATTGTTGGAGCCCACGTCATAAATAACCTTCGGCACGCCCAACCCGTCAGAGGAGTGAAACTTAGCCGATTGTTTCCGCCCGAGCCAGGTTTGTGTGACGTGCCTGCAGCACTCCGCTGCAGGCGCGGTCCGGGGGGGGATGGCCGCACTAAGCAGGGAGATGAAGGCTGACTCCCGCTTGCACGTGATCTGCATGAATGCCAGGACCCTGATCGGCAGGCTGCGGTTGCCCCGGGAGGGGCGGACCACCGTGTCACTCGAGGGCCTGCTCACGGGGCTCTCCAGCTGGCTGGCGTTCAGCCTGTTGCTGAACGACCGGGCGGAGGCCAGCCCCGGGGGCGCCTCGGCCCTGGCGGGTGCGGCCACCGAGGGGGGCAGTAGCGGTGGAGAGGGGGAGGGGAGCGCTCCACGCCGCAGGCCGGTGGCGCAGCGCTCTGCGTCCGGGCGGCGGGCGGATGGAGGCTCGGACTGGGGAGATCTGGCGAACGGGGCGGAAGGGGATTCCGGGCCACCCTTTGGCCACGGGGGGGACAACCCTTCGAACCGCCGCCGTTCACCCCTTGGAGGGGATGGGGCCCAGGGAGCCTCACGCCGCGCCACCGAGCTGCTCCCAGCCCCTTCGCCCCCACCAGCCCCGGGTGTTGCCCCGGAGGCATCCTTCGCAGGGGGCGGGTTCAGCGCGGCCGGTGGCTTCTCCCCGCCGGCGGTTGGGGGCCGTGGCCCGCTGGCCTCCAAAGCCGATGCGGGGGAGGCCTCCCCGGGCATGGCCGCCGCCTTCGCCCCCGACACGACGCCCACTGGCCCCCATGCCGCGGCACCCCTCCCCGCCCCGTCGGCGTCCCATGCCGCTCCAGAGCCTCCCCGCGCCTTTGTGGTGGCTGTAGTGGGAGAGGAAACCCTCGTCGCCCGGACTTTTGACGGCCCCGCCGTCGTTCGAGGCCAGTCGTCTCAGGTGGCCCTGGATGACACGGCCATCGACATCCGGGAGGGCACCACGGAATGGGTGGAGGTGGTGGCGGCCCGGCGGCTCCAATCCCTGGCCACGTCCACCCTGGGCGTGGCGGAGCTGGGCTTTGACGGGGAGACCATCGGGGCCAGGCAGGCCCAGCTTCTGGTCGCCGAACCCACCAGGGCCATCCGCATCGCAGGTCTGGATGATCTCCACTTCGCCCTGGCCGGAGCCGCCCCCTCCACGGCCCGGATCCACCACCAGACCGTGGCCATGGAGAACAGCACGCTTCACGCCAAGGGGGGGGTGGACACCCTGGCCCTCAGTGCCCTCATGGATCTCAACGTCGACCTACAGGGCCAGATCGACCCGGCCGGCCTCTCCCTCCAGTTCTCCACCACCGCCCTACAGGACAGTGAGCTGATGCTGGGAGACCAGGCCAACCAGGTGACGATTCAGAGTGGCTACGGGAACCTTCGCACGAGCAGCCCTGAGGGAACCCTGGATCTCCGCGGGTCCCTGGAGGCCATCGGTGTTGCCAACAGCCGGATCGATACGGGTGGGGGAGATGACCAGGTGTGGGTGACGACCCCGACACCCACCCTGGAGTTCCTCGACCCCGTCGGTTTGGTGGGATCGAGCGTGGATCTTGGCAAAGGGGATGATCTGCTGGCCGTGGAGGGCGCCGTGATCGGCTCCACAATCCGTCCTGGTGGCGGCGACAACACACTCCTGCTGGAGGGGCGGGTGCAGGATTCAACGATCTCGCTCCAGTCGGACTCCACCACCTCGGTGTTCCTCGGATCCCTCGCCGACGTTCTCACCTTGGACACGGAAGGCCCCGCTTGGATCCGGATGGCCCTCGGCGGCGGCGCCGATGCGCTCCAGGTGGCTTCGCCTTTCCTGATGGGGGCAATCGATGGGGGCGCGGGCGAGGATCGCTTCCTGTTCGGTTGGGGCGCCACCCCTGCCACGACCGTCACCCCTGCCCCTGCGACGGCCCCAGCCCCTGCCGGGCCCCTGCAGATCAGCGGCGGCGCCGATCGCGATCTTTTCCTCTTCAACCGCCCGGACGCCGCCAGCGAGGGCCTGGGGTGGAGGCCCCAGCTCCTGGATCTGTCCCTGGCGCTGGATGCCGAGGGGGGCATCGGCCTCACCGATCGCATCGGCTGGTTCGGGACGACTGAGGAGCTCACCCCCTCCGACAGCCTGGGCATCGGCAACCCCTCCCTGCTGCCCATTGCCCCCCTGGGCCTGTTGATGGAGGGGATCCGCTCCGGCCGGGCCACGGCCGACCAGCTGGCGATCGCCCTCAACGACCAAGGTGGTGGGGAGCTGCTCATGATCCGCGGCGACGGCCGCACCCTCCCCCTGGCGGATCTTCCCGATCTGCGGCTTTAGCGGATGGAGCGGGCCGACTCCAGGAAGGCGCCCACCTTGTCGTTGAGCAGGGAGATCAGGGGGCGGGAGCCGGTGTGGATCAGGGCGCTCACCTCCATGCCGGACCGCAGGGGATAGGCCCCCCCCTCGCCATGGCGCACCAGGCTGTTGCGCTCCAGCCGGGCCACCGCGGCGAAATACTCCTGGGGATGCTGGGGATTGGGGGGCATGGCATCCACCCCCACCCGGAGGAGGGTGCCCCGGAGGGAGCCGTAATCGGTGAAGGGGAAGGAGGTCACCCTCACGTCCACCGCCATGCCGGGTCTGAGAAAGCCGATGTCGCGGTTGGAGATGGAGAGGGCAGCCTCCAGGGCCTGCTCGGGCACGATCTTCAGCAGGGCCTCCCCGACCCGGCTGGTCTCCCCTGTTTTCGCCTTGAGATCAAACACCCGGCCGGCCACGGGCGCCAGCAGGACACTGCGTTGCAGCCGTTCGTCCACCTGATTCAGGCGGGCTCCCAGCTCCAGGCTCTGCTTGCGGGCGCTGTTGTAGCGGTCCCAGAGGGATTTGAAGTTGGTGGTGCCCACCTGCTCGACAGCGGTTTCCGTTTCGGACAGGGAGCGGCGGGCGGCATCAAGCTCCTGCTCCGTTTTGCGGATGGAGCCCAGCAGCTCGATCTGCCGCTCGTCGTGCCGCTCCAGCTCCAGCAGGGAGATGGCCCCCTGTTTCCAGAGCTTCTCCATGCGGCTGCGGATCCGGCCATTGAGCGCATATTTTTTCTGCAGCACCTCCAGTTGCTGCTCCTGCTGTCGCACGGTCGCCGTCGTCCGCAGCCGGCGCTGGTCGGCGGCCCGGCGTTGCAGCTGGAGGTCGCGCACCTCATTGCGAAGGCTGTTTCCCTCGTCCCTGCCGGGTCGCCCCGCTGCCGGCAGGCCCAGCTGCCGGGCCGCCTGGGAGGCATCCTTCTCCCAGAGGGCCATCAGGGTGCGCAGGGTCTGCCGTTCCCGGCGCCATTCCTCCATCTCCAGTTCGACCAGCACCTGCCCTGCCTGCACCTGCTGGCCCTCGCTCACGCGCACCTGGATGATCGGCGCCGAAAAGGGGGGGCTCACCTCCCGGATCCCCTCCACGGGCCGCAGTTTGCCGGTGGCCGAGATGGAGGTGTCGATCCGGGCGATGGTGCCGAACCCCACTCCGAAGCAGGTGAGGCCCATCAGGCTCCAGGCGATGGCCCGGCTCCAGCCCCGGGTACTGCGGGGCAGGTGGGTGCGTCGCTGGTTGCGCAGGCCGGAGGGCTGCAGGGTGGTCATGGCAGGACGGCGGCAGTGGCTGTGGAGCGGTTCTGTTGCTGGAAGAGGGCGTAGTAGGCCCCGCGGCGGGCCAGAAGCTCCGCATGGCGGCCCACCTCCAGCACGGTTCCATTGCCCATGCAGACGATCCGATCCGCATTCACGATGGAGGAGAGCCGATGGGTGATGAACAGCACGGTGCACCCCTTGAGGGTGTCCATCAGGTTTTCACTCACCACCCGTTCAGTCTGGTAGTCGAGGGCGGAGGTGGCCTCATCCATGATCAGCAGCCTTGGGCGCTGCAGGATCGTGCGGGCGATGGCAATGCGCTGCCGTTGCCCCCCCGAGAGGTTGCTGCCCCGTTCGCCCACCTGGGTGGAATAGGCGGCGGGCAGCGCCATGATGAAGTCGTGGGCGTCGGCCACCTTTGCCGCGGCGATGATCTCCTCCGTTTCCGCATCCGGATTGGTGAGGGTGATGTTCTCCTCCACGGAGCCCTCGAACAGCACCGTGTCCTGAGGAACGATGCCGATCTGGCGGCGGAGGGAGTAGAGCTCCACCTTGGCGATGTCCAACCCATCGATGAACACCACGCCCTGCTCCGGGGTGTAGAGCCGGGCCAGCAATTTGGTGAGCGTGCTCTTTCCGGAGCCGCTGGCCCCCACGATCGCCACGAATTCCCCATGGGGAATCTCCAGATTCAGCCCCTTCAGCAGCAGGGGGGAGGAGGGGTTGTAACGGAAGTGGATGGCCTCGAAGCGGATGTCCCCCTGGATGGGGGGCATGATCAAACGTCTGGCGTTATCGGCCGGCGCTTCCTGCGGATGGTCGATCACATCGCTGAGCCGCTCCAGGGAGAGGGCCGTTTCCTGCACCGATTGCCAGATCGATGTCATCCGCAGCAAGGGCCCGGTGACATAGCCGGCGATGATGCGGAAGGCGATCAGCGCCCCGAGAGTCATGGTGCCATTCATCACCTGCATCGCTCCGGCCCAGATCACGATCAGACCGGAGAGCTTGTTGAGGAACCCGCTGATGGTGTTGGCCGTGGTTTCCAGCAGGGTGGTGTCGAACCCCTCGGAGATGTAGTCGGTGTAGAGATCCTGCCATTTCCAGCGGCTGCGCAATTCGATGTTCTGCGCCTTTACCGTGAGCATGCTGCTCAGCACCTCCACCAGATGGCTGAGGGTGCGGGCATTGGCCACGGCCCGGTTCTGCAACCTGAACCGCACGATGGGCGACACGGTGAGGATCAGGATCACCAGCAGGGGAATCA
>JAYKIG010000061.1:0-5891 GCA_035286045.1 Cyanobacteriota bacterium | reverse complement strand
TCGTGTTGGTGGTGTTGGGCGATCAGCTGGGGGTGCCGGTGGGGGAGCTGTTTTTGGGCTCGGTGATCCCCGGCCTGTTGATGAGCGGCGCCTTTGCCCTTTACGTGGTGGTGATCAGCGCCCTGCGCCCCCAGCTGGCGCCCCCGCTCGACACCACTGGCCTGCCACCGCTCACGGCGGGGGGCCTGATGAAGGTGTTGGCGGCTCCGCTGGGCCTGATCCTGCTTGTGCTCGGCAGCATCTTCTTTGGCATCGCCACCCCCACCGAAGCGGGCGTGCTCGGGGCGGTGGGCGCCATGGCCCTGGCCGCCGCCCAGGGGGGCTTCAGCCGGGCGGCCCTGCGGCAGGTGTGCGATTCCACTCTGCGCACCACGGCCATGGTGCTCGCCATCCTGATCGGCTCCACCGCTTTCAGCCTGGTGTTCCGAGGGGTGGGGGGCGACGTGCTGATCAGCGATCTGCTCATGAATCTTCCCGGGGGCAGGGCAAGTTTTCTGGCGGTGAGCATGCTCGTGATCTTTGCCCTCGGCTTCTTCATCGACTTCTTCGAGATCGCCTTCATCGTGGTGCCCTTGCTCCTGCCCACCGCCCGCCAGCTCCTGGGCGCGGAGGGCCTGCTCTGGCTGGGGGTGCTGATCGGCGCCAACCTGCAGACCTCCTTTCTCACACCTCCCTTTGGCTTTGCCCTCTTCTACCTTCGGGGCGTGGCACCGGCGGGGGTGAGCACGGGCGACATCTACCGGGGTGCGGTGCCTTTCATCCTGCTGCAGCTGGCGGTGGTGCTGCTGATCCTCCTGTTCCCCCAGCTGGTGACGACCCTGCCCTCCCTCGCCAGTGCCGCCGGTGGCTGACGACCCTTCCATGCCCGCGGCCCCGCTGAGCCCTGAGCGGGCCCTGGAGCTCTTCGACAGCCTGGAGCCGGTGGCTCCTGAGGAGGTGCTCGGCCGCTGGCGCGGCGAAGGCTTCCCCACCGGCCATCCCCTCGATGGGCTCCTGGAGGCCTGGCACTGGCATGGCAAGCGCTTCGAGAGCACGGAGGAGGTGCACCCCCTGGTGTTCCGGGCCGTGGGGGGTGGCCTGCTGACCGTGGATCCCTCCCGGGTGCCGGTGGCCCTGCTGCGGGCCCCCTGGGTGGGGCGGCTCAAGCCCTACGGCGGCCTCTTCCCCTGGCTGGCCCCCCTGGTGTCCACCCGCCGCTCTGCTGCCCGGCTGCGCTCCATCCTTCATCGGGGCCAGGTGTCGGCCGCCATGGTCTACGACCACCAGCCGATCGTGGATGTGTTCCGCCGTCTGGGTCCAGAACGGCTCCTGGGGGTGATGGATTGCAAGGGGATGGCGCAGCCGTTCTTCTTCGTGCTGCAGCGGGAGGGTGGATAGGTGGTGACGGTGCGCCCACCGCGACGGGGATGGGCCTGGCTCACCTGGTGCCTTGCGACGCTTCTCATCACCCTTTTTGGTGTGCAGACGCCCCTTGTGCCAAGGGCGGCGGCAGCCCCCCAGGGCACCCCCACCCAGCCGCTGCCGCAGAGCAGTGAAGCCCTTGCCCGCCAATCGCCCTGGAGCCGGCCCGAGAGCTATCCCCTCAGTCGGCGCCCCCCCGCTGATCGCTACCGCCCCAGCGCCGAGTGGATCGGGCGGCTGGTCTTGCCCACCCCGGCCGAGATCGCCAATCCCCAGGCTCCCGCGGACGACTGGGTGTGGATCCTGCTGGAGCAGACCCCCGAGGCCCAGCGTGGGCTGATCGGTGAGCGGCTGCGGCTGCGCTGGGTTGATCTGCCCCACTTGAAGCAGCTGGTGTCCACGGTGACTACGGAGATCCGCCTCGGGGCGGAGGCCCGCCGGGCGGCGGGCCAGGGCAATGTGGTGCCCACCCGCCTGGACGGGCGCCGCGCCGGCCCCCTCCAGACCCTCGCCGGATCCCGGCCGGGGGATGACGTCAGCGTTCAGCTGGAGGGGGTGAGGGTGGGAGACGGGGAGTTGCGCATCGCCAGCCCACCGGTGCAGATCACGGGCCGCTGGCAGGGGCTGGTGACCGTGCTCGGCCCAGCGGGAGGCGATGACCTCTGGCGGGTGCGGCACTACAGCGGGGCCACGGACCATTTCGATGGGGAGGAGGAGACGATCCGCCTGCCCTCCCTGCCGCACGATCGCTTCGGCCGGCGGCTGATCGATCCGGCTGGCCTGGTGGGGTCGCCCCTGAATGGGCAGGGCTGGTTGATCCAGGGGGCTCCGGCCTCCGATGGGGTGTTCACCGTGCAGGCCCTCCATCCCTATGCCTTTTTCCAGCTCACCCCAACGCAGATGCTGCACGGCACCGAGCCCGCCCTGGCCTTCCTCCACCAGGGCAACTGGAGCCCGGCCAGCCTTCAGCGGGGCACCCTTTCGAGCACGGCCCTGATCCCGGTCGGCAAGCCGCCACCGGGCTGGCGCCTCGGGGAGCGGGCCCTGCTCATGCATCTCTTCGGGGGCATCGGTGGGGTGGAGGGGGAACCCACGCCCGGCTGGACCGCAACCGGCCATTTCTCCTTCGGAGAGGCCCGGGTGGTGCGGGATGGCTTCACGGGCCGGCCGCGCCTGGCGATCCGCTACCACCAGATCTATGCCACCAACCCCAACGGGATCGTGGCGGGCAGCCAGGACTGGAGCGCCTACGCCGGCAGCCTGCAGCGGGGCTGGATCGGCCTGCGGCCCTTCTCCGATGTGCTCGTGCCCCTCGGTGGGGAGGTGCTCGATGCCATCGCCCTGCAGGCGGAGATCCTGGCGGCCCGCTATCGCAGCGGGGATGGAACGGGCGTGGCCTTGGTGACCCCCTCCACCTCCTGCGTGCAGGACTCGGGCCAGGCCCTGTGGATCGCTATCCGCCAGCTGCGGCAGCAGGGCGATGCCATCCCGATGTCGGATCTGGATCGGGAGAGGCTGACGGAACTGGGTCTGGCCTTTGATCGCCTGCTCAAGCCCTTCGGCCAGGTGCGGGGCGACTGGGCCCACAACGCCGCCCGGACCCTTGCAGCGGGCACGGGCTCCACCACCTCCCTCCGCCTCGATGCCGACCTCTTCCAGACCAGCCAGAGCCTGCGGGATGCCCTGCTGAGCTGGCGCTCGATCATGCCCCGCAGCGCCCACGACCTCTTCGCCGCCGAGTTTCTGCGGGTGGGCCTGCCCCTGGTGGTGCTGCGCAGCAACCAGCTTCCGGGGGACAACCCCCGCCTGGAGCCCATCGCCCCCACCGTGCTCTTCGGTCAGCTGCCCCTTGTCCCCACCCTGCTGGGCCGCCTGGGGGAGAGCCTCTTCCCCCAGGCGGCCCCCACGGGCTTCCACTGGAGCCTGCTGATCCTGTTCGGCTATGGGGTCCTCGCCCTCCCCTTGGCCCGTCGCAGCGGCCTGCTGCCCAGGCGTTGGCACTGGCTGCCCTTGCCCCAGCTCCTGCCGCGCGCCGCTCGGTTGTTCGTTGTTCCGGCCCTGGGGGAGGAGCTGCTGTTCCGGGCCCTGCTGCTGCCCACCCGCTTCGATGGGGTGGGTGTCCTGGCCCAGGTGCCCTGGGTGGCGCTGAGCGTGGGCCTGTTCGTGGCCTGGCATCCGCTGCTGGCCCGCACCCAGCGGGAACCCCTGCGCACCCTTCTGACCGATCCCCGCTTCCTGGTGCAGGTCACCCTGCTCGGGTTGGCCTGCAGCCTGGCCTATCTCGTCAGTGGGTCGATCTGGCCGCCGGTGCTGATCCACTGGCTCACGGTGGTGGTCTGGCTTCTCGGGCACCGCCTGGCTTGAGGGGGCTAGGCGGGGCGGCGGCAGTCGAAGCCGATGCCCTCCTTCCAACGGATCCGCTCCTCCACGTTGGCAAACATCGGATCGCTGCCATCGCCGTAGGTCGCCTGGCGGATGTCCACAAATCCAGCGTCAGCCAGGGCTTGCTCCATGCCCCTGGCATCCCACATCCAGAGGTGGGAGGAATTGCCCAGCCAGGACGACAACACCCCTGCCACATTCCGGGGCCGTGTTTCGAGCCCGAGGCTGGTTTCCCGCATGAAATCGGTCGATGCCTGTGGGGAAGGGTTGTCGAGGTAGTGCTGAATGGACGCCTTCAGATCGGGGATGACGAGACGAAAGATGCCGCCGGGTTGCAGAAGGGCCCAGCTGTTGCGCAGCGCCTGCTGGCAATCCTTCAGGCAGAGGTGCTCCAGCACATGGGAGCAATACAATCCCTTGCAGGAGGCCGCGGCCACGGGCAGACCACTGACGATGTCGCCGAATTCCACCTCGTCTGGAAAGAGCCGACGGTTGCGGGTCAACACCCGACCAAGAACGGGTAACTTTTCTATTCGCAGGCGCGGGGAGCCATCGAAGTTGCGCCATCCCCTGGCGACGGATAGTCCACAGCCGTACTGCACATACGGTGACAATTGCTGAGATTTTCCACCCACGACTTCCCCTGCCGATCAGGCGGATGGTAACCCAGGCTTTCGCGCTGCTCGCCTTGATGATTCCTGGGTTGCCGGCCCTGGCCCAGCCGGTTCTACCCCTCTCCTTGCCGCCCCTGGCCTGTCTGGGAGAGACGCGCTCCCTCATCCTCTCCAGCGGCATGCCCTACACGCCCGTGCGGGTGCAGGGGCGCACCGGGTTCTTTGTGGTGGATCTGGGGGCCGATGGCAGTTCCATCTCCCCGGGCACCTTTCTGCCTGGGCAAGGGGTCGGGGGAGGCGATCGCCCTCGGCCGATGGCGGGAACCACCGATCGTTTTGAGGGTCTGGAGTTCTTCGGGCCCTGGGGGCCCGTGCGATTGAGCGTGCAGGACCACAGCACCCTCCGGGGGCCGATCCCCCAGGCGGGTCTGATCGGCACCGACCTGCTGGCTGGCCACATCGTCACGCTCGATTACGCCAGTGGGCTCCTGCATCGCGCCCAGCAGGGAGCGTTCTGCAGCGAATCCGCCCTGCGCCAGGCGGGGTTCACGCCCCTCTCCAGCCGCGACTACTACGGCACCGTGGGAGCGCCGCTGCGTTGTCCTGCGGCACCACGGGGATCGGGGTGCCCCAACATCCCCACCATCCCGGTGCGGATCGGCCGCTCCCTGGCGGTGGCCCAGATCGACACCGGCTACGACGATGGTCGGTTTGTCCCCTCGGTGAACATCAACCGGGCCTGGCTGGCCCAGCTGAAGGCCGCCGGCGTGCACCCCCAGCGCTGGCCCCAGGCCGATCTCTCCCTGAGCACCTGCGCCGGGGTGCCGGAGCCGGTGCAGGCCTATCGCCTCCCCCGGGGTGTGGCCCTGGAGCTCGTGGGCAGCGATGGCGGGGCGGTGCGTCGGCTGGAGGGGGTCACCCTGTTTTTAAAAGACACCCCGCCCGCGGCCCGCCGTTGCGGCGGCATCGGCACCTGGCAGGAACCAGCAGCCCAGCTCGGGGCCAGCAGTGTGAACGACGGCACCCTGGTGGTGGATCCGTTCGCCCAACGGGTGTGGTTTCGAGGCCCTCCGGCTCAGCCATCCCCCTGCCGCCATTGCCGCACCACCTCCTCCGGCGTCCGCCGCTCCAGATCCACCGCGGCATTGAGCTCCCGCATGGTGGCGGCGGAAAGGCGCCCCGCCAGCCGTTCCACCACGGGGGCGAGCTGGGGATAGCGCCGCAGGCTGGCGCCGTTGAACACCGGCACGGCGTCATAGGGGGGGAAGTAGTGGCGGTCGTCCTCCAGCATCTGGAGCTTCAGGGCGGCGATCAGGCCGTTGGTGCTGTCGCCGGCGATCAGGTCGGCCTGCCCATCGGCGAGGGCTCGGTAGGTGAGGCCCAGATCCATGGCCGTGGGTGGTTTGGCAAACCGCAGGCCGTAGCGCCGGGCCAGGCCTGGATAGCCGTCGGGCCGGTTGAGGAATTCATACCCGAAGGCCGCTCGCCAGCGCC
>JAYKIG010000060.1:0-6848 GCA_035286045.1 Cyanobacteriota bacterium | reverse complement strand
CCCGGGATGCCCAGCTGATCGGAGTAGCTCCGGCCTGCGGCGATACGGAGCTGTTTGATCTGCTGCTGCCCTTGCCGGAGCTGGAGGAGCTGCTGAGCCCCCTGCTCACGGTGATCCCGATGCAGCTTCTGAGCTATCACATCGCGGCCCACCGAGGCCTCGATGTGGACCAACCCCGCAATCTGGCGAAGAGCGTGACGGTGGAGTGAGGCGGATTAGCGCCTTCTCCCTGGGAACTGTTTCCTGGCCTTCATGTTGATCAAATCCTCAATCAGGCGAGGTTTGCCGAGGGCCAGGAAGCCCAGGCCGAGTGCCAGGCTCTGGAGGGTATTGCGGAAGGCGTCTTTCAGCCAGAGCTGCAAACGATTGGAACTTCCAAGATCCTGGTTGTTTTTGGCGGTATTGATCGATTTCTCGAACTGGGCCAGAACGTTGGACTTGGCCACCGAAAGCGGCACAGTGAGGCGGCCAAGGGGAGGCTGATTGGGCAATTGGCCCAGGGCTTGACGGAGCTCAATTTCGGAGGTGGCGTCTCGAACAGCCTTGGAGATGCGCTCCAAGCCTTGAATCTGCTCCAGTTCGCTCTGGCCCCTGCTGTTGAGGAGCCGAGCGCCAACGAAGAGTTGGAGGGGGATGAGAAGGATCCAGCCGAGGGCCACCCAGGTGGCAAGCCTGCGCACGAGCCGGGAGCGTTTAAGAAGTTGGCGATCGCTTTGGTTGAAGATTCGTGCCAGGCAGATCAGCAGGGCTCCGATCAGGGCGAATCCCCCACTGCCGAGCAGAAGGCCGATCAGGTTGAGCTGCCACCCCGGGTCGAGCAGACGGGGTGGGGCTGCATTGATCAGGTTGATCAGGAAGGAGCAGAGCAACGATATGCCAATCCAATAGGCATAGCGAGCGCCCGCCTCCCATTCCTTGCTGGAGCTTTCTTGGTGAATCTCATCAGGGGAGGCCACCGTGCCAAAAAGGCCACTGCTGGCTAACGCGTCAAAGTTGTCAGGATGTTCAGGCACTAAATCTGGTCGGAGGTGGTTTTAATTTACCGCCAGATCTTGCAATAGAGAGGTAGGCCTCCAAAAAAAACCGCTGGCGCGGGGGCTGGAGACTTGATTTCAGTCTTGTATTTACCCTGCTTGATGAGGGAAGAAAACTTACGCAGCTTGCGCAAGGAGCCGAAGGCCGCGGCTGCACCTAGAATGGGCAGAGGGCCGGGGGTGGGACTGGCCTCCGGCTTCAGACTTTGACTAATGGAGTCTGTAAAAACAAGTCTACATAGATCGTTCCAAAGAACTCCACAGGTCCAACCTGAACTTGCGCATACTCGAAACTGTCCCCTACCTTGTATGAGTATCCACCCCCCTTCAGTGGAACAAACTTTTCTTTGAGATCTGGAAAAACTGCACAAAAAAGCCCCCGTCAAGGCGAGGGCTGAACATCAGAAAGGACGCAAGGATGAATTAACCCTGCTTGATGAGGGAAGAAAACTTACGCAGCTTGCGCACGGAGCCGAAGGCCGCGGCTGCACCTAGAATGGGCAGAGGGCCGGGGGTGGGACTGGCCGTCTGCTTCAGAGATTGACTAATGGAGTCTGTAAAGACATCCATCCTGCCTCCAGTGACGTTGATGGTTCCAGTGAAGGCAACAGGACCTGGTTCAACACTGGGATAGAGAACCGCATTTCCGACAGTCGTGTCAACAGCTGTAGAGGTAATGCCAGCAGGGTTCCCAGTGAGGGTTTTCGTGCCCTTCAAAGGCAATGTCACCTCAGACGAGGTGGCAGACGTGCGATAAGCCTGAATACCAAAAGAACCATCCGTGATGGTTACCAAGTAGCTGTAGCTTGCCACGGCTCCCGGGGAGAAGTTGAGGCCAGATGCACTGAAGGTGTGCTGTTCAGCTAAAGCCGTTACGGAAAAGATGGAGGAGGCTTCAAAGCCGGTAAACAGAAAATTTGAAAAGACTTTATCGGCCACCCTGCAACCCGTGGCTCCGTATCCTGTGGTGTACTGGGCTATGCCACCGGGTTCGCAGGCTGGTTGGGCAAGAGAAGGGGATCCGGCTGTGAGCGGGGCCACAATGGCTACCACTGCGATGGAGGAAAAGAGTTTCATGGGTGAGGCTGCCGGAAAAACCGGGGATTCATTTAAAGACACTTTAGCGCAATGTCTACCCATTTCGGCAAAACTACAGATTTCAAAACCTAATTGGTGTTTCTCGATGCAAGACTGCTAACGGACACTTGGCCCCTCAGCGCTACCAGGGATCTGGAAAAATCCCACAAAAAAGCCCCTGCCGTGGCAGGGGCTTTTGATCATCACCAGAATGGCGAGCTGAATCAGCCCTGCTTGAGAGCAGAGGAGAACTGACGCAGCTTGCGCACGGAGCCGAAGGCCGCGGCTGCACCCAGGATGGGCAGGGGTCCGGGAGTTGCGGATGCTTGGGAGACCTGCTGGACAAGGGTGTCTGTAAAGACGTCCATGCGTCCGCCGGTCACGTTAATGGAACCTGTGAACACGACTGGTCCTCCAATCGTTGGAGCATAGGTGACCAGGTTGCCAACAGTATCACCGCTACCAGTGGACACATCTCCATTGGGTGTGCCAATGAGTGTCTTGGTGCTAGCCAAGGGGGTGAACACATCAGAGGTGGTGGCACCCGTGCGGTAGGCGAGGAAACTGGCGTTGGGGTTGCCGGGAGCGATGGCCACAGTGTAGCTATAGCTAGCGGTTGACCCAACACCAAAGTTCAGGCCGGAAGCGCTGAATGTGTGCTGAGGGCCAGCATCAGTAACGGAGAGAGCTGTGGAGCCAGCGAAGCCGGTGAACGAAAAATCGGAATAGATTTTGTCGCCGCTAATACAGCCCGTTGATCCGAGGCCCAAATAGTCGGAAATAGTACCGGGGGCGCAAGCGCTTTGGGCGAAGGATGGTGAAGAAAAGGCGACCGGAGCAGCGAGGGCTGCTGCAATCGCAGCTTTGGACAGCAATTTCATAAGAAATCTAATGAAGGGTCAAACAGGCCCAACGTGATTTTACGCTAAAGAGCGCATTTTGCACAACATGGCAAGGATTGCTTCTGGATCTCCAGAGACGCATCCTGAGACTGTTTCTTTGCCGATGGCCGGAACCAGGCTCTGCAGAGTATTCCAGAAGACTTCCTTGAGCCTGAGAGTGGAGGGGGTCGACTAGCGGTTTCTCCTTCGAAATCCTTCCTGGGCCTGGCTTTTGGAGGAATCCTCAATAAGCCGATGCTTGCCGAGAGCTAGGAAACCCAGGGCGAGAAGGAGGCTCTGAATAGAATTACGGAAGGCTTCTTTCAGCCAGATCTGTAACCGGTTGGCACTTCCCAGGTCTTGGTTGTTCTTGGCCGTGTTGATCGTTTTCTGGAACTGGGCCAGCAGATTGGCCTTGGCCACCGGCAGGGGCACCGTGAGGGGGGGAAGGGGGGGCTGGTTGGGCACCTGGGCCATGGCTTGCTGGAGTTCAAACTCCGAATTCGCATCTCGCACAGCCTTGGCAACGCGCTCTAAGCCTCGGATCTGCTCCAGTTCGCTGCTGCCCTGGCTATTGATGAGCCGCACGCCGAGAAACAATTGCAGCGGGATCAGGAGCATCCAGCCGAGGGCCACCCAGGTGGCCAGCTTGCGCACGAGAAGAGCACGGTTTTGGATCTGGCGATCGCTCTGGTTGAAGACCCGGGCCAGGCAGAGCAGCAGTGATCCGATCAGAGCCATTCCCCCGCTCCCCAGCAGAAGACCGATCACGTTGAGCTGCCAGGTTGGGTCGGCGAGGCGGGGCGGGGCCGCATTGATCAGACCTGTTAGGAAGGAGCCGAGCAACACAACACCCACCCAATAGGTGTAGCGAGCACCTGCAGCCCATTCTCTGGTTGATCCCTCTTTGCGAATGTCATCCGGGATGGCTGCATCGTCGAAAAGGCCGCCACCTTCGAACAATTCTGCGTCTTCGGGCACCATTCACAACCAATCTCAAACTAATTTAGCGCATGGATCAAGTACTGGCCAGAGGTTGTTGATCGGAACGGCCATAGCGGTCTTCAAATCGCACGATATCGTCTTCCCCCAGATATGGACCGCTCTGCACCTCAATCAATTCCACAGGAATTTTGCCGGGGTTGATCAGGCGATGGCGGGCACCTAAAGGGATGTAGGTGCTTTGGTTCTCACCCAGCAGCTCCTCGACTCCGTCCTTTTCCACCACGGCCGTCCCCTTCACCACCACCCAGTGCTCTGCGCGATGGTGATGCATTTGCAGGGAAAGAGAGGCGCCCGGTTTGACCTGAATTTTCTTCACCTGCCAGCGATCACCTTCCACCACCCCGTCGTAGTGGCCCCAGGGCCGGTAGATGCGGCGGTGAGCCTTGCTTTCCGGAGCCCCCTGCTTCTCGAGCATGCCTACCACCGCTTTCACATCCTGGGCCCGGTCGCGGTGGGCCAAGAGCACCACATCGTCGGTTTCTACCACCACCAGATCGTCCACCCCCAGCGCCACCACCAAACGGTGTTCGCTGCGGAGGTAGCAGTTGCGGGAATCCTGGCTGATCACCCGGCCGCGGACCACGTTGCCCAGGCTGTCGCGATCGGCCGTTTCCCAGAGAGCGCTCCAGCTGCCCACATCACTCCATTGGGCATCCAACGGCAGCACGCACCCCCGGTCGGTGCGCTCCATCACGGCCACATCAATGGCCACCGAGGGGCAGCCCGCAAAGGCCTCCCGCTCGAGGCGCAGAAAATCCAGATCGACGTTGTCGTGCTCCAGGGCGCTGCGGCAGGCGCTCACCACCTCCGGAGACAACCGTTCCATCTCGGAGAGGATGGCGCTGGCGCGGAAGAGGAACATGCCGCTGTTCCAGGTGAAGCGGCCCGAGGCCAGGAAGCCTTCGGCGGTGCCCCGATCCGGCTTCTCCACGAAGCGGGCGATGGGCACCGGCTGCTGGGGGTTGAGGGGTTCGGCGGATTCGATGTAGCCATAGCCCGTTTCCGGCGCCGTGGGCACAATGCCGAAGGTCACCAGCCGGCCGGCCACAGCGGCTGGGATGCCGGCGGCCACTGTCTGCCGGAAACGGTCGTCCTGGCGGATGACGTGATCGGCGGCCAGCACCAGCAGGAGGGGGTCGTCCCCCCGGGCCGTGGCGTGCAGGGCGGCCACCGCAACGGCTGGCGCCGTGTTGCGGCCCACAGGTTCTAAGAGGATGGTCGGAAGATCCACATCGATCTGGCGCATCTGCTCCGCCACGATGAAGCGGTGGTCTTCGTTGCACACCAGGATCGGCGGCGCCAGCCCAGGTAGACCCGTCAGGCGCTGGTGGGTCTGCTGCAGCAGGGTGGCCTCGCTGGTTCCGGCAAGGGGCCAATACTGTTTCGGGTACGAAGCGCGGGAGAGGGGCCAGAGACGGGTGCCCGTCCCACCACAGAGGATGAGGGGGACGAGGGAGGGAGTAGCCATGGCAGGCAAGGTGGGCGCTCAAAGCACTCGTTCAACCCCATTGAAGCGAGTGTTCCCAGGAAACAGGGCGCCGACTGGGCCAGAAGAACGGTCAACTCCCTGCTGGGTCCAGGCCCCAACCTTTGCCGGGGTCGCGATAATTGCGTCTCCTGCATGTCCCTTCGCATGGCCCCGGCGATCCTCCCTGGCAGCACGGTGACCGTGAGCGATCCCAGCTCGATCTATCGGGGGTACAAAGGGATCGTGCAGCGGCTCAGCGGGAGTCGGGCGGCGGTGCTCTTCGAGGGCGGCTGCTGGGACAAGCTGGTGACCTTGCCCCTGCGGGCGCTGGAGCTCAGCTGAGGGCGCCCACGCCCCGGTTCAGGGCCTCCCGTGCGGCGTCCTGCTCTGCCATGCGCCTGGATCCACCCCAGCCTTCCCCGAGCACTCGGGGGCCTTTGGGGTGATCCAGCCAGACACGGCAGTGGAACCGCAGGGGATCGCCATGGACCAGGCTTTTTTCCACACAGTTGTAGGTCGGCAGGCCGAGGCCCTGGCCTTGGCTCCATTCCTGCAGGGCGGATTTCCAGTTTTGCCGGTGTGGATCGGCCAGCACGGCCTGGGCAGTGTCCTGCCAGTGGGGGCTGAGCCAGCGGAGGATGGGTTCCAGACCGCCGGTGGGTCCACCCCAGGCCAGGTAGACCCCCCCCAGCAGGGCCTCGGTGCATTCCGCAAGCACTGTGGCCCGGCCAGCCGCATCCCCGCTGGCCATGGGGCCAAGCCGCACCACTTCCTCCAGCCCACACCGTTGGGCAAGGCCCGCCAGCCATCGGTCACTCACCAGATGGCCCCTGAGGGCCGATTGGTCCCCCACCCGCAGATCTGCCTGCTGCCGCCGCAGAAACTCCGTGGCAGCCAGCCGCAGCACCGCATCGCCGAGAAATTCCAGCCGTTCATGGCTTCGGCTTTCCCCCAGGGAGCTGTGGGAGAGGGCCTCCTCGATGGGTGCCAGCCCGCTGGCCGATCGCCCCGGTCCACCGGGAGCGGTGGGATCCAGGCCCAGCTTCTGGAGATAGGCCACAAGCTGGGCGAGGCGCTGGGGTGTCAACGCGGAGAGGCGGAGTAGGGGGTCAAGGGGGGGAAAGCAGGCCGTAAGCCGGGTTCTGTTCCCCACCGCCCCCCCCAGCACAGAGCTGACGGGACGGTGGTGGTGGATCATCTCTCTCGAACCGCCGTTACCGGCGGCCTCCAGCGGCGCGCTACAGACGGAACGGGATCATGGCCAACCCTTGTTCCGCGGGCCGAAGCCCTGGCCTTGCTCCCGGCCGGGGTTTACCGAGCCGGCACCTCTCGATGCCGCTGGTGCGCTCTTACCGCACCCTTGCACCCTTACCTGATCCCGAG